>NZ_JBVKBN010000004.1:160427-479321 GCF_055657065.1 Streptomyces sp. NPDC110618 | reverse complement strand
GCGTCAACGTCATCTGGGCTCTGATTCGTGACCGGCGGTGCTACGAAGTGACACCGCCGGTGACTGCGGCAGCTTGACAACAGCATTAGGAAGCGGTGGAGGGTGCCTGTGCAGCCCAAGGTACTTGGGCTGGTGGCATGGGGGGTCTCCGGGTTGCTGGTGTTCTTGGCGGTTTGGCAGCTCGTTGTGGCGTTCACCGTTGAGAGTCAGACCTATATGGAGAGTGGTGTCGCGCAGGGCGTTTGGTGGGTTACCTTCTCGCCGCTGTTCGCCATTCCGGGGCTGATGACCGCGGTGACCTGGTCGTACTGGGCGCGGCACCGATAGCCCCTACGGCTGGCACGGCTCCGCTCCTCCGTTCGATGTAATGCTGGTCGTCTGCCAGACGCCCCGGTCGTTCTTGGCGAGGCTGGTGTCGTACTGGACGTAGGAGTCCGCAGTCGCGGGTGACTTCTCGACCTTTCCCGTCTTCCTGTTCTTGATGTACGACTTGCTCTCGTCCGCGCAGTACGTGACGTAGGCCTTGTCGGCGCCGGACAGGGTCACCTTGTAGTCGTAGTACCGGGTCACCCCGGTCCAGGTGTCGCCGCCGTCGATGTACTGCCGCACGAAGGTGACCGACGACTCCAGTGCCTTGCCCGTGTTGTAGAAGCCCAGCGCCTTCGTGTCCGTGGTGCCCTCGAAGATCGCCTCGTCCACGGCGTTCACCGCCAGGGCGCTGTCGGCCAGCACGGCGTCCTTCGTCCTGTCGCCCGTCTTCTGGTCCTCGAAGACGTTCTTGGCGTCCGCCGGGAAGGTGATCTTCGGGCGCTGTGTGGAGGCCGGTGTGCCAGTCGCGCTGGGCGACGGGGACTTGCCGTTCGCCTCGTCAGCTCCGGTGGTCTTTGCGTCGTCCCCGCTCCCGCACGCGGACAGCGTCAGGGCCGCTGCGGCGGTCAGCGCGAGCGCGGTGAGGAGGGTGGGGCGGCGGTTCACGGTCGGCTCCCGGTGAGGCGAGGCTTCTCTTGATCGAAGCAAACGTAACCGGGGCGCCGCTCCTTGCGGTGGCGGCGCCCCTCCACTCACCTGTTGATGGCCTGGATTTCCTGGACCACCACGTCCTGCGTGGCGCCGAAGGTGCCGTCGGGCAGGTCGCCGCCGGCTCCGCCGGATCCCGTCCAGGTGATCTCCCAAGTGACCGTCGCCTGGAGGGGGAATGTGCCGTCACCGGAGGAGCGGAGGTACTTCACTCCGCATGGGGGTGTCCGGTCCGCCTTGCCCTTCGCGTACGGCTCTCCGATGCGGCCGTTGTTGATCTCGCAGACACCCGACGCGGGGTACGTCACCGCGTCCTTCGTGCCCGGCTCGATCTGGAGGGACACCGGTTCCGCTGTCGCCGTCGCCTCCAGGCCCAGGACCGGTACCGACGCTGTCACCGACACCGGCTTGAAGTCCGCCGCGTCCAGCCACGCCCACGTCGGAAGGTTCACCTTCGTCGCGTTCTCCGGGGCCAGAGTCACCTTCGTGCCGGGGACGCGGATCTCCGCGTAGGCCAGTTGGGCCAGGATCTCGGGGGTTATGGCGTTCGCGATGTTCGCCGGTGGGGCGTCGCCCGTGTCGACCCAGAAGTACTCGTCCTCGTAGCAGGAGTCCCAACCCGGGGGGAACGTCTTGTCGTTGACGTAGGCGCCCCACCAGTAGCCCTCGCCGGACTTGTCCTTGTTGAAGGCCTTCTTCTCGTCGTTGGCGTTGTACTTCTCGCGCTGCTCGGCGTCCCATGTGTGGCCCGTCGAGCCCGCCTCCCAGATCGGCTCCAGGTACTTCTGGAGGCCCTCAGGGGTGTACTTCGGGGCGTGCCAGCACGGCGGTGGCGTCCACGACGTGGTCGAGGTCAGGGTGCCGGCCTTGGCGCCGGTGCCGTTCTTGGAGTGGTCGAAGACCACGCCGCCGGCGGATACCGAGAGCTTGTCGCCATTGACGTTGGCGCCGGTGCCGCCCTCACCGAAGGAGCCGCCGTCTCCGGTGATGTCGTCGGCGTGCGCCGGGTTGGGGAGGGCAGAAATCATCAGGCACACACCGAGCGCTGCGGCGCATGGAAGCTTCTTCAATATCCGGGTCAGGGCCGGCACTTGGCACTCCCCCTCTCGGAGACGACCTTCTGGACTACCCAGACACCCTTGTCGTTCTTCTTGAGCGACGTGTGGTAGATCACGTAGCTCTTGGCAGTGACCTCGGTCTTCTTGGCCTTGCCGGTCTTCAGATCCTTGACGTACGCCTTCCCCTGGTCCTCGCAGTAGCTGAGGGAAGCCGATCCGTCCTTGGCGACAGCCACCACGGGGGCGTAGAAGCGGTAGGCGCCGGTGAGGCCGGCCTTGTTGTCCACGTAGTTCTGGATGAACTTCTCGGCCTCGGCAGCGGCTTCGCCCTCGTGGTAGAAGCGGTACGGCTCGTCCAGCGGGTCCTGGTTGACGATGGCCAGGTCGAGTGCCTTGATCGACTGCTCGCTGTCGGCCAGGACCGCGTCCTTCTCCTTGTCGCCCGTCTTGGGCCAGTCGAAGGTGTAGGAGATGTCCGACGGCAGCTCGATCTTCGGGCGGTCCGTGGTGGCGGGGTCGCTCTGGGTCGGGGACGCCGAGGTCTTGTTCCCGGTGTCGGCTCCGGCGATCTTGTCGTTGTCCTTCTTCTCGGGGCTGTCGTCGCTCCCGCACGCGGACAGCGTCAGGGCCGCTGCGGCGGTCAGCGTGAGCGCTGCGAGGAGGGTGGGGCGGCGGTTCACGGTCGGCTCCCGGTGAGGCGAGGCTTCTCTTGAGCGAAGCAAAACTATCCAGCGGGGTGACGGGGCACCAGGGCGGGGGTCGGTGACTGGCGGTGCGTATGAGGCCAAATCAACCGATGAGACGTCGCCAGTGGCCGTAACGGTTGCATAACTCGGCCAATTGTTCGTGGGCGGGGGTGAGCCGGTCATTCCATTTATGAATACGCAAAGGAGGGGTGCGGGGGGCGTAGTGAGGGTCCTGCCGGGGAGATTGGGTGCATGAGGCGGCAATGGCGGGACGGTGCAGGGAAGTTGGTCGTGCTGGGGACGGTGGGGGGTGTGCGGGTGCCCCTGGAGATTGCCTCGTCCTATCGCGCCCGTACGCGCGGGCTGCTCGGGCGGGAATCGGTGGAGGGGGCTCTGCTGCTGTCTCCCGCCAACAGCGTGCACACCGTCGGGATGCGTATCCCCATCGATGTCGCCTACCTCGACCGGCGGATGCGGGTCGTCGCCGTGCGCACCATGAAGCCGGGGCGCATCGGGCTGCCGCGGCTTCGGGCCCGGCATGTGCTGGAGGCCGAGGCCGGGGCCATGGCGGGGTGGGGGCTTCGGGTCGGGAGTCAGGTGGTCGTGGAGGTTGAGGGGGACGTGGAGGGCGTGTAGCGCCTCCGGCTCGGCGGGGGGTGTGTTTGCGTTTTGTTCAGCTTAATGGGGGGATTTCTGAGCTTCTGGCGACCTGTTCTGTATGCGTTTCTAGTCTGACTTCCGTACGGCTCTTCGACTTCTTTGCGGGAAGGTGCTGGCGTGGTCAAACGGGGTGCGGAAACACCGGCCGAGGCGAACGGCACGACGGGGTTGTTCACCGCCGTCGGCAAGATGCTCCGGGTGCTGCGTGAGCGGAAAGGGCTGACGCAGAAGGAGTTCGGGGCGCTCGTCGCCTATGGGCCCGATGCCATCTCCGCCATTGAGCGGGGCGTGCGGACTCCGCAGCCCGACCTGTTGGAGAGGGCCGACGACATCCTCGACGCCGGGAATCTGTTGAAGGAAGTCATCCCCGAGGTCAAGGAGGCCATGGCCAAGGCGCGTACCCGGCATCCGGAGTGGTACCGGAACTACGCGGCGTTGGAGGCGGAGGCCGTCTCGCTCCATGACTACAGCACGATGGGTGTGCTCGGGTTGCTTCAGACCGAGGACTACTCTCGCGCCGTCTTCACGCAGCGCCATCCTCCCCTCGACGAAGAGACCATCGAGCGGCGTGTCGCCGACCGGCTGTCGCGGCAACAGTTCTTCGAGAAGTGGCCGCCCCCGGAGTGCAGTTTCATCATCGAGCAGTCGGAGCTTGAGCGACCGATCGGCGGGCCCTCGGTGCACGCGGGGCAGCTACGGCAGTTACTTCGCATCGGGCGCATGCGGAACGTTCAGCTTCAAGTGATGCCTACCGAGCTGAGCCGGCATCCGTGTCTCGACAACGGGTTTACGTTGTTGATTCCCAAGGGGCAGGAGCAGGTTGCCTACATGGAGACTCAGGGCTATCCGCGTCTCGTCGTTGACCGAGAAGAGGTGCGTGTTCTGGCCGCTCGCTATGGGATTATCCGGGGTCAGGCCCTCCGGCCGGACGAATCCCTTGAGCTGATCGAGAAGATGCTGGGTGAGCGATGAGCATAGAGACGTTGCACTGGTTCAAGTCGAGCTACAGCAGCGGCGAAGGTGGACAGTGTCTGGAGGTCGCTGTTGCCTCCTCCACTGTCCACCTTCGGGACTCCAAGACTCCGGAATCGCCGTACGTCACCGTCGGATCCTCCGCCTGGAACGCCTTCCTTCAGGCCCTCAAGTGAGCCTTCGCGGCTCGTGGGCGGGCCTGGTCAGTGCTCGCAGAGCGAGAACTCGCGTTCGTACAGCTCCTCGTTGTGCGCGTCCACGAAGTACTTGCGTTCCTGCATGAGTTGCTCTCGGTACGTCTTGGCCTGGTCGAGGGTCATGGTGGAGGTCGGGGACCACGGCTGCTGCGGGGGTACGTCCGACGTCGACACGATCTTCCTCGACGGGTCCACCAGGAAGAACGCCAGGATCTTGCGGTGCCCGGGGCGGGTCGGGTCGGTCAGGCGGAACGGGCTGACCTGGTGCTGGAGGATGTTCGGGAACGCCAGGCAGCGGCCCTGCGGGGTCGACGTCGAGCCCAGCAGCTGGTTCAGGGCGTCCTCGTCCTCCAGGCCGTAGGCCTCGCGTACGCCGTTGTCGTCGCTCTGCTCGTACTCCGGGTCGTCGAGTGCCGTGCGGAAGCTCAGGCGGCTGTCGGTGATGTTCTCGTTGTCCCAGTAGTAGAGGGCGGTCGAGACTATGCGTTCGTTCAGCATTCCCTCCACGTGCCAGGAGCCGCCGGGGTACTCGGGCTTCTCCGGGGTGAGGTGAATGGTGGCGAGCTTGACGATGACCTGGAGGTCGCGGCCGCGCAGGTCGACCCGGGTGGCGTCGGTCGGAGGCTCGGGCGGGGTGAAGGCCGGGGCGTCGGGGATGTTCGGGGAGCGGTTCTCGTACCACTCGTCCATCGCCATGCCCCAGGCGTTCATGGCCTCCTCGAAGTCCTTCACGTCCTCGAAGGACGTTCTGACCGGGCGTTCCGGCTGCGAGTCGTACCAGGTGTAGGGGTTGACGTCGATCCGCACGGGGCGCGGGTTGCGCAGGTCGGTGAGCACCCTCTCGTAGAGGGGGAGCATTCTGGTGAACAACTCGGGTAGTACGGCGGCCAGTTCGTGGTGCTTGTCCGGGTGGACGTTGTTCACGTAGGAGAGGAACTCCGCCTCGCCGTTCTCATCGACCCGCACGTCCGTGGGCAGCCACTGGAACTTCTCCGAGAACTCGTGGCGCGAGTAGTGGTTCGTGGGGTTCTGCCAGGCCCGGTCGGGGCCGTTGCTCGCCTCTCGTACCAGGCAGAAGAGGGAAGGGTGGACCAGGTCCAGGACCTGGCCGTCCGAGCCCGGGTGCCAGTCCTGCTCCTCCTCCCGTACGTCCTCCAGGACCCGGACCGCCTCGCGCAGGCGGACCCTGAGGTCCTCCTCGACCAGGCTGTCCGACTGCCACACGCCGTCGACCGCCGACACCTCGATACCGGTCCGCTCGTCGCGCAGGGTGGCGTAGTACGCGAGTTCGTCCAGCACGTAGCGGATCTGCGCCTCGGTGAGGCCCTGGGCAAGCGCCTCCTGGGTCCACTTGGCCACGATGCCGGCGTCGTTCATTTTCTCGAACCACCGTGACTTGGCCCGGATTTGAGAGCTGCACTGCATCATCTCCAGCTCGCGCAGTGTCCGCGGCGGCATGTAGCGCATGGCATGCCCGGTCTGGAACGGCAGTGGGAAAGCGGTCAGGCCAGTCAATTCTCCGGGTCCTCCCCAGTCGGTGCGTGGTGCTGGGAAGGGTACTTGCAGGGACTGACATCGCCTGGGGCGTGCCGGTCCCGGTGCGGGGTGCACGACGCGGGGCCGACCCCCGTCCAGCCCCGCGTGGTGTCCAGACTCGGCTGTCGCCGTGGTCAGGTCGACTCGTTTCGGGCTCCTCCGAAACGATCGCGCCGACCAGACTCGGGGACGTGGCACTGCGCTTTCACTTCACGGCGGACGACTTGGCCCGTACCCGCCTCGCCTCTGGACCGCGTTCGCTGCTTGAGCTGGAGATCGCGATCCGGCAGTTGCAGGAGAGGCGGCATCCTGTGCACTTCGATGCCTGGCGGCAGCGCATGGGCGAACGGCTTCCTCCGCGGCTCAGTCCCCTGTTCGAGCTGATCCCGTCCACCGGGGCCGGGGTGGGGTTCGTCGACAGCGGCCTGACCGACGAGGGGAGTCCGGCCGACCTCGTGGAGCGGCTGCGTTCCACTCCGGCCGCGACCGTGCGCAGGGACATGGAGGAGTGGGCGCGGCAGCGGGCCACGCGGCTGTCGCCACAGACGCGTCGGGCGAGCGAGAGTCCGTTGTTCGCCCGGCAAGTGGCCGACCTGGTCGAGGAGGCCTACGAGCGGATCGTCGCCCCGTACTGGCCGCAGATCGACCGGCTCGCCGCGGCGGACCGGGTCCTACGGCTGAAGCACCTCGGTGAGCACGGGGTCGACCGGCTGCTGCGCGAACTGAACCCGCGCCGGATGATCTGGCAGCCGCCCGTCCTGCACGTCACCATGGCCTCCGGGTTCAGCGGCGACGTCCACCTCGGTGGTCGCGGACTGCTGCTCATCCCGAGCCTGTTCGGCTCGCACTACCCGCTCCTGGAGCACGACGCGGAGCAGCCGTGGATCACCTTCCCCGTCCGCTCCGACCAGCCGCTCGGCGCGGCACCGGCCGCCGTCACGGCGACCGCGCTGGCCGAGCCGCCGCAGTCACTGGCCGCGCTGCTCGGGCGTACCCGCGCGCTCGTACTGAGCGTCATCGCCGACCATCCGGGCAGCACGACCACCCAGCTCGCCGAACGTGCCCGGATCTCGCCGGCCAGCGCGAGTGAGCACGTGACCGTGCTGCGCAACGCCGGGCTCGCGGCGCTGCTGCGGGACGGGAAGCACGCGCTGCACACCCTGACGGCGGCGGGGCATGTGCTGCTCGCCTCCTCACGCGGGGTGTGAGCGGCGGCGGTTCTCGGTTCTCTCTCAGTTCTCCGAGCGCGGGAAGCTGACCTCCACCCGTCGGTTCTTCTTGCGGCTGGCCTCCGTCGCGTTGGAGGCGATGGGGTACTGCTCGCCGTAGCCGCGTACCTCGTAGGTGATGTTCGGGTCGTTCAGTTCGGACTTGAGGATGTCCTCCACGGCGTTGGCGCGCTGCTTGGACAGCACGTCGCCGTGGGCCGAGGAGCCCAGGTTGTCGGTGAAGCCGAAGACCCTGATCCTGGTGGCCTTTTGGGCTTTGATCTCGTCCGCGATCGCGGCGATTCTTGCCTTCGCCTCGCCGTTCAGTTTCGCGCTGTCCTTCGGGAACAGCACCTCTGCCTGCAGCGCGAACTTCACATCCGCGTTGGTGTCTTCCCGGCGTTCGTCGCCGCTCTGGTCCTCTACGACCTGTTTGATGTCCAGCACCTTGGGCTCCGCGAGCGTCGCGCCCTCGGGGAGCTTCAGGTCCGGGTCGTTGGGGTCCACTTCCACGGGGGCCGTCGCTGTGGCCTCCGTACCTGGGGGGACGCTGGGGTCTTCGTCGGCATGGGCGGCTGTGGCGCCGTACAGCGTGGTGCAGAGCATGACCGTGGCTGCCGCCATGGCTGTGGTGAGGTTCTTCGTCGTCGTCATGGCGGGTGCCTCAGCCGGAGATCTGGATCGCGGCGGCGGCGAAGGTGGGGAGTTGGAAGGTTACTTCGGTGGTGTTCTTCGGTGGGGAGGGGAACTGCATGAACACGGGGATCGAGGCACCTGCCTTGATCCTGGGCATGTCGGTTGTCGTCAAGGGGCGGCCGTCGGTGTCGCGGAGTACGTAGTAGCGCTTTTTGGTGGCCGAGTCGACGAGGGTCGCTCCTCCCAGCGACGAACCGTGCCTGAGGATCTCGGTCTCGTCCCCCGCTGTGCGGACCGAGACACGGGCCGGTTCGTCGCCGTCGTTCTTCAACTCACCGGTGACCGTCACAAAGCCGCCGGAGTCCCTTTGGGCGGAGTCGATACGGAGGACAAGGCCGTCCTCGCCCCTTATCTCCGCCAGCGGCTCGTCAGTCCCCTCCTGCGCACTCGGCTTGGAGCCGTCGTTCCGGGAAGCAGACGTCGACGCCTCGGGCTTCTTGTCGTCACCGCCACCACCCCCGCAACCGGCCACACCGACGGCCAGACCGGCCGCGACGGTCAGGGCGACCATCCCCCTTCGGGCCTTCGCAGTGAACCGAATGCTCATGCCTCTGCTTCCTTCATCCCTTGTCGTTCGGTTGTCAGTCGGCCAGGTGGACGTCGAAGAGGTCTTCGGGGTCCGGGAGATCGGTGATGTCCTCCGGGTCCAGGTCCCAGACCTGGTCCTCACAGGTGAGTTGCGGTAGTTCTTCGTCTTCCGCGTCCTCGCCGGGGAGTTCGAAAGTACAGCGGGACTCGATCACGGCGACGGCGGACGCTTTCGCGTACTTGCCTTCCGTTCCCGGGACGATGGAGTCACCTACCGGCTTGTCCATCTGCACCGAGACCTCGTACTCCAAGGGACCTGTCTGATCGCACGCTTCCACGTGGGCGTCGTTCTGTCCCGCGAGTTGTTCGGCCCGCCAACACGAGGGTGCGAGGCCGTCCGCGAAACCCTCGAAGATGTCCTGCCATTTCGTCGGGTCGAGTACGTCCTTCACCCACGCGTCGGCGAGTTGGTCCCGAGTGTCCTGTGCCGCCGCGAGCGCCGCCGCGTCGGCGGCCGTCTGTGCGCCGTTCCGGTTCGCCGCGGCCTGGCCGACCGCGAGATACGCGAACGCAAGAAAGAGCAGGCCCCCCACCACGGTGATGTAGATGGGGAACGCCTGCCCTGCGTCGCCGTACCTGCGGCTCCTGATCAGCCGGTGACCTCGTCGATCTTGTCCACGATGGCGTCGTAGATCGTCTGCCCGATATCCGTCCCCGTAATAGCCAACACGATCGCAACAACCACCGCGATGATCCCCAGGTACTCCACCGCGGTCTGACCCTTGTCGTTCAGGTTGGGGCGGTTGGTCATCGTGGTTCCCTTCGGTTGCTGTTGGGGTGGGCGCACCGTAGGGCGGGGTGGGGTGGGAAGGGGAGGGTCCGGGGGCCCAAATGCGGGCCCAAAGTGCGCGCATGTCAGGTCACCCCCAGCCATTTGGCCGTGGCCTGGGCGCGGGTGGTGCTGTGGAGCTTGGCGAAGATCCGGTTGATGTGGTTCTTGACCGTCTTCTCGCTGATGAAGCACGCGGCGGCGATCTGATGGTTCGTCATGCCGGACGCGATGAGGTCCATGATCTCCGCCTCCCTCGTGCTCAGTTGGAAACCCGCGGTTCCCTTCCTGCCCGACACTCTGCCCGAAGACTGTGCCACAGGTGGTTGCATTTGCGAAAGAGGGGTAGCAGAAGGTACTCGTGGAGGGGGTTGTTCCGTATGCTGCTGCGAATCCGCTCCCCCGCCCCGCAGGTTTCGCAGCAGTGTCTGCGCCGCCGTGGCCGTGAAGTGCGGTTTCCCCTCCTTGAGGTCCTTCACCGCCGCCACCAGCTCCGCCGCCGTGAACTCCCCGTGCACCAGATAGCCGTTGGCGCCCCGGCGCAGTGCCTCCTCCACAGTGGCCGATTCCCTGCTGTACGTCAGCATCATCACCGGGGCCAGGGTGACCAGGTGGGGCAGCGCCGCCAGGCCGTCCACGCCCGGCATCTGGACGTCCAGGAGGACCACGTCGGGGCGGTGGTCGCGGGCCGCCTCGTACGCCTCGCGGCCGTTGGTTGCCTCGGCGACCACCGTGATGTCGTCGCGGCCCGTCAGCAGCGCCGTCAGGCCCGCCCGTACCACCGGGTTGTCGTCGGCGACCACCACCCGGAGGGGTTCGGACGCCTGCGCACTCGTGGGGAAGTCCGGATCGGTCATGCCGTCATGTCCTTCGCACCGTCAGTGGAGCCTTCCGACAGGGGCAGTTCCAGCAGGACTTCTGTGCCCTTCTCGTGGCCGCCGCGCCCCATCCGGATCCGGGCGCCCACCGACGCGGCTCTCTCGACCATGCCGAGCAGGCCGAAGTGGCCCTCGCCGCGCAGCTGTTCCAGCGTCAGGCCCTCGGGGAGACCGGTGCCGTCGTCGTAGACGCTGAGGCGCAGGAGGTCGCCGTGGACTCCCGCGCGGACGTTCACCGCCGTGGGGGACGCGTGGCGGTGGGCGTTCTCCATGGCCTCGGCGGCGATGGAGAGGAGTTGGTGGGTCACCGAGGGCGAAAGGGGTGGCGCCGCGTCCGGGGGACTTGTCGGCGTGTACGTCGCCGGGACTCCTGTGCGCGTCGTGAACGCCCGTGTTCGGGCGCGGAGTTCCTCGAATACGTCACCGCACGCGGCGGGCTCCTCGCTGCGCAGGTCCGTCAGCAGGCGCCTCGACTCCGTCGCAGCCCTGCGTGTGGACCTCGCCACCAGTTCCGCCTGGGCCTTGATCAGCGCGGAGTTCGACGGTGTGCGTGCCGCCGTCGCCGACAGGGCGTCCGCCGCCAGTGCCACCCCGTGCAGGGTCTTCGCCACCGAGTCGTGCATCTCCCGTGCCAGGCGCGCGCGTTCGGCACTCACCGCCTCCGTCGCCGCCAGGCGGGCCCGGGTCGTCGCCAGGGCCTGCGTCGCCTCGCCGAAGCGGAGCATCAGGTTGCGCAGGGCGGAGCCCGCCGCGCCGGTGATCACGCAGAAGCCGGGGAGCAGCAGTTTCTCCGCGAGGGTCGTCTCCGGGCCCGCCGTGATGGCGTGGGCGAGGAGCAGGATCAGGGACTGCAGGCTCGCGAAGACGGCCGCGGCCCGGTAGCCGTAGGCGATGCCGGCCAGGAGAGGGGTGCAGACGCTGACGTAGGCGAGGGGTGTGTCCGGGCCGGCCGAGATCAGCAGGAGGGCGCCGAAGAGCGTGTCCAGCGCCAGGAGAGTGGGGTGGCGCAGGAGTAACGGGCCGAAGCGCTCCCAGTCCCGGAACAGCACGTAGCTGACCGTGAAGGTGGCCACGGTCGCCGCGCCCACCAGGCGGGTGCCGAGGCCGGGGGCGGCGTTGAGGAGGGCCACGGGGGCGGAGAGGGCGAGCATGGCCAGGCGGAACGCGAAGACCATGCGGGTGGTCGCCTGGAGGGCGTTTATCTGGAGCGCGAGGGTGGGGTCGGGCGTCTGTGCGCGTACGCCCTGCGGTTCGTTCGCATCCGCCGCCGTCGTCACCGGCCCCCTCCTCCCCCATCGATTCCTCCCCCATCGATTCCTCCCCCATCGATCTCTCACCCGTCGGTTCCTCGCCATCCCCTACTCCCCCGTGATCGAGCCGAAGTCCGTGCCCGAGCCGAGGAGCAGGCCCGCGCCCAGCAGGATCATCGTCGCCGGGACCATGAAGGTGGTGATCATCATCGTGGCCTTGGGGACCGCCCGCGCGGCCTTCCTCCGGGCGTTCTGGGCGTCCGTGCGGCGCATGTCCTTGGCCAGGGCGACCAGGGTGTCCACGATGGGCGCGCCCAGTTCCTCGCCCTGTTGGAGGGCGGTCACGAACATCGCGACCTGTTCGGAGTCGTTGCGGCGGCGCAGCTCCGCGAAGGCCTGACGGCGGCTCATGCCGAGGTCCATCTGGCGCAGGGTGATGCGCAGTTCGTCGGCCCAGGGGCCCTCGTAGCGGGAGGCCACGCGGTCCAGGGCCTGCCGGAAGCCGAGGCCCGCGCTGACGACCACGGCGAGGACGTCGAGGAAGTCGGGCAGGGTCCGTTCGATCACGTCCTTGCGAATGCGGATCGCCGACCAGATGCCGACCTCTGTCCAGAAGGCGCCGAAGGCGAGCAGCAGCAGGGTCACCAGGTACTGGCCGCGCATGAGGAAGACCAGGCCGCCGACCAGGCCCAGGAAGCCGTAGACCGCGCGGCGGGCCGCGTACCGGTCGATGGTGAGGCCGCCGGGGTTGCCCGCCAGGTCGATCTTGCGGCGGTACTTGGCGACCTGCTTCGGGCCCATCAGGCGCAGTACGGCCGGGGCGTACCGCATGCCCATGCGGTCGATCAGGGAGTCCACGGCGCCCGTGCGGGTGGAGCCGACCTCCAGGGCCAGTTGCAGGTCGCCGGGGAGTTTCGCGTCGGCGCGGTACATGCGGATGCCCGCGAAGGCGCCGTACACGCTCAGGCCCATCACCAGGGCGAGGATCCATGCCATCGTCGTCGTCCCCCGCCCCTACACGTCGATCCTGGACAGGCGCCGGATCATCACGAAGCCGATCGCGTACAGCACGAACGCCACCAGCACCGCCCCTTGGCCGACCGGGGAGCCGGTCATGCGGTCCAGGGCGCCGTCCTTGACCCCGTTCATCAGGAACAGGGAGCCGATACCGAGGGCGGGGACGGCGTACGAGGTCATGCTGACCTGGGAGAGCTGGGTGCGGATCTCACGGCGGGTCTCCTTGCGCTCCTCCAGGGTCTCGGTGAGGTTGCGCAGGGCGCTGACCACCTGGCCGCCGGCGCGGTTGGAGAGGACCAGCGTCGTGACCAGGACGACGAGTTCGCGGGACGGGAGGCGGTCGGCCAGCTCGTTCAGGGCGTCGTCCATGGAGGCGCCCAGCGCCAACTGGTTGGCCACCTTGGCCAGTTCCTCGCCCGCGGGGGCCTCCAGCTCCTCCGCCGCCATGCCGATCGCGGTGCGCAGGGCGAGGCCCGCCTGGGTGGCGTTGGCCAGGATGCGGGCCAGTTCGGGGAGTTGGTTGATGAAGCGCTCGATGCGTTTCTGGCGCTGCCAGTTCAGGAACTGCACCGCCGCCCAGATCCCGAGCAGGCCCGCGATGGGGCCGAAGAAGGGCGCCAGTGTCGCCTGGCCCACCATCCACAGGCCGGCGACCGTGGCGAGCATGTAGATGAAGAACTCGCCCGGTGTCACATCCAGGCCCGTCGCGAGCAGGCGCAGCTCCAGTTTGCGGCCGAGCTTCGTACGGCGCAGGCGGCGGTCCAGGCCGGCGAAGCGGCGCCTGCGTCCGGTGGGCGTGCCCTGGCCGGTGGCGGCGAGGCGTTCCACGAGGGCCTGGCGCTGGGCGCGGCCGGCGGCGTAGGCGTGCAGGCCTGCCACGGCGAGCGCGCAGGTCAGCACAGTAATGCCGGTGGTCAGCGTGATCAGCGTTTCGAATTCCATCAGTTGCTCCCTACCCCGCCGGTTCCATCCGTGCTCCCCAGCCCACCGGTTCCATCCATGCTCCCCACCCCGCCGGTTCCATCCGTTGCTCCCCACCCCGCCGGTTACCGGGCTGCCCGGATGGCGAGCTGTTCCCGTGACTGCGCAACCCCGAACGCCTGCGGTACCGGCTGGTTGGCCATGTAGAGGCGTTCCGCGGTGCGGCGTGGCAGCGGGTAGTACTCGAAGGCGCCGTAGACCCGGCCGTCGGCGGCCATCGGCTGGGCGTTGAAGCGGGCGACCGTGGCCAGCCGGTACGGCTCCCCGCCGTGGCTGTCGAGGACGGCGATCTCGGTGATGCGGCGGGCGCCGTCGGGGAAGCGGGTGAGCTGGATGATGACGTCGATGGCGCTGTTGATCTGGTCGTGCAGCGCCTCGAAGGGGACCTCGACGTCGGACATGGAGGCCAGCGTCTTCAGCCGCATCAGGGCGTCCTCGGTGCTGTTGGCGTGCACGGTGGCGAGGGAGCCGTCGTGGCCGGTGGACATGGCCTGGAGCATGTCCAGGGACTCGCCGCCGCGGACCTCTCCGACGACGATGCGGTCGGGGCGCATCCGCAGGGAGTTGCGGACCAGGTCGCGGATGGTGACCCGGCCCTGGCCCTCCACGTTCGGCGGGCGGGACTCCAGGCGGATGACGTGGTTCTGCTGGAGCTGGAGTTCGGCGGAGTCCTCGATGGTGATGATCCGCTCCACCTCCGGGATCAGCCCGGACAGGGCGTTGAGCAGGGTCGTCTTCCCGGTGCCGGTCGCTCCGGAGACGATGATGTTGAGCTTCGCCTGCACCAGTCCAGCCAGCAGGTACACCATCGGCTCGTCGAGGGAGCCGAGCCCGACCATCTCGTGCAGGGTGAAGGAGCGCGGGAAGCGGCGGATGGTCAGGGTGGCGCCGGTCAGGGAGAGCGGCGGGATGATCACGTTGACGCGCTCTCCGGAGGGCAGCCGGGCGTCGACCATGGGGTTCGACTCGTCCACCCTGCGGTTGACCGTGGACACGATCCGTTCGATGGTCTGCATCAGCTGGTCGTGGGAGGGGAAGCGGAGCGGCAACTGCTCCACGCGGCCCGCCCGTTCGACGAAGATCGCGTCGGGGCCGTTGACCATGATCTCGGTGATGGAGGCGTCCTCCAGCAGGGGTTCCAGGATGCCGAGGCCGAGTGCCTCGTCGACGACCCTGCGGATCAGCTGGGAGCGCTCCACCGTCGACAGCACCGGGCCCTCGCGGCTGATGATGTGGCCGAGGACGCGCTCCAGACGGGCCCGGCGTTCGGCCGCGGCGAGCGAACTCATCTCCGCGAGGTCGATCTCCTCCAGGAGTTTGGCCCGGTAGGAGGCGACCAGGTGGCCGTCCTCGCCCCGGCTTCCGTTCTCCTCGGGGGCGCTGATGCGCGACCGCAGACTCATGGCTCCTGGTGCTCCTCAGTGGTCGAGCGGCATGGTGGCGGACTTGGTGGCGTCGCCGAAGTCCCAGCCCGGGACGACGGACGGGATGTCGACGGTGGCGGTGACCCGCACCTCGTCGCCGAGCCCGGCGCTGGTGCAGCTCGTGCCGTCGGCCAGCCAACTGCTCACCGCGCCCTGGCAGTCGGCGGCGTACGGCCCGTCCAGCGAGGCGCTGCGGGCCCCGGCGCGGGCGGCGGTGCCGGCCTGCTGGGCGGTGTAGGCGATGAGGCCGATCTGGATGGCGGCCATGGCGACGAGGATCAGGATGGGGATGAAGCCGAGGTACTCGATGGCGACCTGACCGCTGTCGCGGCGGCCGGCCCGCCCCCGGAATCGGTCCTCCCCTCGGAGTGCGGCCATCAGTCCCCCTCCTCCACAACCGCCCCCGCGTGCCCGTCGACCTCGAAGGGGAAGGCGATCGTGCCCGGGAACAGCACCGGCACCTTGAGGTGGACGTCGGCCGTGACCAGCCCCCCGCTCTCCCCGCAGGTGATCTTCGCGCCGCCCGTCCACGCGCCCGGCAGGTGTTCCATGCCCGCCGTCTGGCAGGCGCCCTGCCGGTCCTCGGCGGCCGTGCCCGCGCGGGCGGCCATGTCGGCGGAGTTGGCGGCCAGCGTGAAGGTGTACCCGAGCAGCGCGCACTGCCACAGCAGCACCAGCGTCAGCAGGATCAGCGGGGTCATACCGAGGAACTCGATGGTGACCTGGCCCCGGTCGCACCGAACTCCACGCACCGCTCCACCCCGGCCGCCCCGAAGCCCACGCACCGCCCCACCCCGGCCGCCCCGAAGCCCACGCACGGCCCCACCACGGCCGCCCCGAACTCCACGCACCGCCCCACCACGGCCGCCCCGAACTCCACGCACCGCCCCACCCCGGCCGCCCCGAACTCCACGCACCGCCCCACCCCGGCCGCCCCGAAGCCCACGCGCCTCCCCACCCCGGTCGCCCCGAAGCCCACGCACCAACCGCCCCCGATCCCCCCGGAGCGCACCCGCCCCCCGGCTCACCCCCCGCCCTCCTTCCGCTTCCGGAACGAGGCCCGTCCCGCCCTCCGGTCCGGCGCGGGCGCGTTGACCAGCCCCAGTTCGCCCGCCAGCGTCCACAGCGCCTGCTTCACCGTGCTCTTGGCGTCCAGTTCGTGCAGCCGCCCGGCGTCCACCGCGCCCTGGAGTTCCTTGTAGGCGGCCGGGATCGCGGTGGCGGCGAGGGCGGTGCCGGTGATCTTCTGGATGAGCGGGGGCTGGATCTCGGTGCCCCGGGTGTGCCGGTTGACGACGACGGTGGTCTCCTCCGCCTTGCGGATCTGGAGCCGGTCCCACATGCGCACGGCGCGCTTGGCGCCGCGCACGGCGACCACGTCCGGCGTCGTGACGAGCAAGGACGTGTCGGCCATCTCCACGACGGCCGCGCCCGCCCCGCTGAGCTGGGCGCCGCAGTCGACGACGACGACCTCGTAGCGGGAGCGCAGGGCGCCGACGATCTGGCGGGCGGCGCGGTCGGTGACCTCCTCGCCGCGTTCGCCCTCGCCCGGGGCGAGCAGCAGGGCGAGCCCGCTGTCGTGGCGGAAGACGGCGTCGGCGAGGACACGCGGGGAGATGTCGGTGATGGTGGCGAGGTCGGCGACCGAGCGGCGGAACTGGACGTCCAGGTAGGAGGCGAGGTCGCCGGTCTGCAGGTCCATGTCGAGCAGGGCGGTGGACCGGCCGGAGGCCTGGGCGGCGAGGGCGAGCTGGACGGCGACCAGGGTGGTGCCGACGCCCCCCTTGGCGCCGCTGACGGTGACGACGGTGCCGCCGACGCCGGTGAACACCTCAAGAGCGCCGCCGAGATGGCGTCGTACGCCCGCCGACCACTGGGCGACGGCCTGGACGCGGACGGCGAGTTCCTCGTACGACAGGGGCAGCGCGACCAGGCCGCGGGCGCCATAGTCCATGGCGGCCTGGAAGAGGCCGGGAGAGGCGTCGGAGGTGACGAGGATGACGCCGACCGCCGGGAAGCGCAGGGCGACCTCGCGGATCAGCTCCAGGGCGGGGACGGGGCCGATGCGTTCGTGGACGACCACGACCTCGGGCAGTTCGTCGACGGACTCCGCGGCCAGGTGCGCCAGGGTGTCGATGAGCTGGGTGGAGTCGGTCACCGGGGCGACCGGTTCGGCGTCCGGGAGCTGGGAGAGCAGGGTGGTGATCGACCGGACCGCGTCCGCGTCGCCGACTGCCGGGAGGATCCTCGTGGGCATGCGGGCCTCTCACTTGTCCTTCGCGAGTTCGTACGTCCGGTCCGACTCGGGGACCGTGGTGTCGCCGCCGGGCGCCACCAGCGCGAGGCGGACCCGCTGGGCGAACGACTCGGCGTAGGTGAGGCGCTGGGCGTCGAGGGTGGACAGTGCGAAGGTGATCGGGACGGCCTCGACGGGCTGCCGGCCGCGGTCGTCGGCGTCGGGTTCGAGGGGGGTCAGCTCGCCCACGTCGATGACCTTGGCATTGGTCACGATGATCTTGGACTGGGCGGGATCGCCCTCGCGGGCGCCCTCGAAGGTGGCGTAGACGTTGACGGTGGAGTTGGGCGTGATCTTGCCCGCGACCCCGGTCGCCGCGTCGATCATGATGGCGACCTCCTGCTGCCCGGGCTTGAGTTCGGGCTGCGCGACGACCATGTCGTTCTGGAGCAGGGAGCCCTTGCGCAGAGTGGTGACCGCGATCTTGCCCTCGACCGCGCGGAGGTCGGTGACCGCGTTGTCGGACAGCCAGCGCTCGGGCATCGAGATCTTCTCGAACTGCGCGGCGGACAGCGGCTTGTACGGCTCCACGTCCGTCTTCAGCCGGTACGCGGTGACCTCCGGGCCGACCTTGGACTCGGCGTCGTTGATGACGGACAGCACGCCGGCGAAGGCGCCGAGGGCGCAGACGACGGAGAGGATCAGGAGTATCACGCCGCGGCGCTGACGGGAGTTCATGAACCGTGCAACCTCATTGGGGGAATCGGTCGGGATCGGTCGGTGGCCTCGGGCGGGGCGGTCAGCCCGCGCGGATCTCGGGTACGGGCGCGGTCGCGGAGCAGAAGACGCAGCGGTCGCCGATGACGTCGATGCCGCACCAGTGGCAGGGACTTCTGCGCACCGAGGTGACGAGCTGGTACAGCACCGACAGGTCGGGCAGGTAGGAGCAGAACTCGATCAGCCGGCCGGTGCCCCACCAGCGCGCCGACTCGGCGGGCAGCGGGGCCTCGCGCAGCCCCTGGACGTTCCAGGACTTGGCGAGGGTGTCGGTGACCCAGTCGGACTGGAGCTGGCCGCGGGCGACGAGCATCCGGGTGGCGAACTCCGGTCCGGTCAGGGCGGCTTCCGGGCCGATGCGCACGAGCTGGGGCTCGGGGTGGGCGAGGACGCCGAAGTGGGCGCCGGGGACCCAGGAGCGGGCGTGGGACTTCAGTCCGACGGGGACGCGGTCGAGCTTGGCGACGGAGCCGAGCAGGGCCCCGGCGTGGATGTAGTGGGTGAGCAGTCTGCCCGCCGAGGCGAGCACCCCGGGGCCGAGGTCGCAGGAGGCGAGCTGGCGTAACTGGCGGGCCAGCACGGCGAGTCCGAGCGGCGGCAGCTCGGGGCGGAAGAGGGCGATGCGGTCGCTCTCCATGAGGGAGCGCAGGGTGCGCAGCCGGCGTTCCACGGCGGGTTCGACCGCTTGGGAGTACAGGACGACGAGGTGGCCGTGGGTCTCGACGATCGTCTGAAGGGTGCTCAGGGCCCGGTCGAGGGGCTCGCGGTCCAGTCCTTCCAGCACGACGGCGGGCACGGTGCGCTCGTCCTGCGGTGGCAGTGCCAGGTCGGCACTGGTCACGGCGATGGCAGTTGGCACGCGCAGCTCCCCACTCCGCACCCAGGACACACAGTCGACTTCGCTGCGTGACTACGTGAGCACTGTATCCACGGGGCGATGACCGGAGAACAGCGTTTCTGTAGCTATGAGGGAACTTGCGTTTCACAAGTTGCGGCAAAACGGGGCAGGTTGAGCATCTCGGCACTGCCTCTTGACAAGAGGATTGGTCTGGACCAACGTCTTTGTCATGTCCCCCACTGGCATGTCCTCATCCGGAAGATCGCCGCGCGGGCGATCGGTGAAGCTCTTCACGGGCGCGGTTCTCGCGGCCCTGGCCCTGACCTTCACGGGCACCGGCACGGCCTCGGCCGCCGATGTCAACAACGCCAAGAACGCCGGCTTCGAGTCCGGCCTGACCAACTGGACCTGCTCCGCGAACAGCGGTACGACCGTCTCCTCCCCGGTGCACGGCGGTTCGGCCGCGCTGAAGGCGACCCCGGCCGGGCAGGACAACGCCCGCTGCACCCAGGCGGTCGCGGTCCAGCCCAACTCCACGTACACGCTCAGCGCCTGGGTGCAGGGCGGCTACACCTACCTGGGTGTGACCGGCACCGGCACCACGGACGTGTCCACCTGGACGCCGGACTCCGGCGGCTGGAAGCAGCTGACGACCAGCTTCACCACCGGCTCCAACACCCGCTCGGTGACCGTCTACACCCACGGCTGGTACGGCCAGGCCGCCTACTACGCCGACGACGTCTCGGTGTTCGGCCCGGACGGCGGCGGTGGCGGCGACCCCGAGCCGACGATCCCGGGCACACCGGCCGGAGTGACGGTCTCGGGGCGCAGCTCGACGTCGATCTCCCTGGCCTGGAACGCCGTCTCCGGCGCGACCGGCTACAACGTCTACCGCGACGGCACCAAGGTGACCGCGGTGACCGGCACCTCGGCCACCGTCACCGGGCTCTCCCCCGCCACCTCGTACTCCTTCCAGGTGACGGCGACCAACGCGGCCGGTGAGTCGCCGAAGTCGGCGCCGGTGACGGGGACGACCACCCAGACCCCGACCGGACCGGGACTGCCCAAGCACGCGGTGACCGGGTACTGGCAGAACTTCAACAACGGCGCGACGGTGCAGAAGCTGTCGGACGTGCAGGCGCAGTACGACATCATCGCGGTCGCCTTCGCCGACGCCACCGGCACTCCGGGCGCGGTCACCTTCAACCTGGACTCGGCCGGGCTCGGCGGGTACACCGTCGCGCAGTTCAAGGCGGACATCCGGGCCAAGCAGGCGGCCGGGAAGAAGGTCATCATCTCGGTCGGCGGCGAGCGGGGGACGGTGTCCGTCAACGACTCCGCGTCCGCGACGAACTTCGCCAACTCGGTGTACGCGCTGATGCAGGAGTACGGCTTCGACGGCGTCGACATCGACCTGGAGAACGGGCTGAACGCCACCTACATGACGCAGGCGCTCAGGTCGCTGTCGGCGAAGGCGGGACCGTCGATGATCCTGACGATGGCACCCCAGACCATCGACATGCAGTCGACGTCCAACGCCTACTTCCGGACCGCGCTGAACGTGAAGGACATCCTCACGGTCGTCAACATGCAGTACTACAACAGCGGTTCGATGCTGGGCTGCGACGGCAAGGTCTACAGCCAGGGCTCGGTGGACTTCCTCACCGCGCTCGCCTGCATCCAGCTCGAAGGCGGCCTCGACCCGTCCCAGGTGGGCCTCGGACTGCCCGCCTCGACGCGGGGCGCGGGCAGCGGCTATGTCTCGCCGAGCGTCGTGAACAACGCGCTGGACTGCCTGGCCAGGGGCACCAACTGCGGCTCGTTCAAGCCCTCGCGCACCTACCCGGGTCTGCGGGGCGCGATGACCTGGTCGACGAACTGGGACGCCACCGCGGGCAACGCGTGGTCGAACGCGGTGGGTCCGCACGTGCACGGGCTGCCGTAGCCCGTAGCGCCGCAAAGGCCGTGGTCGGAGTGGCTCAGAAGAACTCCGACCACGGCTGGTCCCCGATCTGCTTCACGCACAGCACCAGGAAGAGCAGGCCCGCGACGGCCAGCATGGCGTTGCTCAGCGGGCCGTTGCGCCAGGGCGCCGGGGTGCGGGAGGTGTTCAGCAGCCACAGCAGGGTGCCGGCCAGGAACGGCAGGAAGGCGGCGCCCAGCACGCCGTAGAGGATGATCAGGCGGAACGGCTGGCCCTGGAAGAGCAGGACGATCGGCGGGAAGGTCAGCCACAGCAGGTACAGCCGGAAGGGCAGGCTGCGTTCGCGGGCGCCGGAGGCGATCTCCTCGCCGCGGGCCGCGTCCCCGGCCCGGTAGCGGGCCACGAAGTCGGCGAACATCAGGCTCACCCCGTGCCAGACGCCGATCAGCGAGGTGAACGAGGTGGCGAAGAAGCCGATCAGGAAGAACTTCGCGGTGGCCTCGCCGTACTCGGCCGCCAGGATGTCGCTCAGCTGGAGCAGCCCCTTGTCGCCCTTGGCGAGGGTGATGTTCGCCGAGTGCAGCAGCTCCGCGCCGACGAAGAGCATGGCGACGACGAAGATGCCGGTGGTGGCGTAGGCGACGCGGTTGTCCAGCCGCATCACCTTCATCCAGCCGGTGTCCGTCCACCCCTTGGCGTTGACCCAGTACCCGTACGCGGCCAGCGTGATGGTGCCGCCGACCCCGCCGATCAGACCGAGGGTGTTGAGGACGGAGTCCTCCTCGTCGGGGAGTACGGGCAGCAGGCCCGCGAAGGCCTCGCCGAGGTTCGGGGTGACCCGGACCGCCAGGTACACCGTCACCACGAACATAACGCCGACCAGGACCGTCATGACCTTCTCGAAGACGGCGTACTTGTTGAACCAGACGAAGACCAGGCCCACCAGCCCGCAGGCCACTCCCCACCACTCCAGGTCCATCACGTCCGGGAACAGGGCCTGCAGCGGCAGGGCGCTGGACGACATCGCCGCGGCGCCGTAGACGAAGCCCCAGACCACCACGTAGACGACGAAGAACCAGGTGGTCCAGCGGCCGAGGCCGGCCCAGCCGTCGAAGAGAGTGCGGCCGGTGGACAGATGCCAGCGGCCGACCGCCTCGGCGAGGGAGATCTTCACCAGACAGCCGATGACCGCCGCCCACAGCAGCGTGTACCCGAAGCTGCTTCCGGCGATCAGGGTGGCGACCAGGTCACCGGCGCCGACACCGGTCGCGGCGACAACGATGCCAGGGCCGATGTGCTTCCAACTGGACCTGCGGGGAGTGGGTTCGGTTCCGTCAACTTGGGTTGCCTGAGTGTTTCCCGAGCCGTCCGCCATGCGGATCAACAAACCGCAGCCCGGGCGCGCCCACAAGAGGGCATGTCAGAGTTCGAACCACACCGTCTTGCGTCTGCCGTCCTGATGACAGCCCCACCGCGTGGCCAGCGCGTCCACCAGGAACATCCCGCGCCCGCCCTCCGAAGCGCCCGCCTGGAGCACCTGCGGGGTGCGGCGCCCGGAGTCCTGGACCTCGCAGCGCACCACCCCCTGACCGGCCGTCAGCGTCACCCGGAAGCGGCTCGCCGAGTGCAGCAGCGCGTTCGTCGCCAGCTCGCTGACCAGCAGCTCGGCCGTGTCCAGCAACTCCTCCTCGGCCGCCAGCCCCCACCCCGCCAACTGCCGGCGCACCTCCGCACGCGCCTCGCGGACCGCCGAGGGGCGCGGGTCGTACTCCACGGTCAGATGAGCGGCTCCGACGGGAGGTTGACGGTGGGAGCCGTTCCGGAGTTGCAGCATGCTGCTCATGGTGGTCCTGCCTGCGGCTTCGCGTAGGGGTAGATATACCTGCATGCCTACCTGTGTTGCGTGCGCGCCCACCCGTACCGCAGGCGCAGGGTAGACCTCTGGTCGGCTGTTCACACGGCCCCCCTTCCGGTGCAGCGGGTGCCTCACTGTCCCCGCCGTCAGCGAAGGACGCACAAAGGTGTCACTCGTGCGGGTGGAACTGGCGCCAGGGGAACGGAGATTGACGCTCGGACCCATACAATCCGCGCCTTCCGCGCGGCTGTGTCATTACGGCCGTATTCAACCTTGACCCGTTCATGCCAGGAATGGACGATGAGCGCGACCCGCACGTGCACGTCGCTGAACCACCCCCCGCTCCACTCCCCACTTCCGGAGATCCCGGAATCCCTGGAGACACAAGGAGAATTCATGCGACTTCGCATCCGAGGCTCGGGCGCCCGCGGCGGGAGACGCACCGCCGCCCTCGCCGCCCTCCTCGCCCTGGCGCTCGCGGCGCCCCTCTCCGCGAGCGTCACGGCCAAGGCCGACAGCGCGACCCGCGCGGCCCCCTCGGCGGACGACATCCGCCAGTACGAGATCCACGTCCGCTCGACAGCGGCCGAGCGCACCGCGATCCAGCGGACGGGCGTCACCGTGGACGAGGTCGACGCGCACGACCTGGTGGTCTCCGGCCGCGCCGACCAGATCCGCAAGCTGCGTCAACTGGGCTACGAAGTCACGCCGTTGGGCTCCGTACCGGACCGCACCGGCGGCTCGGACGACCTGCGGCTGTACGACTTCCCGTCGGCGGACTCGCGCTATCACAACTACGCGGAGATGACGAGCGAGATCAACTCCCTCGTGGCCGCCAACCCCACCCTCGCCAGCACGCGTGTGATCGGCACCTCCTACCAGGGCCGGAACATCACCGCCATCAAGATCAGCGACAACGTGGCCACCGACGAGGCCGAGCCCGAGGTGCTCTTCACGCACCACCAGCACGCCCGCGAGCACCTCACCGTCGAGATGGCCCTGTACCTGCTGCGCGAGCTGACCTCCGACTACGGCACCGACTCACGCGTCACCAACCTGGTCAACAGCCGGGAGATCTGGATCGTGCCGGACCTGAACCCGGACGGCGGCGAGTACGACATCGCCACCGGCTCCTACCGCTCCTGGCGCAAGAACCGGCAGCCCAACTCCGGCTCCTCGTACGTCGGTACGGACCTCAACCGCAACTGGGACTACCGCTGGGGCTGCTGCGGCGGCTCCTCCGGTTCCGCGTCCTCCGAGACCTACCGGGGCCGTTCGCCCGAGTCCGCGCCCGAGGTGAAGGTCGTGGCGGACTTCGTGCGCAGCCGGGTCGTCGGCGGCAAGCAGCAGATCAAGGCCGCGATCGACTTCCACACCTACAGCGAACTGGTGCTGTGGCCCTTCGGGTACACCTACTCGGACACCACCACCGGCATGACCGCCGACGACCGCAACGCCTTCGCCACGGTCGGCCGGAAGATGGCGGCCAGCAACGGCTACACCCCGGAGCAGGCCAGCGACCTGTACATCACCGACGGGTCGATCGACGACTGGCTCTGGGGCGCCCAGAAGATCTTCGCGTACACCTTCGAGATGTACCCGCGCTCCGGTGGCGGCGGCTTCTACCCGCCCGACGAGGTGATCGAGCGGGAGACGTCCCGGAACCGGGACGCCGTCCTGCAACTCCTGGAGAACGCGGACTGTATGTACCGCTCGATCGGCAAGGAGGCCCAGTACTGCTCGTAGACCGGTGCTACTCGGCTTCCTCGAAGTAGGCGTCCAGCACCTTGTCGAGCTGTGCGTCCCACTCGTCGAAGCGGCTCCTGGCCGGTGCCTCTATCTCGATCGGGTACCAGCGCCGGTCAGGAGTGTGCACGGTGACGGTGAACCGCTTGCCGAAGCGGGGCCGCTCCGTCTCCACGGCGCCGATCTCGTCCCAGCGGAACTCGCACTCCTGGTCGTCCAGGGCGAGCCGGACACCGCGCCGGTCGGCGACGATTCTCGCCCGGCGGTCGGCGGCCTCGAAGACGGGACCGTCCTCGGCCGCGCCGTCCTCGGCCGCGGACTCCTCGACGGCGGCCTCGGGTTCGGCCTCCGTCTCCGTCTCCGTCACGGCTTCCGTGTCCGTAGAGGCTTCCGTCTCCGGGTCCGACGGCTTGTCCGTCTTCTCCGGCGAGTCGGCCACGGGCGCGGTGAGCCCGGGGACGAAAGCCGGGTCGAATCCGGCGCCTTCCAGGGGCTGGCTGCTCGATCCTATGCGCTGCTCCACAGCGGGCAGTATGGTCGACGATCCTGTGCCGCACACAGCCAGCCCCCTTCATCGTTATACGAAGATGCTCAATCCGGCGGCCACCACGAACCCGACCACCGACAGCACCGTCTCCAGCACGGTCCAGGTCTTGAGGGTGTCGCGCTCGCTGATGCCGAAGTACTTGGCGACCATCCAGCTGCGTCCATCAGCGCGCTCCGCGCGCGGGCGCCGTCGTTGACGTGCGAGGCGAAGATGGAGCCCGCCGAGATGGCCATGATGACCAGGGCGACGAAGGCCTGGGAGTGGTCGCCCTCGGAGAGCAACGGCGCCACGATGCCGGCCGTGGGGGGATCGCGGCATGGCCCGTCGTGGGCCATGCCGGGTGCGGTGTACGGGGAGTGAGGGAGCGTCATCCGGCCCGGGCTCAACCGAGGACGGCGAGCGCGTCGATCTCGATGAGCAGGCCCGCCGGGAGGCCAACGTAGACGGTGGTGCGGGCGGCGGGCGGGGCCGTGAGGTGCTGCGCCTCGAAGTAGGCGTTGTAGATGTCGTTCATCTCGGCGAAGTGGGCGACGTCGGTGAGGTACACGCGGATCATCATCACGTCGTCCCAGCTCGCGCCGCCCTCCTCCAGGATCGCCTTGACGTTGTCGAGGGTCTGGAGGGTCTGTTCGCGCAGGGTGGGCCCGGCGGGCGTGGGCGGCTTGCCCTCCTCGGCGGGCAGGAAGCCGACCTGGCCCGCGACCTGGAGGATGTTGCCCTTGCGCACCCCGTGGGAGAACTTCGCGGGCGGGGTGGTGTGGGTCTTCGGGGTAAGCGCGGTCTTCTCGATCTTGCCGGTCATCGGGACCTTCCTTCGTGGATACCCCCGGCTTCAGCCGGGGGAGGAAACGAAGCTCCTGCGGAGCAGGGCAGGGAATGCCGGTTCGCCGCCGGGGCGGACGGGCGTCCTCCGGCCACCGGCCAACAGTCGCCTCTCACACGGAAGCTGATTCAATGGGAGGCGTGACGCAACAGGTCAAGCGGGCTTTCAAGTACCGCTTCTACCCAACGGACGAGCAGGCAGCCGAGCTGTCCCGCACGTTCGGCTGCGTCCGCCTCGTCTACAACAAGGCGCTGGAGGAACGCACCCGGGCTTGGTACGGCGAGCAGCGCCGCGTCTCCTACGTGCAGTCGTCGGCTGCACTGACGGAGTGGAAGAAGACCGGGGAACTCGCCTTCCTGACGGAGGTGTCCTGCGTCCCGCTTCAGCAGGCGCTGCGCCATCTTCAGACGGCGTTCGGGAACTTCTTCGCCAAGCGCGCGAAGTACCCCCGGTTCAAGTCGCGGAAGAAGTCCCGCGCGTCGGCCGAGTACACCCGCTCCGGCTTCAAGTTCCGGGACGGAAAGCTGACGCTGGCGAAGATGGCCGAGCCGTTGGACATCCGCTGGTCGCGTCCGCTCCCAGAGGGTGCGGTGCCGACGACGGTGACCGTGTCCCGCGACAGTGCCGGGCGCTGGTTCGTGTCGATGCTGTGCGACGACCGGATTGCTCCGGCTCCGGCCACCACGAGCGCGGTCGGTATCGACGCGGGCATAACCAGCCTCGTGACCCTGTCGACCGGGCAGAAGGTCGCCAACCCCCGGCACGAGCGCCGCGACCGTGCCCGTCTCGCCAAGGCGCAGCGGGAGCTGTCCCGCAAGGAGAAGGGCTCCGCGAACCGGGAGAAGGCCCGGCGCCGTGTCGCGAAGGTCCACGCCCGGATCGCCGACCGGCGCCGCGACTTCCTCCACAAGCTGTCGACTCGACTCGTCCGTGAGAACCAAACGGTCGTGATCGAGGACCTCACCGTCCGCAACCTGCTGAAGAACGGCAAGCTCGCGCGCGCCATATCGGACGCGGCCTGGACGGACCTGCGCATGATGCTGGAGTACAAGTGCGCCTGGTACGGGCGCGAACTCGTCGTGATCGACCGCTGGTTCCCCAGCTCGAAGCTGTGCGGGGCCTGCGGCACGGTCGCGGCGAGGATGCCGCTGAACGTCCGCGAGTGGACGTGCGACTGCGGCGTGGTGCATGACCGCGATGTGAACGCGGCACGCAACATCCTGGCCGCCGGGCTGGCGGCGTCTGCCTGTGGAGACGGTGTAAGACCTCAACGGGAGTCCTCCCGGACGGGGCGGTCGTCGGTGAAGCAGGAATCCCAACGGGCGACCGCTGGAATCCCCCGCCTTTAGGCGGGGGAGGAAGTCAAGGGGCGTCCTTTGCTGGGGTCTTGCCGGAGTACTCGCCGGTGATCTCGTCCGCGGTACGGCGGACCAGCGGCAGCAGGGTGAGGAGTTCGTCGGCGGTGACGACGACATTGGGCGCCGAGACCGACATGGCGGCGACGACCCGGCCGTCGGCGCCCCGGATGGGGGCGGCGACGCAGTTGATGGACTCCTCGTGGCCCCCGAGGTCGGAGGCCCAGCCCTGTTCGCGCGCCTTGTCCAGCTCGCGCAGGAAGGCGGCGGCGTTCGGCGTCGAACGGGACGTGTACATGGGGTAGTCGAGCTTCTCCGCGAGGGCGCGGCGCTCGGCCTCGGGCAGGTCGGCGAGGAGCAGCTTGGCCACGGCGGCGACGGTGATGGCGACCGGCTTGCCGATCCGGGAGTACATCCGCACCGGGTAGCGGCTCTCCACCTTGTCGATGTAGAGGACCTCGTCCTCCTCGTACACGGCGAGGTGGACGGTGTGGCCGATCCGCTCGTTGAGGCGGACCAGGTGGGGGTGGGCGATCTCGCGGATGTCGAGGTTCTCCATCGCCTCCTGGGCGAGGGCGATGAGCCGGGCGCCGAGGCGGTAGCGCTGGTCGGACTGGCGGTAGACCATGCCGTGCTCGTGCAGGGTGCGCAGCAGGCGCAGCGCGGTGGATTTGTGCACCCCCAGCCGGTCGGCGACGGTGCCCAGGTCGGCGGGGCCCTCGGCGAGCAGCGGCAGGATGCTGAGCGCGCGGTCGACGGTCTGGCTCATGGGGTGGGTACCTCCTCCTCGGCCCGTGGGTCGGCCTGTGTCCAGCCGGGGCCGAGTCGAAGTCTCCCCCACGCCTCGTCCGCCGCGGCGGCCAGGCGGTCGGCGGTGTCGCGGGCGGGGGGTGCGGCGAGGTCGCCGGGCGTGGTGAGGGCGGCGGCGGCCCAGAGGTGGCCGTGGCGCAGCCGCGCGCGGTGGGGCAGGCCGCGCAGGGTGGCGGAGAGGAAGCCGGCGGCGAAGGCGTCCCCGGCTCCGGTGGCGGAGACGACGTCCACGGTGAGGGCGGGCTGGAAGACGCCGGGCGCGTCGCCGTGGAAGAGGGTCGCCCCTCGGGCGCCTTCCTTGACGACCAGCACCTCGGGCTCGGGCAGCAGGTCCCGGATCTCCTCCGGACCGCCGGTCACGCCCCAGACGCCGTGCGCCTCGTCCTCCCCCACGAACGCGATGTCCGCGCCGCGCGCCAGCTCCAGCAGCACCCGGGGTCCCGCGGCGTCGCCCCACAGCCCGGGCCGGTGATTGACGTCGAAGGAGACCAGCGGGCGCCCCGCCCGGGGCGCCGTCAGTTCCCGCAGCAGCCCCAGACAGTCCGCCGACAGGGCCGCCGTGATCCCGGACAGATGCAGCACCCGGCAGGCCCGTACGGCGTCCAGGTCCACGTTCCCGACGCCCATCGCGGAGGCCGCCGAGCCGGCGCGGTAGTACGCCACCTCGTGCGCGTCCGTCCCCCGGTCGCCCGCGGTGCGGAAGTACAGCCCCGTCGGGCGCGCCGGGTCGCGGCGGACGGCGCGGACGTCGACGCCCCAGCCGCCGACGGCGTCGAGGAGGTGGTCGCCGAAGCCGTCGGCGCCGACCCGGCTGACCCAGCGCGCGGAGTGTCCGGCGGCGGCCAGGGCGCAGGCCACGTTGGACTCGGCGCCGCCGATGGACCGGTCGAAGGAGGGCACGTCGGCGAGGCGGCCCGGCCGGGTCGGCAGGAACGCGACCATGGACTCGCCGAGCGCGACCACGTCGACGGCGCCTTCGACGCGGGGGGTGTCGCAGGGTCCGGTACCGGTCACGATCGTCGTAGCTCCCCAACCTTGTGTTCGTGTTGGGCGAGATGTTAGACAGCACTTAGCGATATACGCAATGAACGTTGCAATTAATGCAACGTCCCTGATCAGGGAGGCTCCATGGCCGTTGAAGCGCTCGCCCGGCTGGCCGAGGAACGTGTCGACCACCGCTTCAAGGGCCTGCCGCCGGACGCCGCCGGCCGCACGGTCGGGGAGCTGGCGGCCGAGCGGCGCAACCTCTTCACGGGCGGATTCGCCACGCCCGTGCTCGCCCTGTCCGCCGAGCGCCTGGCGCACAACCTGCGGCTCATGGAGGCCTACGCCGCCCGGCACGGCCTCGCCTTCGCCCCGCACGGCAAGACCTCGATGGCCCCGCAGCTCTTCCAGCGCCAGATCGAGCACGGCGCCTGGGGCATCACCCTCGCCGTGCCGCACCAGGTGTGGGTGGCCCGGGAGTTCGGTATCCAGCGGGTCTTCCTCGCCAACGAGCTGGTGGACGCGGCGGCCCTGCGCCGTATCGCCGCCGACCTGGCCGCCGACCCGTCCTTCCGGTTCGTCTGCTACGTCGACTCCGTGCGCGGCGTGGAGCTGATGGACGCGGCGCTCGCGGGCGCCGCCCGGCCGGTGGACGTGGTCGTGGAGCTGGCGGCCGGGGAGGGCGCGCGCACCGGGGTGCGCACCGAGGCGGAGTGCGCGGCGGTCGCGGACGCGGTGGCGGCGGCTCGGGGGCTGCGGCTGGTGGGTGTCGCCGGGTACGAGGGCGAGGTCCCGCAGGCCACCCCGGAGCGGGTGCGGGCGTGGCTGCGCCGGCTGGTGGCGCTGGCGGCCGACTTCGACAAGGCGGGACGCTTCGACGGCACCGACGAGATCGTCGTCAGCGCGGGCGGCAGCGCCTGGTTCGACGCGGTGGCCGATGTCTTCGCCGAGATCCCCGGCCTGTCCCGCCCGGTGCTGAAGCTGCTGCGCTCCGGGGCGTACGTCTCGCACGACGACGGCCACTACCGCAAGCTCACCCCGTTCAACCGGGTGCCCGAGGAGGGCGCCCTGGAGCCCGCGTTCCGGCTGTGGGCGCAGGTCGTCTCCCGGCCCACGCGGGAGCAGGCGTTCCTCAACGCGGGCAAGCGGGACGCGGCCTACGACCTGGACCTGCCCTTCGCCCAGGTGGTGCGGCGGGACGGGGCGGAGCGGACGGCGGCCGGGATCGAGGTGACCGCCCTGTCCGACCAGCACGCCTGGCTGCGCACCGGTCCGGAGGCGGACCTGGAGGTCGGCGACTGGGTGGGCCTGGGTCTGTCGCACCCGTGCACGTCCTTCGACAAGTGGCCGCTGATCCCGGTCGCGCAGGCGGACGGCACGGTAGTCGACTACATCCGTACGTTCTTCTAGGCCGAGGGAGGCCCGCTGTGCTGGATCTGGTCATCCGGGACGCCGACGTGGTCGACGGTTCCGGTGCCGACTCCTACCGCGCCGACGTGGTCGTCGACAACGGCCGTATCGTCGCCATCGTGCGCGAGGCCGCCGCCGCGGGCTGTCAACGGCCGTCGGCGATGCGCGAGTTGGACGCCGAGGGGCTGGTGCTGGCGCCCGGTTTCATCGACATGCACGCGCACAGCGACCTGGCGCTGCTGCGGGACCCCGACCACAGCGCCAAGGCCGCGCAGGGCGTGACGCTGGAGGTGATCGGGCAGGACGGCCTGTCCTACGCCCCGGTCGACGACCGCACGCTCGCCGAGGTGCGGCGCGCGATCACCGGCTGGAACGGCGACGGGGACGACATCGACTTCGACTGGCGGTCGGTGGGCGAGTACCTGGACCGGCTGGACCGGGGCATCGCCGTGAACGCGGCCTACCTGATCCCGCAGGGGACGGTACGGGCGCTGGCCGTCGGCTGGGAGGACCGCGAGGCGACGCCCGAAGAGCTGGACCGGATGCGGCGGTTGGTCGCCGAGGGTCTGGAGCAGGGCGCGGTCGGCATGTCCTCGGGGCTCACCTACACGCCGGGCATGTACGCCAAGGACGCCGAACTGACCGAACTGTGCCGGGTGGTGGCCTCCTACGGCGGCTACTACTGCCCGCACCACCGCTCCTACGGCGCGGGCGCGCTGGAGGCGTACCGGGAGATGGTGGAGCTGACGTCCGAGGCGGGGTGCGCGCTGCACCTGGCGCACGCGACGATGAACTTCGGCGTGAACAAGGGCCGGGCGCCCGAGCTGCTGGCGCTGCTGGACGAGGCGCTGGCGTCCGGCGCGGACATCAGCCTCGACACCTACCCCTACACCCCCGGCTGCACCACGCTCGCCGCGCTGCTGCCGAGCTGGGCGAGCGAGGGCGGCCCGGAGGCGGTGCTGGCGCGGCTGCGGGACGACGCGACGGCAGAGCGCATCCGGCACGACCTGGAGGTCACCGGCTCGGACGGCTGCCACGGCGTGCCGATGGAGTGGGACACCATCGAGATCTCCGGTGTGAGCGACCCGGCGCTGGCGGAGTACGTGGGACGGCGCGTCCCGGACTGGCCGACGGCCCGGCGCCTGCTCCTCGGCGACCGCCTGGGCACGACGATCCTCCAGCACGTGGGCCACGAGGAGAACGTCCGCGCGATCATGCGCCACCCGGTGCACACGGGCGGTTCGGACGGCATCCTCCAGGGCGACAAGCCGCACCCGCGGGCGTTCGGCACGTTCCCGCAGTATCTCGGCACATACGTAAGGGAGTTGGGGGTGCTGTCGCTGGAGGAGTGCGTGGCGCATCTGACGTCCCGCCCGGCGCGGCGGCTGCGACTGCCGGACCGGGGCCTGGTCCGTGAGGGGTACCGGGCGGACCTGGTGCTGTTCGACCCGCGGACGGTGGCGCCGGGTTCGACGTACGAGGAGCCGAGGCGGCTGCCGACGGGCATCCCGTACGTCCTGGTGGACGGCCGGTTCGTGATCGAGGACGGCCGTCGCACGGACGTGCTGGCGGGGCGGGCGGTCCGCAGAACGCCCGCCCCGTGACGCTTACGGCTGTTACGGCTTGGGGAGCACGCAGCCGGGGGCGCTGAGGTCGAGCTTGTTGTCGATGCCGAAGCAGGCCGGTATGCCGTACGTCTGCTGGGCGTAGTTGATGCCCTGGCGGACGGTGACGTTGCCGTTCGCGTCGACCTCGCAGGGGTTGTTGACGGTGCAGCGCTGGCCGTCCTCGTTGCCGGTGTTGTTCACCGCGACGACCTTGCCGGTGGCCTGGTCGAGGACGGGCGAGCCCGAGGTGCCGCCGATAGTGTTGCAGGCGGAGGTGTACCGGACGGAGTCCTTGAAGGTCCAGTCACCCTCCTTCAGCCGGTAGGCGAAGCCGTCGATCGAGCAGTTGTAGATCCGCTTCCAGTACCCGGAGACCACGCTGATGGCGGTGCCGGCGACGGGGCGGGTGTCGTTGAGGGTGAGCGCGTTGATCCCGTACGACGACCTGATCTGCGCGTAGGTGCGGGTGAGCTGGTAGATCGCGGCGTCGGTGTCGGTCATCGTGGCGTACGCGATCTTGCTGGCGCGCAGGGTGCCGACGCGGGTGCCGGAGGAGTTGAGCAGCCCGAAGGAGCGGGAGGACGCACGGTCGACGACGACCACACCGGGCCCGGGCATTCCGCTCTCCAGGCAGTGGCCGTTGGTGAGCACGAGCGCGGGGTCGTTGTCCTCGGAGTCGGGCATCCGCACGACCGACCCGGAGCAGTTGCTGAGCGCCACGGTCCCGGCGAAGTTCACGGCCTGGATGGCGGGTGCGGCCTCGCTCCGCTCCTCGGCGGCGACCGCTGGCGCCGCCCCGGCCCCGGCGATGGCCAGGGCGGCGAGCACGGCAACGAGAGGCTTTCTCATGTGGGGGTCCCCTCTTGCAACAAAGGCAGCCGGAGATCTTCCGGCCGCCCGCTGATTTGTCATGCGCATTGTTATGGGAGGGGAAGGTGAGAACAAGGAGTCAATTCCGGCCACGGAGACGCCCGCACCGGACCGCGTGCCGCTAGTGCGGCCCCTTGCCTCCCGCGTGCGGCGGCCTCTTGCCCGAATTGCCCGGCCCCCTGGTGGCCGAGGGCTCCGCGGCAGGGGCCGTGGAGGCGGGAGCCGTGGGGGTCGGGGAGCCCCGGCGGGCGCTCTCCGTGGCCCTCGGCTGCGCCGCCGTCGGGGACACCGGGACCGCCGGGGTCGTGGGCGAGGAGGTCGGAGCCGAGGACGGGGCCACCCAGGGGTCCGCCGGCACGCCGGAGTCGTCCCGTGTCGTGCGGGCAGGCGCCTTGCCCTCCTCCGAGTCACCCGAGGAGAGCGCGAAGCCCGCGACCACGGCCGCGAGGGAGGCCGCGCCCAGGGCGCCGGCCGCCATCAGGGCGCGACGGCGCCGCTCACCGCGGCGGCGGGAGCGGCGGGCGGCGCGGGGACCGGGGGCCGGTTCCCCGTCGGCGTCCGGCACTCTCGACAGCTCGCGCGTCTCGTCGTATGCGTTCTGCCAGCCGTGCGCGGCCGCCGGGTCCGGGTAGCCCTCGTACACAGGGGGCGGCGTCGCCTGGGGGACGTACACCTGCGCACCCTCCGCGGCGTTCATCCCGTTTTCGTACTGGTGTGGCCTGGACATGGCCGCGCATTGCAGGGACGGGAGGGGTCCATGGGACAGCCGTCACCTATAACGGCCCAAATCACCCGTCTCATGTGGTGGGAAACACGGCCCACGGGGCGTTACCGGGCCGTAAGCTCACCGACATGCAGGTGATCCAGTCGACCAAGCTCGCCAACGTCTGTTACGAGATCCGGGGCCCGGTTCTCGAAGAGGCCATGCGGCTTGAGGCGGCGGGCCACCGCATCCTCAAGCTGAACACCGGAAACCCGGCCGCCTTCGGCTTCGAGTGCCCGCCGGAGATCCTTGAGGACATCCTCCGGAACGTCTCCTCCGCCCACGGGTACGGCGACGCCAAGGGGCTGCTCGCCGCCCGCCGCGCCGTCGTCATGCACAACCAGACCCTCGGCATCGAGACCGACGTCGAGCACGTCTTCATCGGCAACGGCGTCTCCGAGCTGATCGTGATGGCGATGCAGGGCCTGCTGGACGACGGCGACGAGGTCCTCGTACCGGCGCCCGACTACCCGCTGTGGACGGCGGCCGTGTCCCTGTCCGGCGGCACCGCCGTGCACTACCGCTGCGACGAGCAGTCCGACTGGATGCCCGACCTCGCCGACGTGGAGCGGAAGGTCACCGACCGCACCAAGGCGCTCGTCATCATCAACCCCAACAACCCCACGGGCGCGGTCTACAGCGAGGAGGTCATCAAGGGCCTCACCGACATCGCCCGCCGGCACAACCTGCTGGTCTGCTCGGACGAGATCTACGACAAGATCCTCTACGACGGCGCCACCCACACGGCGACCGCCAGGATCGCCCCCGACCTGCTGACCCTCACCTTCAACGGCATGTCGAAGGCGTACCGGGTGGCCGGCTACCGGGTCGGCTGGATGTCGATCTCCGGCCCGCGCGCCCACGCCGACTCCTACATCGAGGGCCTGACGATCCTCGCCAACATGCGGCTGTGCGCCAACATGCCCGGCCAGCACGGAGTCGTGGCCGCGCTCAGCGGACGGCAGACCATCGACGACCTGGTACTGCCCGGCGGACGGCTGAAGGAGCAGATGGACGTCGCCTACGACCTGCTCACGCAGATTCCCGGTGTGAGCTGCGTCCGCCCCAAGGGCGCCCTGTACCTCTTCCCGCGCCTCGACCCGGAGGTCTTCAAGATCAAGGACGACCGCCAGATGGTCCTGGACCTGCTGCGGCGGGAGAAGATCATGGTCGTCCAGGGCACCGGCTTCAACTGGCCCGAACCCGACCACTTCCGCGTGGTCACCCTGCCGAATGCGGGCGACCTCAGGGACGCGGTGACCCGGATCGGGAACTTCCTGGACGGTTACAGCCAGCCCTGACCGGGTACTTTTGCGAACGACTCAACTTTAGACCGATTCTAAGCTAGGATGGCTTCCTGTCAGAGCACAGGAGGCCATCCCCATGTACGAACCGATCCGCGCCAAGTCGGTCCACAGCACGATGGCCGGCACCACCTCCGACTTCCCCCACCGAACACGCGAGGAGGAGCTGGACATCCAGCTGGCGGGCCACCTCGCCGCACTGCTGGCCGTCACCGACGAGCTGCGCGCGCTGGCCCCGTCCGCCGACCTGGACGCCGCCGCCGAGCGCCTCGCGGAGCAGGTGACCCGGCTGCGCGGCGGCAGCGGCCTGGTGCGCGCGGTGCCCGCGAGCGAGCCCGGCGACCCGCGGGCCCTGCACCGCCGCGCCCACACCCTCGCCGGCCGGGCCCTCGTCGTCGCGGCGTCCCGCGCCGACACGGCCGCCGCGATCCTCTCCGCCGAGCGGATGGACGCCCACGCCGAGGCCCTGGAGCCCCGCGAACTGGCGTCCCGCTGAGCCCCCAGGGGCTCCCCCGGACGGCCCCGGTCCGCGCGCACCCGCAGCGACGCGCGGACCGGGCGCCACACACTCACGTACGTCAGCGCGTGACGTAGGCCGCTGGCCGGGCGACGAGCCCTGGTGCAGCCCGTCGCCCGGCCAGCCCCATGCGCCCCCTGCGCGACAGGGGAACGCGTTGTTCAGCAACTGATGCGTGCGTCACCCGGGTCGGTGGTGCAACTGTCGCTGTTCGCACCGCCGTTGGCGGTGTCGTTGCCGTTCACGCCGTCGACGGTGTTGAGCGCGTCGGCGCCGGAGTTGCCGAGCAGTGTGTCGTTGCCCGGGCCGCCGTTGAGGGTGTCGTTGCCGAGTCCGCCGTCGATCCGGTCGTTGCCGTGGCCGCCGTGCACGGTGTCGTTGCCGCTGCCGGAGTTGACGGTGTCGTCGCCGCTCAGCGCGCAGATGACGTCGGCGCCGGAGGTGCCGGTGATGGTGTCGTTTGCCGCTGGTGCCGATGCGGGTGCAGCCGCGGGCGTTGTTGACGGTGGTGGTGACCGTGGCCGTGTTGTCGGCGGTGGCCGGGTCGGGCTGGGTGGCGGTGACCGTGGCCCGCTGGGTGAGGGTGCCGGTGGCGCGCGGCTCGGCGACGACCGTGACGGTGGCCTGGGCGCCCGGCGCCAGCGTGCCGAGGGCGCAGGTCACGGCGGTCGTGCAGTGCCCTGTGACGCGGTCGCCGAGAGGACGGTGCGGGCCGGGCCGGTGAGGGTGTCGGTGAGCGAGACACCGGTGGCCGTGGTGGTCGCGCTGTTGTTGGTGACCGTCAGGGGGTACGTGGCCCGGTCGCCGATGCTGACCGTGGCCGGGCCCGACTTGGTCACCGACAGGTCGGCGGTGGCGGGCGGCGGCGGGGTGCTGCCGCCGCCGAGGAAGCGGGCCAGCGCGAACCCGGTGCCGGGTCCGCCGCCGCCCGCCGCGACGATCTTCCCGTCGCTCTGGACGGCGAGGGTGCGGGCGGACTCGTTGCCGCCGAAGTCGGCGAGCGCGATGCCCGAGGCGCCGAACCCGGTGTCCTTGGCGCCGTCGGTGGTGTAGCGCAGGACGGCGAGGTCGTTGCCGGGGTTGTTGCCGGCGAGGAGGATGCGCCCGTCGGACGGCTGGAGCGCCAGGTCCCAGGCGACGCCTCCGGTGACGGTGACCTTGCCGTCGCCGTCGAAGCCCGTGTCGAGGGCGCCGTTCGCGAGGTAGCGGGCCATGGTGTCGCCCCCGGCGGCGACGATCTTGCCGTCGGCCTGGACGGCGAGGCCGTGCACGGTCTCGTAGTCGCCGAAGTCGGTGCGGACCATGCCGTCGCCGTCGAAGGAGGTGTCCAGGCTGCCGTTGGTCAGGAAGCGCATCAGGGAGAAGTCGAAGCGGGTGGTGCCGACGTCGCCGCCGACGACGATCTTCCCGTCGCTCTGCAGGGCCATGGCGTAGGCGCCGCCGCCCGCTTCCCCGGGCAGGGGCGAGGGGTCGGCGGTGACGACGCCGTCGCCGCCGAAGGAGGAGTCCGGGGTACCGTCCGGCTGGAGGCGCAGCAGCGCCACCTCGCCGCCGGTGTATCCGGCCGCGACGATCCGGCCGGCGGAGTCGACGGCCACGTCGCGGGCCTCGGTGGGCCCGGCGATGTCGGCGAGGACCCGGCCGTCGTCGCCGAAGCCGGTGTCGAGACTGCCGTCGGAGTTGTACCGGGCCACCGTGAACCAGCAGCAGTCCTCCCAGCCGCGCCAGGCGTGACCGGCCACGACGATCTTGCCGTCGCTCTGCAGCGCGACCGCGGAGGCCTCGCCCCACTGGAGGTCGGGCTGCCGGTTGTTGATGGGGGTGGTCACCCGGCCGCCGTCGCCGAAGCCGGTGTCCAGGCTGCCGTCGGCGTTGTGCCGGGTCAGCGCCCAGCGGCTCTCCAGCAGCGAGTAGTCGGCGGAGGAGCCGACGGTGACGATCTTCCCGTCGGACTGCACGGCGACGTCATGGGCCTGGTCGTCGTCGGCGAAGGCGGTGATCGTCTTTCCGTCGCCGCTGAAGGCGGGGTCGAGGTCCCCGGGGGCCGCGGTCGCGGTGCCGGGGAGGGCGAGGACGAGGGCCAGGACGGTGGCCGCGACGGTCCCGGCGCGGGCCAGGGCGGTCGTTCGCCCCGCCCGGCGGAGGAGTGGTGTGCGCATGGGCGCCAGCCTGGCGGCGGCGGCATGCGTCGGCGCTCGTCACGGGCGGTGTCGCGGTCAGTGGGCGCCGGAATCCATCCGCGTGGAGGAGCGTGACGCACGGCGGCCCCGCACGCCGTTGTGCGGGGCCTGGTTCGTGACTTTCCGCCGCCCGCGGCCGGCCCGTGACGATCACTGGTCAGGGCTCCCATCGGAGGCCGGCCGCGGGGGTTCGTGGGTGGGTTCAGCCCAGGCGCTTGACCAGCGCGTGGTACTCGTCCCACAGCTCCTTCGGGGTGTGGTCGCCGAAGGTGTTGAGGTGGTCGGGGACCAGCGCGGCCTCCTCGCGCCAGACCTCCTTGTCCACCGTGAGCAGGAAGTCCAGGTCGGAGTCGGAGAGCTCCAGGCCCTGGGTGTCCAGGGCCCCCTTGGCCGGCAGGATGCCGATGGGGGTCTCGACGCCCTCGGCCTTGCCCTCCAGGCGCTCCACGATCCACTTCAGCACGCGGCTGTTCTCGCCGAAGCCGGGCCAGACGAACGTGCCCTCGTCGTTCTTGCGGAACCAGTTGACGTAGTAGATCTTCGGGAGCTTGGACTGGTCCTTGTCCTTGGCCACGTTGATCCAGTGGCCCATGTAGTCGCCCATGTTGTAGCCGCAGAACGGCAGCATGGCGAACGGGTCGCGGCGCAGCTCGCCGACCTTGCCCTCGGCGGCGGCGGTCTTCTCGGAGGCCACGTTGGCGCCGAGGAAGACGCCGTGGTTCCAGTCGAAGGACTCCGTCACCAGCGGTACGGCGGTGGCGCGGCGCCCGCCGAAGAGGATCGCGGAGATCGGCACGCCCTTGGGGTCCTCCCACTCGGGCGCGATGATCGGGCACTGCGCGGCCGGGGTGGTGAAGCGGGCGTTGGGGTGGGCGGCGGGCTCGTCGGAGTCCGGCGTCCAGTCGCGGCCCTTCCAGTCGATGAGGTGGGCCGGGGTCTCCTTGGTCATGCCCTCCCACCACACGTCGCCGTCGTCGGTGAGGGCGACGTTGGTGAAGACCGAGTTGCCCCACAGGGTCTTCATGGCGTTGGCGTTGGTGTGCTCGCCGGTGCCGGGGGCGACGCCGAAGAAGCCGGCCTCGGGGTTGATCGCGTACAGGCGGCCGTCCTCGCCGAAGCGCATCCAGGCGATGTCGTCACCGATGGTCTCGACCGTCCAGCCGGAGATCGTGGGCTCCAGCATGGCGAGGTTGGTCTTGCCGCAGGCGGACGGGAACGCGGCGGCGACGTACTTGGACTCCCCCTGCGGCGGGGTGAGCTTGAGGATCAGCATGTGCTCGGCGAGCCAGCCCTCGTCGCGGGCCATGACGGAGGCGATGCGCAGGGCGTAGCACTTCTTGCCGAGCAGGGCGTTGCCGCCGTAGCCGGAGCCGTAGGACCAGATCTCGCGGGTCTCCGGGAAGTGGGAGATGTACTTGGTCGTGCTGCAGGGCCACGGGACGTCGGCCTGGCCCTCCTGGAGCGGGGCGCCGACGGAGTGCACGGCCTTGACGAAGAAGCCGTCGTCGCCCAGCTCGTCGAGGACGGCCTGGCCCATGCGGGTCATGGTGCGCATGGAGACCGCGACGTAGGCGGAGTCGGTGATCTCGACGCCGATCGCGGACAGCTCGGAGCCGAGCGGGCCCATGCAGAACGGGACGACGTACATGGTCCGGCCGCGCATCGAGCCGCGGAAGACGCCCTTGTCGCCGGTGAAGACCTCACGCATCTCGGCGGGGGCCATCCAGTGGTTGGTGGGGCCCGCGTCCTCCTCCTTCTCGGAGCAGATGAAGGTGCGGTCCTCGACGCGCGCGACGTCGGTGGGGTCGGAGGCCGCGTAGTAGGAGTTGGGGCGCTTGATCGGGTCGAGCCTCTTGAAGGTGCCCTTGGCGACGAGCTCCTCGCACAGGCGCTCGTACTCGGACTCGGAGCCGTCGCACCAGACCACGTTGTCCGGCTGGGTCAGTTCGGTGATCTCGTTCACCCACGAGATCAGTTCCTGATGGTTGGTGGGGACGCCGATGGGAGCCGCGTTGTCGCGCGCCACGATTGCTCCTAAATGAGGGATTTTTGGTTGGAGGCCCCGTGGGGGCTGCGACCCGGATGCTTGCCAGAAGGGGTGCCCGACGCTCATCCGGTGCCGACCGCACTCATTTGATCATCCGACGCACGCGCCCATATGTCCAGAGGGCGTCACAGGTGAGCGAACGTGAGCCCGGCCACGTCCGCCGTCCGGCGGGGGTCGCCCCGGGCCCAACTCCCGTGAGACGATGGCCACTCTTGCTCCGGAGGCGGCTACGTAACCTACGGTTGCGTAGGTACGATTCTGTTTATGACTGCGTCCGCCCCCGACGCGCCCACGGACCTGCCCGGCACCGGCCGCGGTCCTGTCGCGCGCTCCCTGCCCCACCCGGTCAAGCCCAAGCTCCGGGGCTGGCTGCACCTCGGGATGTTCCCGGCCGTACTCATCGCGGGACTGGTGCTGACCGCCCTCGCCGACTCCACCCGGGGCCGTATCGCCTGCGGGATCTACGTCCTCACGGCCTGTCTGCTCTTCGGCGTCAGCGCGCTGTACCACCGGGGCAACTGGAGCCCCCGCATGGACGGCATCCTGCGCCGCCTGGACCACGCCAACATCTTCCTGATCATCGCGGGCACGTACACGCCGCTGACGATGCTGCTCCTGCCCGGCGCCAAGGGCCAGTGGCTCCTCTGGGGCATCTGGGCCGCCGCCGCGGCGGGCATCGTCTTCCGCGTCTTCTGGGTGGGCGCCCCCCGCTGGCTGTACACCCCCTGCTACATCGCCATGGGCTGGGCGGCGGTCTTCTTCCTCCCCGACTTCATGCGCACCGGCGGCATCGCGGTCCTGGTCCTGGTGATCGTCGGCGGCGTCCTCTACAGCGCGGGCGGCGTGGTCTACGGCATCAAGCGCCCCAACCCCTCCCCCCGCTGGTTCGGCTTCCACGAGGTCTTCCACTCGTTCACCCTGGCGGCGTTCGTGGTCCACTACGTGGGGATCTCGCTGGTGGCGTACCAGCACGCCTAGGGTTGCCACCTGCGGTGGCCCACAATGTGCCGCATGACCGTCGCGCGCAGTAGTTCCGTCGACCCCTCGCAGCTCGGGCTGCGGGAGCGGAAGAAGATCAAGACCCGGGCGGCGATCCGGCGGGCGACGTACGACCTGGTGCGGGAGCAGGGGTACGAGGCGACCACCGTGGAGCAGATCGCCGAGCGGGCCGAGGTGTCGGTGTCGACCGTGTTCCGGTACTTCCCGGCCAAGGAGGACATCGTCCTCACCGACGAGTACGAGCCGCTGCTCATGGAGCGGGTGCGCGAGCGGCCGCCCGGTGAGCCGTGGATGCGGACGCTGCGGCAGGTGATGGCCCTGGCCGTCGGTATGGGCATGGACGAGGACCCCGACCTGCTCCGGCTGCGGGCGCGGCTGATCGCGCAGGTACCCGCCGTGCGGGCCCGGATGCTGGAGGCCGGGGCCGGCGTCGGCAGACAGCTCGCCCGGGCCGTCGGTGAGCGCACCGGGCGGGACGCCGACGGCCTGGAGGTCCGCGTCTACGCGATGTCCCTGGTCGGGGCCCTCACCGAGGTCACCCGGTACTGGGCCGAGCACGGGTTCCGGGACGATCTCCACGAGCTCCTCGACCGCGCCCTGGACGTCGTCGAGCACGGCCCGGCCGCGGAAAAGGGCTGAGCCCGAGCCGCTCCCGCATGACATCCTGACCGCGTGACCGCACCGGAGATCCACCTCGAAGTAGCCCCCGGGCTGGCCCTGTTCGTCCCGCACGACCGCCGGACCGGCGTCACCGCGCTCACCACCGACGGCGTCTCCTCCCTCGGCCACGTCGTGGAGTCCCTCGGCGTCCCGCTGACCGAGGTCGGACAGCTGGACGTCGACGGCCGCGAGGTACCGGTGTCCTACGTCCCCCGGGACGGCGACCGTGTCGCCGTACGGCCGGTCGAGCGCCCCCAGCAGGTGCCCGGCGCTCCCCTGCGCTTCCTGCTCGACGTCCATCTCGGCACCCTCGCCCGGCGCCTGCGCCTGCTCGGCGTGGACACCGCCTACGAGTCCACCGACATCGGCGACCCCGCCCTCGCCGCCCGCTCCGCCGCCGAGCGGCGCGTCATGCTCAGCCGCGACCGGGGCCTGCTGCGCCGCCGCGAGCTGTGGGCGGGCGGGTACATCTACAGCACCCGGCCCGAGGAACAGCTGAGGGACGTCCTGGAGCGGTTCCGCCCCGAACTGCGGCCCTGGACGCGCTGCACCGCCTGCAACGGCCTGCTGAAGGAGGCCACGAAGGAGGAGGTCGCCGACCAGCTCCACGGCGGCACGCAGCGCAATTACGACGTCTTCGCGCAGTGCCGGGACTGCGGCCGGGCGTACTGGAAGGGCGCGCACCACGAGCAGCTGGTCGCCATCGTGGAACGCGCCCTCACGGAATTCGCCGGTTAGTTACCCGGTCACCGCCCGGCCTTCTTCTTCACATCACCCTTTCCGCAGGCGATCCCGTCCCGGTTCCGGTCGAGCTTCAGCGGGTCGTCCTTGCCGTTGAGCTTCAGCCGGCCGTAGTCGTTCTTCTTCAGCCAGTCGCAGCGGGCCTTCGTCGTCGCCTTCACCGTCGGCGGGAAGTCCGTCGGGACGCAGACGTTGGCCGTGCCGTAGTGGCGGTCGCAGCCGGAGACGGCCGGGCTGACCTTCTGCGCCTTGCGCTTCTTGCCGGGGCCGGTGACCTTGCCGGACAGGTCGCTCGCGAAGTCGTGGACGTGGGCCGAGGCCTCCGTCGCGTTCATCGCCGCCGGACCGGACAGGTGGACCCACTTGGCGATCGAGGGGACGCCGTTGGCGTCGACCGCGAAGAGCATGTACCAGCCGGGCGGCGCCAGGTTGGGGTTGCTCGTCACATTGAGGTCGACGTTGTTGCCGTCCACCGACAGCGGCAGGTCCACGAACCGCTGGTTCGGGTCGGAGGAGTGCGTCACCGCCGCCGGACGGATCAGCTCCGCCTTGGCGATCGGCCGGTCCACCGTGATCCGCTGGGTGTCGCCGTAGTTCCACTCGGTGTCGATCACCGAGGTGATCGTCGGCCGCTCACCCTTGAGCAGGTAGGGCGGGGTGTAGATCGACACGTTGTGGTTCCAGGAGCCGTTGCCCGGGTTGTCGCCGGTCGTCATGACCCGGCCGTCGGGCAGCAGGAACGCCGAGGAGTGGTAGCCCCGGGCCTCGGGGTCGGCGGCCACCTGGTCGAAGGTCTCCGTCGCCGGGTCGAAGATCGACGTCTCGAAGACCGGATCGGCCCGGTTGTGCAGCGCGCCGCCGGTCTCCAGCACCTTGCCGTCCGGCAGCAGCACCGCGGAGACGTACATCTTGCCCTGGTCACCGGTCTGCGGCACCGGACCGTTGCCGAGGTCGACCGTGCCCTGCGGGATCGGCGGACCGGCCACGTACGACGGGTTGGGCTGCTTGAGGTCGATGATGTCGGTCAGCCGGTTGCCGTCCGGGTTGGAGTCGATGTTGCCGCCGCCGAGGGTCAGCACCTTCTGGTCCTGCGCCGGGGGCAGCAGCACGCTCGCCGACTGGTCGCGCTCGTCCTTGCGCTGCAGTCCCGGCACCTGCGTGACGGTGTTGGCCTCGTAGTCGTAGATCGCCGACCCGGTGCCCGGGATGTTGTTGCCGAAGACATGGCTGCCGGAGTAGAAGAGCCGGCCGTCCTGCATGAGGATCATGGACGGGTACAGCCCCCAGTACGACCAGGTCTGGTTGACCTTCCACAGCTCCAGCCACTTCTGCTCGGCGTCCGACCACAGCTCCGCGGTCACCGAACCGGTGGAGTCCTCCTTCAGCCCGCCGAAGGAGATCACGTCACCGTTGCCGAGGATCGTCGCCGACGGGTACCAGTGCCCGTCGTTCATGTCGTTGGTCTTGGAGTACGTCTCGGTCTCGGGGTCGAAGATGTACGAGTCCTTGAACCCCTGGTAGCCGATCGTGCCGTCCGCCGACGGGTAGCCCTTGTTGCCGCTCATCACCAGCACCCGCCCGTCCTGCAGCTGGACGTGCCCGGCGCAGAACATGTCCTTCGGGGTGGGGATGATCTTGTAGGAGCCGTTGGCCGGGTTGTACACCGCGGAGGTGAAGGTGCCCGCCTCGAACATCTCCTCGCTGTTGCCGGAGCCGGCGATCAGCAGCACCTTGCCGTTGTGCAGCACGACGGAGTGCATGGAGCGCACCGGGTTCTGCACCGGCAGCACGTCCCAGCGCCCGTCCTCGCACTCCTGCGGGGTGCCGGTGCAGTCCGGCGGCGGGGTGACGTCGGGGACCTGCTCCATCGTGTAGTCGTCGGTGGTCGCCGAGCCGGTGCCGTACACCGACACACCCCAGCTGATCCGGTCGGTGCCCGGCGGGATCTCCGGGGTGCGGACCGTGGCCTCGGTCCAGGTCCCGGCCATCTCCAGCGTCTTCAGGTCCGTCCAGTACTGCCACCCGGCGGTGGTGTCGTGCCGGAACAGGGTGATGTTGGCGTCCGGGGTGGTGGTCTTGTACCAGAGGCCGAGGTCGTACTGCTTGCCCGGCGTCACCACCGGCGCGCAGTCGGTCGACTCGGTGATCAGCGCCTTGCGGTCGCCCTCGGCACGGCGGGTCAGCTCGACCTTCATCGCCTTGGAGCCGGTGTGCGCGTCGGAGACGGTCTCGAAGGTGAAGTCGTTGTCGCCCCAGCCGGACTTGGACCAGCAGTACGGCATGTCGCCGCTGCCGGCGGTCTCGAAACCGGGGTTCTTGATCAGGTTGGCGGCGGAGGCGGACTGAGGTGTGGTCAGGAGAAGCCCAACGGTGAGGGTTCCCACCGCTAGCAGGGCTGTTCTCCGTCGGTGTCTCATGCGGTGCTCCTTGCTGTACGGCTCCTGTGCTGCTCCCCGCCGGACTTCCTGCGGGGCAGGTAGACCAGCGCCTCGGTGGCTGCGAAGCGCAGGACGAACGTGGTGACCAGGGCGACGGAGGTGGCGGTGAGCGCCCCCATGCCGAACTCGCGGACGAACAGCGCGATCAGCGGGATGCGCAGCACCAGGTCGGCGTTGGCGAGCAGCGCGAACCGCCCGGCGCGGTCCCACCAGCGCCGGTGCAGTCGCCGGTCACGGAACAGCAGTTGCTCGATGAGCAGGAAGTTCCAGGCCACGCCGAACTGGTTGGCGACGATCTCGGCGGGCAGGTAGTGCATGCCGAGGCCGGTCAGGATCCACAGGGCGAGCAGGTTCGGCACGAACCCGGAGGCGCCGATCAGCCCGAAGCCGACCATGCGGGCGGCCGGGGTGGCGGTGCGCAGCCCGACCAGGTGCCTGAGGAAGCGCAGGCCCTCCTGCGCGGTGGACTTGGACTCCCCGGCGAAGCGGTCCTGGAAGACGAAGGGGACCTCGGCGACCTGGCGGGGGCGGCTGCGGACGGCGAGTTCCAGGAGGATCTTGTAGCCGAGCGGCTTGAGGACATCGGCGGTGACGGCCTGCCGGCGGATGGCGAAGAAGCCGCTCATCGGGTCGCTGATGCCGTGCAGGCGGCGCGGGAAGAGCATCTTGGTGAGCCAGGTCGCCCCGCGCGAGACGGCGATCCGGTAGCTCCCGGCGAGCCCGGCCCGGCTGCCGCCCTTGATGTACCGGGAGGCGACCACGAGCCCGGCGTTGGTGCGCTCACCGGTGGCGACCAACTCCGGTACCAGGGACGGCGGATGCTGGCAGTCGCCGTCCATGACGACGATCCAGTCGGAGGTGGCCGCCTTCAGCCCCTCCACGACGGCGCCGCCGAGCCCGCCGACCGGCTCGTCCCGGTGGATGACGGCCACCGGGAACGGGCAGTCCTGCGCGGCCTGTTTGATCACCTCGGGGGTGTCGTCGGTGGAGTCGTCGACGAACACGACCTCGCAGGGCAGCCGCGCGGGCACCGACTCGGTGATCTGGTGCAGCAGTTCGCGGATGTTGGCCGACTCGTTGAAGGTCGGCACCACGATGGTGACGGCGCCCGGCTCCGGTACCTCGGAGGCCGCCAGATCCGGTACGGGGGTGGTGTACTCCTGGCTCATCGTTTGCCTCCCGCGGCTTGGATCTGCCGGATCTCGATGCGGTCCGGGCCCTCGCCGAAGACGGCGACGGGCTTGGAGTGCTCCATGGCCGCCTTCACGTTGGGCAGGTCGACCGCGTCGCGCCGTACGGTCGGGGAGGCGACGACGTAGTCGATGTCCTTCCAGCCGTTCGGCATGGTCTTGGTGACGGCCGGGTCGAGGTCGGCCTTGTAGAACCAGATGACGCCGTTGCCGGGCCGGTACCCGGCGTGCACCAGGTCCAGCCAGAGCGCGTCGTCGACGAGGACGCGGGTCTTCTCGGGCTGTTCCACCTCGGTGCTGAGCCACTTCGACGCCTCCCGGTAGGGGGCGTTGGCGTCGGCGGTGACGGCGGTGCGGGCGCCGTCGTACCAGCGGGGTACGACGTAGGCGCCCGCGCCGAGCGCGAGGACGGCGGCGAGCGTGTAGCGGCCGGCCGGGTGGAGTCTGCCCTTGCGCAGGACGGCGTGGGCGACGGAGGCGGTGCCGCCGGCGAGGACCAGGGCGAGGAAGGGCAGCGCCTGGATGATGTACATCGCGGGCAGGTAGCCGGTGGGCCGCATCGCGACCAGGGCGAGGATGGCGACCGCGGCGCAGGGTCCGGCGAGCGCGCGGGCGGTGACCGACCAGCGCCAGGTGGCGAGCAGCAGGAGGGCGCCCGCGAGTCCGCCGAGCGGCAGGACCCGGTCGTAGTAGAGCCAGGAGTCCAGGACGCCGTTGGAGCCGGAGCCGTCGTCCAGGATGAAGCCCGAACCGGGCCTGGTCATCTGGTACTTGATGCCGTCCCACAGCGAGACGTGGCCGCTGCCGGGGAACAACTCGCCCTTCAGCAGGGCGAAGAGCGGGTACGACAGGCCGATCAGGGCGCAGGCGGTGATGGCTCCGGTGACCGCGAACTTGCGGGTGTCGCGGTGGCTGTGCCGCCACATGGTGATGAGCACGGCCGGGAGGACGAAGAGCATCGTCTCCTTGGTGAGCACCGCGGTCGCGGCGGCGATGCCCGCGCCGAAGTGGTGCCAGAGGTGGCGGCTCGGGGAGGCGGCGAGGGTGAACGCCAGCAGCGTCCACATCACGGCGAGGTTGTCGAGGAAGATCTCCCGCTGGAGGACCACGGAGAGCGGGGAGAGCCCGAAGAGGACCATGCCGAGGGCGGCGGCCCAGCGGGGCAGCGCGAGGCGGCGGCCGAGCACGTACACCAGCACCGCGCTGATGCCGCTGACCACCAGCATCGCGGCCCGCATGGTGCCCACGGTCATCGACTCGGGGCTGATCAGCGACGGTATCCAGGTGAGCAGGGCTATCTGCATCCAGCCGAACGGCGGGTGGTCGTACCAGTAGGTGTAGTGGGCGAGGCCCCTGCCCTCCTGGACCGCCCAGGCCTGGGCGAGATAGGTGCCCTCGTCGTCGCTGAGGGTGGGGTAGTCGGCGATGTTCCAGCCCTGTACGACGAGGATCGCCGCGAGCAGCACACCGCACAGGATGAGGTCGGGGCGGGAGGCGCGCAGCCGCTTCGGCGGGGCCGCCGGTTCGTTCGGACCGGTTTTGGGCGCAGGCTTCCGCTGCGCGGTGACCTCGCCGGTCACCGCGTCCAGGGTGGAGGTCACGCGGGGACGTCCTCTCGGATCGCGTCGGTCTGGTTCAGGTGTGCGCCGACATGGGTGGTCAGCTCCCAGTCGTTGCGGCCGCGCTGCTCGCGCCAGACGGCGCGGATCGCGGCGCCCGCGAGGAGCACCTGGTAGAAGGGACCGCCGACGATGAGCTTCAGGTAGTGCACGAAGCGGACACGCAGTCCGTACTGCTTGCCGAAGTCGTGCAGCCCGACCACCTCGAAGACGAAGGTGACGAGCGCGGTGACGGCCGGCAGGAAGGTGATGAAGGCGATGGACACCGGCACGTCGAGGAAGAGCGCGATGGCCACGTTGAGCGGGATGATCAGGCCGGTGAACGCCTGCAGGAACGGGGTGGTGAGGGTGTAGCGGGCGAGCAACCGCTGGCCGAAGGTGGGCAGTTGCTTCCAGTCCTTCTTCCGGTAGACCTGGAGGAAGCCCTGGTTCCAGCGGGTGCGCTGCTTGAGCAGCGACATCAGGGAGCCGGGGGTCTCCTCCTTGGTCACCATGTCGGAGTCGTAGGCGACGACGACCTTCTTGCCGACGCTGGACAGTCGCACACCCAGGTCGCAGTCCTCGGCGAGGCAGTCGGGGTCCCAGCCGTCCGCCTCGCGCAGTACGTCGGTGCGGACGAAGACGGTGTTGCCGCCGAGCGGGATGAACCCCTTCTGCGCGTGCAGGTGCAGCCGGGAGCGGAACCAGAAGAAGTACTCCAGGCAGTTGCGCAGGCTGTACCAGCTGGAGTGGAAGTTGATCAGCTGCACGCCGCCCTGGACGACGTCGGCGCCGGTGGAGCGGAAGGCGTGGTCGACGTGGGCGAGCAGCTCCGGGTGGACCTGGTCCTCGGCGTCGAAGACCCCGACGACGTCGCCGCGGCAGTGCGGCAGCGCCGTGTTCATGGCCTTCGGCTTGTTCTTCTTCTCGTGGGTGTCGACGACGACGCGCACCCGCGGGTCGCGGGCGGCGGCCCGTTCGGCGACCTCGGTGGTCTCCGGGTCGTCGTGGCCGACGATGACGATGATCTCGAAGTCGGTGTGGCTCGACTCCAGCAGCCGCTGGATGGTGTGGTCGAGCACGGCCTGTTCGTGCCGCGCCGGCAGCAGCAGCGAGAACGACAGATGCTCGCCGCCGTCCGGTCTGCTGAACCGTGTGGAGGCGAGCACCTCGGGCGTGCGCCAGGCGTGCATCTGCCACCACAAGGTGAACGCCGCCATCCAGAACAGGGCCAGTGAGACGACAGCGATGAAGACAGACGTGAGCAAAAGATCCCCCCAGATCCCCAAATCCCCCTGTCGCAACGGCGAGTTGCAGCCGTCGCTCCAGTGCAGAGACTAGGGGGGAACTGTGAAGCGTGAGAGCTGTTCCGATAAATAGCTTGTTTCGGAACGGTGCGGCGCCTAGCGGGATCTAACCGAACACATGCCCAATTTGGGCAGCGCGAGAACGCCCTTGACCGTTCCCGCCAAGCACCTTTCAGCCGGTCAGTGACGCTTCTCAGCCACTCAGCGCCGAACGCAGCCGCTCCGGATCGGTCGTCGGGGCGTCACACGTGAAGTTACGGCAGACGTACGCGGCCGGTTCACCGTCGACAAGAGGCCGCCCCGCGAGCAGGGGCAGTTCGTCGCTGTCGGGAGTCCCGGCGGCGACCACGGCACCGGGCGCGGTACCCAACAGGGCGGTGCGATGCAGGGTTTGGGTGGCCGGATCGTCCAACGACGGCCCCACAACGGCGACTTCCCGCGGCCCGTCGAGGCGCGCCTCGGCCGCCGCCAGCCCCCAGCCGATGAACCGCGGCACCCGCGGCCCGAGCGCCTTCACCACGCCCAACGCCCGTTCGGCGGCGGTGCGATGGGGCTCGGCGCCGGTCTGCGCGGCATAGCTCAGCAGGGCGTTCGCGGCAGCGGTCCAGCCGGACGGGGCGGCGTTGTCGGTCGGGTCCTGCGGCCGGCGGATCAGCCGCTCGGCGTCGACGGCGGTGTCGTACAGCGCGCCCGACTCCTCGTCCACGAACCGCGCGAGCACATGGTCGAGCAGGAACCCGGCGAACTCCAGCCACACGCCCTCGCCGGTGACGGACGCCAGCGCCAGGAACCCCTCGGCGACATCGGCGTAGTCCTCCAGCACCCCGGAGTTCGCCCCGACCCTGCCGTCCTTGCTGGTACGGGCGATCCTGGCCTGCTCGTCCAGATGCACCCGTACGAGCAGATCGGCGGCGCACACCGCGGCCTCGACCAGGTCGGGCCGCTCGAAGTAGGCGCCGGTCTCGGCCAGCGCGGCGATCGCGAGCCCGTTCCAGGCGGCGACGACCTTGTCGTCCCGGCCGGGAGCGGGCCGCGCACCCCGGGCGGCGAGCAGCCGCTCCCGCACGGAGGCGATGCGCCCGGCATCGAAGACCCCTTCGTGCTGCGGGAGTTGCAGCACCGAGGCGCCCTCCTCGAAGGTCCCCTCCTCGGTCACCCCGAAGTACTGCGCGGCGAGTTCGGCGTCGTCCTCTCCGAGAACGTCACGCAACTGCTCCGGGGTCCACACGTAGTAGGCGCCCTCGACGTGCTTCCCGGTGCCGTCGTCGCTGTCCGCGTCCAGCGCGGAGGCGAACCCGCCCTCGGCGGTGCGCAGTTCGCGGACCATGAAGTCGGCGGTCTCCAGCGCGACCCGGCGGGCGAGCTCGGAGCCGGTGGAACGCCACAGGTGGGCGTAGACCCGGCACAGCAGCGCGTTGTCGTAGAGCATCTTCTCGAAGTGCGGCACGGTCCAGTCGCGGTCCACGGAGTACCGCGCGAAGCCGCCGCCGAGCTGGTCGTAGATACCGCCCCGGGCCATCCGCTCACAGGTGTCGGCGGCCATCTGCAGGGCGCCCTCGGACCCGGTGCGGGCGTGGTGGCGCAACAGGAACTCGATCACCATGGACGGCGGGAACTTCGGCGCGCCCCCGAACCCGCCGCGCCGCGGGTCGTACTCCCGCGTCAGCCCGAGCAGCGCCCCCGCCAGCTCCTCCTCGCCGGGCGCCTTGGAGTCCCCGAAGGAGATCTCCCGCTGCGACAGATCCCGCACGATCTTCCCGGCCACCTCGGCGACCTCGTCCCGCCGCCCGTCCCAGGCCTGCCGCACCCTCTCCAGCACCTGCCGGAAGGACGGCATGCCGTGCCGGGGCTCGGGCGGGAAGTAGGTCCCGAAGGAGAAGGGCTCGGCGTCGGGCGTGAGGAACACGGTCATCGGCCAGCCGCCCTGCCCCGTGGCGGCCTGCACGGCCTCCATGTAGACGGCGTCCACGTCGGGCCGCTCCTCCCGGTCGACCTTGACGTTGACGAAGTGGTCGTTGAGGTAGGCGGCGGTCTCTTGGTCCTCGAAGGACTCCTTTGCCAGGACATGGCACCAGTGGCAGCTCGAATAGCCGACGCTCAGGTGTACGGGGACGCCCCGACGTCGCGCCTCCGCGAAGGCCGCTTCCGACCAGGGCCACCAGTCGACGGGGTTGTCGGCGTGCTGAAGGAGGTACGGGGACGTCTCGTGCGCCAGTCGGTTCGGCATGAACCCATCCTCGCGCACCGGCCGGTGCCCTCGCGCCCCGACACCGCGGCACCCGGGCGGACCCACGGGATCTCCCCCCTCCCCTCTCCCCCGGCCCCCTCCCCACGGCGCTCCCTGGGCAGCACACTTGACCAAGAAAGCCGTTGCCGCCGGAGGGGGACCTGATATGCGGGACAGCCATCGGGCAGAGGCCGAGAGGCTGTTGGCCCGGGCCGTGGAGGAAGAGGTGCGGCGCTCCGGCGGGCGCGTCGACGGGAATGTGCTGCTGTCCCGGGCGCGGGGCGCTCTGGACGCGATGGCGCAGACGGCGGCGGAGGAGTACGAGGCGTACACCCGCGCGCTGGACGAGACGGAGGCCGGCCGGCTGACCTTCGGGCAGCGGTACGCGCGTGAGGGCGGCACGACTCCGCTGCTGGTGGCGGGCGTCGCCGGGATCACGGCCGCGGTCGCCGACCTGGTGCTGGGCACGGGGACGGGTACGGCGCTGGCGGCGGGCGCGACGGTCGGCGCGGCCGGCGCGGTGGCGACCGTGGTGAAGGTGGCCGGGGCGCATCTGCCCGCCGCGCACCACCAGGCCGGGGCGGCAGGGCAGCCGGGCGGCCCCGAGCAGCTTCGGCTGTCCTGGCTGACCGCGCTGGAGGTACGGGGCATCCGGCCCTTCCTGGACCAGCAGCGCGTGCTGAGCGCGTCCACGGCCGCGCAGGCCCCCTCGTTGCGCGGCACCGACAAGAGCGCGGCGGCGCGCAGACGGACCGTGCTGGAGCAGTCCCTGGCCCAACTGCCGGAACCGGCGGGGGTGTTCGCTGGGCGGCGGCAGGAGCTGGCGCGGATCCGGCAGTGGGTGCAGGCGGCGCGGGCCAGCACCGAGACCCGGCCGACGGTGGTGGTGCTGCACGGGGCGCCCGGCAGTGGCCGTTCGGCGCTGGCGGTGCGGGCGGCCCACGATCTGAAGGACCAGTTCCGCGGCGCCTGTGTGGTGGACCTGCGCGGCGGCAGCGGGGACGAGCCGCCGCTGTCCACCCGGGACGCCCTGCTGCATCTGCTGAACCGGCTCGGTGCCCCGCGCGAACAGCTCCTGTTCCGTGAGCGCACCGCCCCCGACCAGCAGGTCAAACGGCTCGGCGAGCTGTACCACCAGCATCTGACCGGGCTGCCGGTCACGGTGATCCTCGACGACGCCTCCGACCCGGAGCAGGTGCGCACCCTGCTCCCGGAGCGCTCCGACAGCCTGGTCCTGGTCACCGCGCGCGATCCCCTCGCCCTGCCCGAGGACCGCGCCGCCTGGGTGCACCACCTGGCCGTGCAGCCGCTCGACGAGGCGGGTGCGGAGGAACTGCTCGGCGCCGTCGCCCAGGACGCCTCCGGCCCGTACGACGCCGAGGCCGCCGACGGCATCCGCGAGCTGTGCGGCGGGCTGCCGCTGGCCCTGCGTATCGCGGGCTCCTCCCTCGGCCCGCGCTCACCCCGGCGTCTGGCCTCCGACCTCGGCGCGTACGGCCCGGTGGGACCGGTGGAGCGGGTGCTGTGGCTGCGCTACACCGACCAGTCCGAGCCCGCCCGGCGCCTGTTGCGCCGCCTCGCGCTGGCCGGACGGGCCTCGCTGGGCGTGGCAGCGGCGGCGGCTCTGCTGGCGACGGACGAGACGGAGGCGGCCCGGCACCTGCGGGCCCTCGCCGAGGCGGGGCTGATCGACCACGTGCGCGGCAGCCGCTACCGGCTGCACGACCTGGTCCGCGCCTTCGCCCACGCCCGCCTGCTGGACGAGGAGGAGCAGGCCGAGCGCGCCGCCGCGCAGGAGCGGCTGATCGTCAACTACGCCGACCTCGCCGACTCGGTGCTGCGCCTGGTCGACGGCAACATGTCGACCCGCTCCGACCGGTTCAGCCCGCACGGCTTCACCTCCCTGGACGAGGCGCTGCGCTGGCTGGACGACGAGTCCAGCTTCATCACCTCGGCACTGCGGCACGCCGAGGGCGTCAACCAGTCGGCGGTGCTGGAGCTGCTCGGCGCGCTGTGCGACTACTGCCTGCTGCGCGGCGATCTGTACCGGCTGGGCGAGATCAGCGACCTGGCCCAGGCCGTGGACCAGGGCCTGCTGATGCGCTCGGTGCAGTGGCGCACCGGTATCGCGGCCCGTCAGCTCGGCGAGCTGGACAAGGCGCGTACGACGCTCGCCTCGGTGGTCGACCTGTACATGGAGGCCCATCAGGACGCGGGCGCGGCCCGCGCGCTGTGCTCGCTGGGCATCACCCTGCACCACCAGGGCCAGCTGACGGAGGCGGCGAGAAAGCTCAGGGAGGCCCTGGACCTGCAGGCGGCCCCGCAGCTCGCCACCGACCGCGCGTGGACGATGCACGCCCTGGCGGCCGTCGAACGCGACCGCGCCCACCTCTCCGAGGCCCTGGACCTGCTCACCCGCTCCCTGGAACTGCACCGCGCGGGCGAGTCCGTGCACGGCGAGGCCTGGGCCCACTTCCAGCTCGGCCAGCTCGCCCTGCGGATGGGCGACGTACCGCGCGCCGAACGCGAACTGCGCGACGCCCTCGACCTGTACGGCCGCACCCGCGACGCCCGCGGCGAGGCGTGGGCGCTGACCCAGCTGGCCCGCGCCCGCCTGGTCGACGGCGACCCGTCCCCGGCGGTGGAGGGCCTGCGCGGGGCGGCTGCCCGCCACCGCGAGAACGAGGACGCGCGGGGCGAGGCCTGGACCCTGTACTACCTGGGCCAGGCCCTGGAGGAGACCGGCGACCTGGACCAGGCGGTCCGCGAACTGGAGCGGTCCCGCACGATGTTCTCCCGGATGCGCGACGTCTACGGCCTGGCCTGCGCCCGCCACCACTCGGCGCGGGCCACGCGTGACCTGCGCGCCGCCCAGACCGGCTCGCTGCGCAACTCCGGCTTCGCCCGCCAGCTCCTGGTCGACGCCCGCGCCGACTTCCAGCGCATCGGTGTCGCACACGGCGAGGCATGGACCTGCCTGGAACTGGCGGTGGTCGACGCCGGCAACGCCCGCACCCAGCAGGCCCTCTCCCTCTGCGACGAGGCGGCGGCCCTGTTCACCTCCTACGGCGACCGCCGCGGCGAGGACTGGGCCCGCTTCCTGCGCTGCACCCTGCTCCCGTACGCGGCCCCGGGCGGCGTGGAGGTCGGCACGGCGGTCGCCCAGGAGGAACTCGCCCAGCTCTCCCGCGACGGCCACGCGGCCCGGGACGAAAAACTGGAGGAGTACGTCAGCGCCTACCGCCTCTTGCTGGAACGGGGCGTGAACCTGGAGGCGGGCTGGCAGGCTTGGCGCCTGAGGATGGTGCCGAGCCGGCATGCCCGGGAGGTGATGGGCGTGGCGGTGACGGTGGCGGGGAGGTCGAGTGGCGGTTGAGTTGCGGGGGCCTTCGCCGGTGCCGGATTTCGGGGCGGTCGACGGGGAGGCCGACGGCCTCCGTAAGGTCCTGAGCATCCTGCCCCCGGGCGCGGTCCTACGCCCCTTCGTGATCGTCCTGCACGGGCCGCCCGGCGCCGGGAAGTCCACCCTGGCGGCGGAGGTGGCACGGCGGTACGCCCGCGAGGCGTGGGGGCCGTCGAGCAGCGGCCCGCTCCCGGTGCACTGGCTCTCCCTCGGTGGCGCATCGGTGGACGCCCGGGGGATCTTGCTGCGGCTCTTGGCGGAGTGCGGGGCTCCGCGCCGGGACGTCATCCGGGCGGCCCTGGCCCCGGACCGCAGGTTCGACCGGCAACTGCGGCAGCAGTGCAAGCAGTTCGTCGGTGAACGGGTCGTCGTGCTGGACGACGTGAGCCCGGCCGTCGCGCGGCCCGTGCTGAAGGTGCTGCGGGACTGCTCCCGGCTGAGGGTGATCGTCACCTCGCGCCACGAGCACGGGTGGCGGGACGTCGATCTGCAGCGCTCGGTGCGGCCGCCCGCCCAAGAGCGCGACTCCGAGGAGCCGGAGTCGCGCTTGCGACACTCTCTGGATCAGCTTTCCACCCAGGAGCGAATCCTCCTGGAGTTCCTCGTCTCAAGGCGCTCCCGCGCGCCCTTCACCACCTTGACCATCCGGCCGTCGAACCGGCGCGACGCGATGGCGGGACTGTTGCGGCTGGGGCTGGTACGGCGGGTGCACGAGTCCGAGGACCTGTTCGTGCTGTCGGAGCGGGTCCGCGGGACGGTGCTGAGCCATCCCTTCGTTCTTGTGACAACGCCCAAGGACGTGACCTTGGAGCTGGCCAGAGCCGCCGTTCAGCCCCTTGAAGAGTCGGCGGGCCTGTTACACGGCTTGAGGTTCATGGAGGCTGAGGGGCTGGTCCCGTCCCTTCCTCGGGAACTCGTCCCGCACATCGACGAGTTCATGCAGCTGCTGGCCGAGACGCGCCGACTGCGGGAAAGGCACCTGGAGAAGCGGCTCATCAGCGCGCTGGCGACGATCCTCGCTTTCCTCGGGGACGCCCACCGCCTCGTGGCACTGCTGCGCCGGTCCCCGAAGAACCGTGCCGTACGCCGGGCCCTGTGCGCCCTCGCGAGGGAGGTGGGCCTGCCGGACGTGGCACAGTCCCTGATCCACGGCGACACCTCGGCGGACGCCGACTTCGAGAGGGCGGCCAACCATCACGCGACCGGTCACCTGGACTCCGCCCTGGACGCCCTCGGTGAACCGTTCGAGACGGAGGACATCCACACCGCATGGGCCCTCCTGATCCGCGGAGCCGTCCTGTGCGACCAGGGTCATGTGCTGGAGGCCGAGCGCCATCTGCGGTTCTCCGTCGACCTGCACCGGGCGTTCGACTGCCGACGCGGCAGCGGCTGGGCGTTGTTGCACCTGGCCCGGGTGAGCCTGTTGCAGGGGCACGACCACGAGGCTGCGCACCGGCTCCGGCAGGCAGCGGAAGCGGCGGAGGCACTTGGTGACGTCCGCGCACAGAACTGGGTGGCGACCGAATGGCTCCGGCTCCGCGCCCAGCACCGCGACAACCCGGCCGCACCCGACCGGGACCGGCTCGTCCTCGCGGCCCACCTGGTCCGCGAGGACGTCCGTGGGATGGGCTGGGCCCACCTCTGGATGGGGCGCGCATGCGAAGGCGCGGGCGAATACGCCAACGCGGAGGCGGAGTGGGGGGAGGCCCTGAAATGGTTCACCGAGTGCCAGGACGCGTTGGGCCTCGCCTGGACCCGGCACCGACAGGCACTGGCATTTGAGGCGGACCGAGCCCACAACGCCCATTGGCTGGACACCTACTGGTCGTTCACCGAACTCGGCTGCGCATACGGAAGGGCCTGGACAGCTCTGGAGATCGCGGCCCGCGCCCCCGGCCGCGCGCTGTCGCAGTCGTACCTGGCCGTCGCGTGGTCGGTCTTCGAGTCGCTGAACGACACGAACGGCCGGTCCTGGGCCGAAGCCGTCAGCATCGCCCGCGCCAACGACCGGACGGCGTCCGCGAACCACCCGAACACGAGTGAGGACGTGCGGCAGTTCCTGGCGAACCACGAAGCCGGTGAACCCACTCCCATCCCACCCCACGCCCGCGACCTGATCCTCATCGACGGCCAGTCGGACACCTCCGCCGGCTGCCGCGTCCGCATCACCCTCCTCGACGAGTCCCCCACCGCCGACACCACCGCCCGCCTCCTCCTCCGCGTCGCCCCGGAACCCGGACACCCCTGGGCCTCGGACCCCCGAGCCACCCCCTGGCTGACCGCCACCGCCCTCCCCCTCACCCACGCCACCCTCGAACCGGCCTCCGCCCTCCTGCGCCCCTCCGAACAGGAGGAACACGGCGCGGAGTTCGACTTCGTCCCGCACCGCACCGGAACCCATCGCCTCCGGTTCACCATCGCCCTCGAACGCACCGGAACGGTCCTCCAGCAAGTGGAAACAGAGATCGACATCCTCGACACCGACCACCAGGGCAGCCACGCCGCGCCGCACGCCGTGACTCCGCGCGGACGGTAGCGAGCCCCATGCCCACCGAACTCCGTGTGCACGTCGTCCAGGACCCCAGCCGCGGCTTCACCACGCTCCCCGACCGCCTGACCCGCGGCCCGGACGTGACCGTCTGCCTGGACAGCCTGGGCGAGGACCGCATCCGGGCCCGGCTCTACGGCCCCGCCGTGCCCTCGCTGCACGGCACCGAGCACCGGGCCGACCTTCCGGTGCGCCCCGCCGACGTACGCCTGGCGGCCGCCCGGCTGTGCCGCATGTGGAAGGAGCACTTCGTCGACCACCAGCCCCCGGACGACCCCGAGAACTCGTACGCGACCCTGCTGGACCTGCGTTCCCGGCCGCTCGCCGAGGTCTACGACATCGTCCACGAACTCGCGCTGGCCGGCTCGGAGTTGTTGTACGGCACGCTGCTGGGCGCCGCCGACGAGCGTGTCGTGCGCTTCCGCGACTACCTCACCGGGGCGCTGGGCAGCAGTGAGAACCTTCGGGTCCGATTCGACTCCGACCTGCATGTGCCGTGGCCGATGGTGTGCCTGGAGCAGAAGGGGAGCCTCGGCCCCGGCCTGAACGCCCTCTTCCACCGCTTCCTCGGCCACCGCCACCAGATCGAACAGACCGGCGGCCCCTACCCCTGGCTCACCGGCCTGCAGAACGCCCCCGACGTCCCCGCTGTCAGCCTCAACCACGACACCCGCCTCGACCGCAAGGGCCGTACCCGGGCCGCCGACGTAACCGCCGTACTCGCCAAGGGCACCCGCTTCGCCGAGCGCACCACCTACCGCGAACTGGCCGACGCCCTCGCCCGCCGCGACCTCTGCGAACAGCTGATGTACTTCTGGTGCCACGGCCACTTCGTCCCCAACGGCTCCCAGCCCGCCTCCCTCGCCCTGAGGCTCACCGACAACAAGACCATCGACGCGCAGACCGTCAGGGACCGCAGACGCCGCTTCGGCACCGAGAGCCCCTTTCAACCCTTCGTCGTACTCAACGCCTGCCACGCCGGGATCCCCGAGGGCGGCGGTGACCACACGTTTCTCAGCGGCGCGCTGATCGAGGCCGGCGCCCGTGGCGTGCTGGGCCCGCAGATCGAGATGCCGCAGGCGTTCGCCGCCGAGTACGCGCTGGAGTTCCTGACCCGCTACCTCGGCGGCGCCGGCACGGCCGGCGAGATCGCGCACGCCCTCGCCCGCTACTTCGCCGACGAACTGCGCAACCCCCTCGGCCTCGCCTACGCCCTCCACCACGGCATGGACACCCGCCTGGAGAGGGCGGACCCGGCGGAGGCCGCTGTATGAGCAACCCCGTGCACACCGTCCACCTCGGCGAAGACGGCCGTCTCCTGGAGGAGACCGCCACCGGACTGCGCCCCGTCCCCGCCGACCGGCTCCTCGACCACTTCGCCGAGGAGCTGACGCCCCCCGAGTGGGCCACCGACCTGGTCGTCTACGCGCACGGCTGGCGCACCCCGCCCGAGGACGCCCGCGCGATGGTGGACGGGCTGCTGGCGCACGCCGCCGAGCGGTACGCGCATGGCTCGTACCCGGGGCTTGTGGAGTGGCGTCCGTGGACGGTGCTGCTGTGCTGGCCGTCGGGCAAGCGGCGCAGCATGGGCGAGTACCGCAAGATGCGGGACCGGGCGCACGCGCTGAGCAGAGACGGGCACGCGGGGCGAGTCCTGGGCAAGCTCCTGGGATACGTGGACGCCCGGCGCGGCGATCCCGCGGCGCCGCCCGTGCTCGGCACCCGTGACGGGCAGTACCTGCACCTGGTCGGGCACTCCTTCGGGTGCCGGGTGCTGTGCGAGGCCGTGGGGTGGGCGGCCGAGGGGCCGGACACCCTGGGGTGGAGCATGCCGCGGCCGCCGGACCGGCCGTTCACGGCGGACTCGATGCTGCTGTTCCAGATGGCGGCGCCACGCGACGCCTTCGCGACCCTCTTCGCGACGCTCGACGAGGCACCGCTGCACGGCCCCGTCGTGGCGACCTACGCCGAGGCGGACCGCGCGACCGGCCCCCTGCACCAGTGGGCGGAGAAGCGCACCGGGATCGGGCACGCGGGCATCGGCACCGCGCCCGCGCCGGTCTCCGCGATCCGGGCGAGCCGTATCCGCGCGAGGAGCTCGACCACCGGTTCGTCAGCGTGGACGCCTCCGACGTGTACGTCTGCCGCAGCGGCTGGTCCGGCGCCCACTCCGACCACGTACGGCCGGAGTCGGCACACCTGCTGCTGTCACTGGCCGAGCACGCGCGGTGAAGCCGGGCGGGGTCAGCCCTTGTCGGCGTCGGCCGCGGGGGCGGAGGCGGCCTCGGCCTTGGGTTCGGCCTCGGCCTTGGGCTCGGCCTCGGCCTCGGTGAAGGCCACCTTGCCCATGTGCTTGTTCATCGACTTCATCAGGCCCCAGACGGCGAGGGCCATCACCGCGAAGACGATGAACCCGAGGACACCAGGGGTGACCTTGTCCTCGTCGACCTCCTGGGCGAGGGTGGCCAGCTGGGTCATTGCCAGGCTTGCGCTTGCGCTCATGTCAGGCATTGTCCCTAACGCCCGCGAAGAGGTCGTCCTCGGGGAGGGAGGTATCGACGAGGGACTTCGCCAGCTCGTACTCCTCCGTCGGCCAGACCTCCTTCTGGACCTCCATCGGCACCCGGAACCAGCCGCCGTCGGGGTCGATCTGGGTGGCGTGCGCGATCAGGGCCTTGTCGCGGATCTCGAAGAAGTCGGCGCAGGGGATGTGCGTGGTCAGGGTGCGCTCGGCCCGCTCGAACTCGTCCCAGCGCTTGAGCCACTCCCCGTAGGGGGACTCCAGGCCCCGGTCGAGCATGGCCTGGTGCAGGGCCTCGGTGCGGGGGCGGTTGAAGCCCTGGTTGTAGTAGAGCTTCAGCGGCTGGAAGGCGGGGCCGTACTCGCCCTCGGGGTACTTCTCGGTGTCCGCCGCGCCCTCGAAGGCCACCATCGAGATCTTGTGGGTCATGATGTGGTCGGGGTGCGGGTAGCCGCCGTTCTCGTCGTAGGTGGTGATCACCTGGGGACGGAAGGAGCGGATCTTGCGCACCAGTTCCCCGGCCGCCTTGTCGACGTCCTCCAGGGCGAAGCAGCCCTCCGGGAGCGGGGGCAGCGGGTCGCCCTCGGGCAGGCCGGAGTCGACGAAGCCGAGCCACTCCTGCTTGACCCCGAGGATCTCGCGGGCCTCGTCCATCTCTTTCTTGCGTACCTCGTGGATGTGCTCCTCGATGTACTTGTCGCCCTGGAGTTTGGGGTTCAGGATGGAGCCGCGCTCCCCGCCCGTGCAGGTCACGACCAGCACGTCCACCCCCTCGGACACGTACTTCGCCATGGTGGCCGCGCCCTTGCTCGACTCGTCGTCGGGGTGGGCGTGGACGGCCATCAGTCGCAGCTGGTCAGTCAAGACTCAATCCTCGTCGGTCGGCGCCCCCCGTGCGTGAGGCGCATACGGCGGCTTCTATAGTGACCGAATCGGGGGCCGAATAATTCCGGGGCCCGGCCCCGCGAGAGGACGATCATGACCACGGCGAGCACGCGACCGCCCGAGGGCCGCTACGGCCGTTCCTCGGACGAGCGCGCCGACCGGCGGCTGAAGGTCGCCGGCGCCGTGTTCGGGGCCCTGCTGCTGGCGCTCATGGGCTACTTCGCCTACTACTACGTCGGCCAGAACAAAATCAGCGCCGAGGTCATCAAGTACGACTTCACCGACCGCGCGGTCAAGGTGCATCTGGAGGTCCGCAAGGACTCCGGGGCCTCCGGCTACTGCACGATCCGGTCGCAGTCGGAGAGCGGCGCCGAGGTGGGCCGGGCGGACTTCCGCTTCGACGGGGACGAGACCCGGATCGACGAGGTCGTCACGCTGCGTACAACGGCGCGCGGGACGACGGCGGAGCTGCTCGGCTGTCACGCGGACTGAGGCGCGGGCGGCGGACGCGACCGGGTTCGCTCGCAATACTTACGCGCTGACCTGCGTTGACGTAATTCTGGTGGCTTATGTCCTCCCCCTTCGGCCATCCAATTGTTAGGCTCGTGGTTTCGCCCATCCGGGAGGGAACATTCTTCTGGTAGGGCGATGCTTTGTATTCCCAGTACCGACGAGGAGCACCTGTGACCCAGACCAGCGAGTCCGTCACCTGGCTTACCCAGGAGGCGTACAACAAGCTCAAGGAGGAGCTTGAGTACCTTACTGGTCCTGCGCGCACGGAGATCGCCGCCAAGATCGCGGCCGCGCGCGAGGAGGGGGACCTGCGTGAGAACGGCGGGTACCACGCGGCCAAGGAGGAGCAGGGCAAGCAGGAACTCCGTGTGCGCCAGCTGACCCAGCTCCTGGAGAACGCGAAGGTCGGCGAGGCGCCGACGTCTGCGGAGGGCGAGGTCGCGCCGGGCATGGTCGTGACGATCGCCTTCGACGGCGACGAGGACGACACCCTGACCTTCCTGCTCGCCTCGCGCGAGTACGCGAGCTCCGAGATCGAGACCTACTCGCCGCAGTCCCCGCTGGGTGCCGGTGTGATCGGCCACAAGGTCGGCGAGGACGCGGAGTACGAGCTGCCGAACGGCAAGAAGGCCTCGGTGCGCATCCTGAAGGCCGAGCCGTACAGCGGCTGAGGCCGTCCGTACGCCTACGACCAAGCCCCGGCGCCGGTGCGGCGCCGGGGCTTCGTCATGCCCGGGGGCGCCCGGAGTTCCCGGGGTGCCCGGGGGATGCCCGGGGCCGTCACACCGAGGCGGAGCGGTACTTGCGGACCGCCAGCGTGCGGAAGACCGCCACGATGAGGACCGAGTAGATCAGTGACGCCCAGACCGGGTGCTGCATGGGCCAGGCGTCCGAGGTGGAGACCCCGGGGTTGCCGAAGAGCTCGCGGCAGGCCTGGACGGTGGCGCTGAACGGGTTCCAGTCGGCGACGTGCTGGAGCCAGGGGGTCATCCGGCTGGAGTCCACGAACGCGTTCGAGATGAACGTGACCGGGAACAGCCAGACCAGTCCGCCCGAGGTGGCCGCCTCGGGGGTGCGCACGGACAGGCCGATGAGGGCGCCGACCCAGGTGAAGGCGTAGCCGAGCAGGAGCAGCAGGCCGAAGCCGGCGAGCACCTCGCCGAAGCTGGTGTGGGTGCGCCAGCCGACCAGCAGAGCGACCAGGGCCAGCACGAACAAGGTGAGCGCGGTCTGCACCGAATCGGCGAGGGTCCTCCCGGTGAGCACCGCGCCGCGGGCCATGGGCAGGGAACGGAAGCGGTCGATGAGGCCCTTGTGCATGTCGTCGGCGATGCCCGCCCCGGCGCCCGCGGTGGAGAAGGTGACGGTCTGCGCGAAGATGCCGGCCATCAGGAACTCGCGGTAGACGCTGGGGCTGGTGCTGCCGCCGATGTTCATGGAGCCGCCGAAGACATAGCTGAACAGCACCACGAACATGATGGGCTGGATCAGCCCGAAGATGATCATGTCCGGGAGTCTGGACATGCGGATCAGGTTCCGCTTGGCCACGACCAGGGAGTCCCGGAAGGACTGGACCAGGGGGTGGGCGGGGGCCGTCACCGGGACGGCGTCGGTGGCGGCGGTCACTTGGCTGCCTCCTTCTCGGTGTCGTTGTCCCCTGCCTCGGCCGCATGGCCGGTCAGGGAGAGGAAGACGTCGTCGAGGGTGGGTCGGCGCAGGCCGATGTCGTCGATCTCGATGCCGCGGGCGTCCAGCTCGCGGATGACCTCGGCGAGCAGCTTGGCGCCGCCGGTCACCGGGACCGTGAGCTTGCGCATGTGCTCCTCAACGGTGGTCTCGCCCTTGCCGAAGCCGCGCAGCACTTCGGAGGCGGTGCGGATGTGCTCGCGCTCGTGCACCACGACCTCCACGCGCTCGCCGCCGGTGCGGGCCTTGAGCTGGTCGGAGGTGCCCTGGGCGATGACATGGCCGTGGTCGACGACCACGATGTCGTGGGCGAGGTGGTCGGCCTCCTCCAGGTACTGCGTGGTCAGCAGCAGGGTGGTGCCGCCGGAGACGAGCCGCTTGATCACGTCCCAGAGGAGTTGCCGGTTGCGCGGGTCGAGTCCGGTGGTCGGCTCGTCCATGAACATCACGGGCGGCGAGACGACCAGGGCCGCGGCGAGGTCGAGGCGGCGGCGCATACCGCCGGAGTAGGTCTTGGTGGGGCGGTCGGCGGCGTCGGCGAGGTCGAACTGCTCCAGCAGTTCCTCCGCGCGGGCCTTCGCGGCCTTCGCCCTCATCTGGTAGAGCTGGCCGACCATCTGCAGGTTCTCGCGGCCGGTGAGGTATTCGTCGACGGCGGCGAACTGGCCGGACAGGCCGATGGAGCGGCGTACGGCGTCGGGGTGCTTGAGCACGTCGATGCCGGCGACGATCGCCTTGCCGCTGTCGGGGCGCAGCAGGGTGGTCAGGCAGCGGACCGTGGTGGTCTTGCCCGCTCCGTTCGGCCCGAGCAGGCCGAGGACGGTGCCTTCGGGCACGTCGAGGTCGACACCGTCGAGTGCCTTTACCTCTCCGAAGGTCTTCACCAGGCCTTCGGCATGGATGGCGCCTGGCATATGAGTCTCCACGTCGTCGGGGATTCTTCGCAGCACTGTCTTCGGATCACTGTCCTCACAGCGCCGCCTTCACAGCACGGTCTTCACAGCACTGTCTCGTCGAAGCACTGGCTTCGAGACACACCATAACGCGATGTATCGCGTCTCACAATGCAGTTACTCGAAGGAGTGAACGCGGGCTCGCCCGCCGCAGTCCCTGACGGTGTACCCGGGCCTCGCGCAGGCCCTGGTCAGTCCATGACCGTGTACCCGGCCTCGCGCAGGGCCTGGCCGACCTCGGCGCAGTGCGCCGGGCCCTTCGTCTCCAGGTGTAGTTCGACCTCCGCCTCGGTGAGCCCGAGCCGCGGGTCGGTGCGTACATGACTCACGTCCAGGACATTGGCGTCCACCGCCGACAGGACCCCGAGCAGCGTCGCCAGGGCGCCGGGACGGTCCGTCAGCCGCAGCCGTACGGCCAGGTAGCGGCCCTGTGCCGCCATGCCGTGCCGCAGCACCCGCTGCATCAGCACCGGGTCCACATTGCCCCCGGAGAGCACCGCGACCACCGGGCCCTCGAAGGCGCCGGGATCGCTCAGCAGCGCCGCGACCGGGCTCGCCCCGGCCGGTTCGACGACCAGCTTCGCCCGTTCCAGACACAGGAGCAAGGCGGTGGACAGCTCGTCCTCGGAAACCGTGCGGACCTCGTCCAGCAGCTCGCCGATGATCCGGAACGGCACGTCACCGGGCCGCCCCACCTTGATGCCGTCCGCCATCGTCGCCGGGTTGGACACCGACACCGGATGCCCCGCCCTGAGCGAGGGCGGGTACGCCGCCGCCCCCGCCGCCTGCACCCCCACGATCCGCACATCGGGCCTGAGCGCCTTCACCGCCACCGCGATCCCGGCCGCGAGGCCGCCGCCGCCCACACCGACGACGATCGTGCGCACCTCCGGGCACTGCTCCAGGATCTCCAGGCCCACCGTGCCCTGGCCCGCGATGATGTCGGGGTGGTCGAAGGGGTGGATGAACACCGCGCCGGTCTCGGCCGCGTACTCCTGCGCGGCGGCCAGCGTCTCGTCGACCACCTGGCCGTGCAGGCGCACCTCGGCGCCGTACTCCTGGGTCGCGCTGATCTTCGGCAGCGGGGCCCCCTTGGGCATGAACACCGTCGAGCGGACCCCAAGCAGCGCCGAGGCCAAGGCCACGCCCTGCGCGTGGTTGCCGGCGCTCGCCGCCACGACCCCGGCCGCCCGCTCCTCCGGCAGCAGCCCGGAGATCCGCACATAGGCGCCGCGCAGCTTGAACGAGCCGGTCCGCTGGAGGTTCTCGCACTTGAGGTGCACGGGGGCGCCCACCAGTTGGGACAGGTGCCTGCTGCCCTCCATCGCCGTCACCCGCGCCACGCCCGTCAGCATCTTCTGGGCGCCGCGCACGTCGTCGAGCGTGACCGGCGGCATCAGCTCGGCCTTGCGGTAGCTCATGGCCCAAGTCTCGCAGTTCACGCCGGTACCCGCCGGTGTGACCAACCTCCGAGACGGGTTTGCGCAGCGCCGGTACGGCCCGCGCCCCGGCCGCGTACCCTGTCCCCCAACCCAAGCACCCCTTTCATGAAGTGAGCCCCCGGCCATGCCCACAACACCTGAAATGTCGATGGACATGTCGACCGTCGGTGACACCGGTCTCCTCGACACCCTCCAGCACGAGGTGGCGGTGTTCGCCCGCCGTGCCGAACAGACCCGGCTCGGCGGGGTCGGGCAGGTGCGCAACTCCATGGACCGCGCCGCATATCTGCTGCTCAACCGCCTCGACAAGGAAGGCCCCATGGGGGTCAAGGCGCTCGCGGCGAGCATGGGCATCGACTCCTCCACGGTCACCCGGCAGGTGGCTCCGCTCGTCGACACCGGGCTCGTCAAGCGCACCTCGCACCCCGAGGACGGGCGCGCGGTGGTGCTCCAGCTCTCCCCGCGCGGGCAGGCCCGTCTGGAGGAGGTGCGCTCCTCCCGGCGTCAGCTCATGGCCGAGCTGACCCACGACTGGGCGCCGGAGGAGCGCGAGGCGTTCTGCACGCTCCTGACGCGCTTCAACACCGCGCTCTCCGACCGCATGGCCGCCCACGGCCTGCCCGCCGCGGAGGCCGCCCCCGCCTCGTCGGCCTCCTGAGCGAACCGGGTCCGCACACGCGCGTGCCGCCCGGCTCTTGACCCCGGGCCACCCCTGGGCCTCATATGAAACCGGGTCCTGTTCGTACGCCCGTACGTGGCCGGGATCCGTCGACTCAGGGGGTCGCCCTCAGGCGGGAGGCGCGGTGCGAGAACGGCTGGTGGCCCAGGACGCGCGCCGGGCCCGGGAGTTCGAGGCGTTCGTCGCGGGCGCCGCAGGCCGGCTGCTGCACACCGCCACGCTGCTCACGGCGGAGTCGCCGGCCGGCAATCCGCGCGCCCGGCGCCTGCTCACCCACGCCCTCGCCCACACCTACGCGGGCTGGGACCGGCTGCGCGGCGAGGACCCCTACGACGACGCCCGTCAGCATCTGGCCACGCGCTACGCGCGGGGAATGTGGCACCAGTACGGCGCCCTCGGCCGCTCCCGCCCGCACCCCGACAGCCCCCTGGCCGCCCTCGGCCCGCAGGAGCGTCTGATCCTGGTCCTCAGGCTGTTCGAAGGGGTCGCCGAGGAACAGACGGCGGCCCTGCTCGGCCTGCCCGTCGAACGGGTGCGGACGATCTGCGACCGGGCCACGGCCAGCCTGCTGCACCCGCGGCGCAGGCCCGCACCGGCGGTCGTCCGGGCGAGGACGGCGACGCCATGAACCGTTCGGAACGCGAGAACGCCGCCCGGCGGATCATGGAGCGCACCCCGCCCGTCGTACCGCCCGACCTGTGCGCGCGGGCCGTACGGCGCGGCGGCCGGCTGCTGCGCCGCCGGAGGATCGCCCTGCGGCTGCTGTGGCTGCTGCTGTTCGCCGCGGCGGTGGCGTTCACGGTGTGGTCGCTGACCGTGCGCCCGTGGGTGGAGCCACCGTCGGAGGTGACTCCACCGCTCACCGGATGGTGATCGAGGGCGCCTAGCCGAGCGCCTGCTGGAGGTCCTCCAGGAGGTCCTCCACGTTCTCGATGCCGACGGACAGCCGGACCAGGTCGGCGGGGACCTCCAGGGCCGAACCGGCGGCCGAGGCGTGCGTCATGCGGCCCGGGTGCTCGATCAGCGACTCGACACCGCCGAGGGACTCGCCGAGCGTGAACACCTTGGCGCGGTTGCAGACCTCGACGGCCGCCTCCTCGCCACCGGCCACCTGGAAGGAGACCATGCCGCCGAACGCCTTCATCTGCTTGGCGGCGACCTCGTGCCCGGGGTGCTCGGGCAGGCCCGGATAGAGCACCTTCGTCACGCGCGCGTGCCGCGAGAGCATGTCGGCGACCTTGGTGGCGTTCTCGCTGTGCCGGTCCATGCGCACGCTCAGCGTCTTGGTGCCGCGCAGCACCAGCCAGGAGTCGAAGGGCCCGGCGACCGCGCCCATCGCGTTCTGGTGGAAGGCCAGCTCCTCGCCGAGGCCCTCGTCGGCGACGATCAGGGCGCCGCCGACCACGTCGGAGTGGCCGCCCATGTACTTGGTCAGGGAGTGCACCACGACATCGGCGCCGAGCGACAGCGGCTGCTGGAGGTAGGGCGTCGCGAAGGTGTTGTCGACGACGAGGCGCGCGCCCGCGTCCCGGGCGATCTGCGCGACGGCGGCGATGTCGGTGATGCCGAGCAGCGGGTTGGAGGGGGTCTCCACCCACACGGCCTTGGTCTTCGGGGTGATCGCGGCCCGTACGGCGGCCGGGTCGCTGGTGTCGGCGACCGACCACTCCACGCCCCAGCGTGCGACGACCTTGGCGAAGAGGCGGAAGGTGCCGCCGTAGGCGTCATTGGGGATGACCACGTGGTCGCCGGGGCTGAGCAGCGTACGCAGCAGGCAGTCCTCGGCCGCCAGTCCGGACGCGAACGCGAGACCTCGACGGCCGCCCTCCAGGGCGGCGAGGTTCTCCTCCAGGGCGGTCCTGGTGGGGTTGGCGCTACGGCTGTACTCGTAGCCGCCGCGCAGGCCGCCGACGCCGTCCTGCTTGTAGGTGGAGACCTGGTAGATGGGCGGGACGACCGCGCCGGTGAGGGGGTCGGCCGTGTTGCCCGCGTGAATGGCGAGCGTCTCGAAGTGCTGACTGATGTGCCTGTCGCTCATGGGTCACGAGCGTAGTGCTCCGACGGCTCTGATGACGGCCCGGGAGCGGTCGGGACGACGTCCCGGGAGCGGCCGGGCGAAGTTGTCCACAGGCGGTCGCCCACGGTTGTCCACAGGTACCGGACCGGGTTGGCCAATTGTCGGCGCTGTCTGGAACCCTTGAGGCATGGAGATTCTCTTGGTCCTGTGGGCCGCGCTGATGATCGGCTTCGTGCTGGTTCCGTACGTGCGACGGCGGCGGGGCATGCTTCAGCAGGTCCCGGCGGGCCACCCGGACGCCGCGGACCCGGCGAACTACGGCTTCGCCCGGCAGGAGGAGCTGGACATCCGGATGCCGGGCCCCGACCAGGACCTGCTGGACGTACTGGACCTGGTGCAGCGCAGCCAGGACTACCGGGCGGCCTCCCAGTTGCTCGCGGGCACCGAGGCGGCCGGCGAGCGGCGCTGGCAGCGGGTGCAGGCGTTCGCGGGCGCCGCGTCACTGGAGCTGCAGCAGCGGCCGGGCGGCGTCGGTGACGCGCCGGGCGGCCAGTGGCTGCGGGTGTGGCGGGCCGAGCAGCCCAAGGACGCGGGCGGCGCGGCCGTGCACGCGGAGTTCCTGGTGCAGCAGGCGTGGCGGACGGCGACGCCGGGCACCGACGAGTTCCGGATCATCATGGAGGAGGCGAAGGCGGCCTGCGGCGAGGCGGCGCTGCTCGCCCCCGGTGACCCCATCCCGTACATCGTGGAGCTGTCGGTGGCCCGCGGGCTCGGGTACACGCAGCCGGAGTTCGAGCAGCTCTGGCTGAAGATCCTGGACCGCGCGCCGAACCACATGGGTGCCCATCTGGCGGCGCTGCACTACTGGTGCGAGAAGTGGCACGGCTCGCGGGAGCAGGCGTACGGCTTCGCGGAGGCCGCCGCGGCCCGGGCGCCGGAGGGGTCGCTGCTCGCGGCGATGCCGCTGTTCGCGGTGTTCGAGCACCTGCCCGAGGTGAACCTGGTCAGCGGCTTCTACCAGAGCGAGGTCGTCACCAAGGCGATCCACGGCGCGCTGCACGCGGTCCACTCGGCCCGCCCGGACGACCCGATGCTGGCCCATGTCCGCCATCTGCTGGTGTTCTTCCTGGTGCGCGCCGAGCGCTGGGCGGAGGCCATGAACCAGCTGATACACGTCGACGGCCACGTCGGCGCGCTGCCCTGGACGCTCTCCCCGGACCCGGCGGCGGAGTTCGCGGTGTACCGGGCCCTGGCGGTGGCGGGCTACGAGGCGAACGGCGGCAGCCCGGCGAGTCTGCCGCACTGAGGCCCCGGGCACGGCGAAGGCCCCGCACGCGCGGGGCCTTCGTCCTCGGTCAGTCCTTGCTGCGGGCCGGCAGTCGCCATCCCGGACGCGGGAAGTGGCAGGTGTACCCGTTCGGATACCGCTGCAGATAGTCCTGGTGCTCCGGCTCGGCCTCCCAGAAGTCGCCGACCGGCTCCACCTCGGTGACGACCTTGCCGGGCCACAGCCCGGAGGCGTCCACGTCCGCGATGGTGTCCTCGGCGATCCGCTTCTGCTCGTCGTCGACGTAGTAGATCGCCGAGCGGTAGCTCATACCGATGTCGTTGCCCTGGCGGTTCTTGGTGCTCGGGTCGTGGATCTGGAAGAAGAACTCCAGGATCGCGCGGTAGTCGGTCTGCTCGGGGTCGAAGAGGATCTCGATGGCCTCCGCGTGCGTGCCGTGATTGCGGTACGTCGCGTTCGGCACGTCACCCCCGGTGTATCCGACCCGCGTCGACGTCACGCCCGGCAGCTTGCGGATCAGCTCCTGCATCCCCCAGAAGCACCCACCGGCCAGCACGGCCCTCTGCACGGCCATCACGGCCCTCCCATCTGTGTCGGGCCGACCCGTTCGTCGGCACGATCGCCCACTGCCCTCAACGCACGCGGAGACCGAGCGATTCCGCACCCGTTAATCCAGTGGCCCCGGGGACACCGCCCCCTCCAGTCTGTACGCCATGAAGCATCCCTTGGCCCCGCTGTGGCGGCAGCGGCACCCGTCGGTCCCGCCGCTCGCCCACACCTTCCGCACGCGGTTCGCCGACCGGTGGGTGCGCTACCACAGCCTCCCGGAGTCCAAGCGCTACGCGGAGTCCGCGGAGGAGTACGCCGTCGTGCTGGACCGGTACAACACGGCCCTCGACGAGCTGTTCTCCGGACAGGACGTGTACGTCGTGACGACGGAGTGGGCGGTGACCCCGGACGGACCCCCAGGCTGGCCCTCCCCGCGGCGGGAACTCCACCCCGAGGGCGTCCACTGGTGGACCGAGGCGGACGTCTCGGACCCCGACCCGGAGTTCCACACCTGCACCCGCCTCTACGCCGACCGCCGCCCCTGGCAGCGCGGCCGTGCCGACGCGTTGCTGCGCGCGGTCGCCGACGAGCTGATCGTCGGGGTCTTCTTCACCGACACCGGACTGCACCGTATCCACCACCCCTACGACGGCGGCGCGGACCTCGTCCTCACCGGCTCCGCCGAGCGTGACGTGTTCCTGAAACGCCACTCCGGCTGGCTCTCCGACCACCACTCCGGTTGCTGACCGGGAATGGCCACGGTGACGCGATGACCGTCGTGGAGATCTTGGACGAGGCCCGGACCGGGGCTGCGGTGGAGCGGTTGGTGTGTCATCCGCGGTTGCCCCTGGTCGCCGGGCTGGACTCGGTGCGGCCCGGCGTGCGGGTGTGGGAGTGTGCGGGCGGGCGGCTGCGGGAGGTGGGAGAGACAGGCGTCGGGTCCGAGCCGTACGGCGGTGCCTTCGGGTGGGAGCGGTTGCTGCGGACGCCCGTGCCGGCCTGGCATCCCGAGCGGGCCGAGCTGGTGGTCTCGGCCGAGGGGAAGGTCGTCCGGTGGACGCCCGCCGGGGTCGAGGACGCCGTGCGCGTCCCGGACGGGGCCCGGTACCGGAATCTCGCCTTCGCCCCCGACGGGCGGACCCTGTGGGGCTCGCCCTCCACACGGGCCGAGGAGCGCTGCGACGTCATCGACCCCGGCACCGGTGCCGTCACCGTCGGGCCCTGGTGGGACACCGGAGTCGCCGCGCACCCGGGCGGCGGGCTCCTGCTCACCCTCAGCAGTGACCAGGGCGCCACGCACGGCCTCTTCACCCGGGCGACGGGACCGGGGCCGCGGCTGCTGCACCGGGCCGTCATCCTCGACTGCGACGGCTACGAGACCCCGCTCTTCAGCCCGGACGGACGGCACTTCGCGGTCCGCGGGAACGCCTACGGCAACTCGGTCGACGTCTTCGCCTTCCCGTCCCTGGAGCGCGTACTGTCCACCCCGCTCGGCGAGCCCTCCCCCGGGTACCCGTACCCCCCGGAGTGGCTGGAGTCCATGCGGGCCTGGTCGCGGCACAACCTCGCCTTCGGCGCCGACCCCGGCCTGCTCTGGGTCGGCACCCCGAGGGGCACCCTCGTCGCCCTGGACGTGGAGACCCGGGAGGCCGAGGAGCACCCGCTCCTGGACGGCTCCCGCGTCACCGCGCTCGCCACCACCGCGACCGGCGAGTTCGTCGTGGCCGGAAGCGGGGGCGAGCTGGCCCTGCTGTCCGTGCCCGCCGGCCGTACCGCGGAGCCCGGCACCGCGAAGACCGCCGTCACCGCCTTCCTCGACAGCACCCACGACATCCCGGTGGACGACGACCTTGAGGAACACCTCCTGCTGACCGACGGCGTCCGCACCTGGTCCGCGGACGACCTCGACACCATCGACACCGCCGACGACACCGACCCCACCTGGCTCCGCATCCAGGCGACGGTCAACAGCCTGCGGGACCAAGAGAGAAGAGAATGACTCCATGGCCGACATCCAGGGCACGTACGACGATCTCTTCACCGCCGTGCCGGGCACGCTGGCGCGGTTCCTGGACGAGGGGGACGTGGGCGGCTCGGTCGCCGTATTCGTGGACGGTGAGCCGGTGGTGGACGTCTGGGGCGGTCATGCCGACGCCGCCAGGAGTCGGCCCTGGCAGCGGGACACCCTCGTCAACGTCTGGTCCGTCACCAAGACCATGACGGCCCTGTGCGCCCTCGTGCTCGCCGACCGCGGCGCCCTCGACCCGAACGCGCCCGTCGCCCGCTACTGGCCCGAGTTCGCGGCGGCCGGGAAGAAGCGGGTGCTGGTGCGGCACGTGCTCGCGCACACCGCGGGCCTGCCCGACTGGGACCCGCCGCTCGGCCCGTCCGAGCTGTACGACTGGTCCACCGCGACCTCCCGGCTCGCCGCGCAGGCGCCGGAGTGGGAACCCGGCACCGCGGCGGGCTACCACTCGCTCACCCAGGGTTTCCTGGTGGGCGAACTCGTACGCCGCGTCACCGGCCGCACCCTGGGCACGTTCTTCGCCGAGGAGGTGGCCGGACCGCTCGGTGCCGACTTCCACATCGGCCTGCCCGAGGAGTACGACGCCCGCGTGGCCCCCGTCCTCCCGCCGCCCGGCCAGGACGAGGACTACGCCGCCCGGCCGCCCGGCGCCGAGGGCGCGCCGCGCACCGCCGCCCTCCGCGTCCGGGACGGCAACAGCACCGCCTGGCGCCGCGCCGAGATCCCGGCCGCCGGCGGCTTCGGCAACGCCCGCTCGGTCGCCCTGGTCCAGTCGGCGCTCGCCTGCGGCGGCACGGTCGGCGAGACCCGGCTGCTGTCACGCGCGGGGTGCGACCGGGCGCGGGAGGAGCAGTTCGAGGGCGAGGACCGCGTCCTCGGCATGACCACCCGCTGGGGCCTCGGCTACGGCCTGTTCGGCGGCTCCTGCGGCTGGGGCGGCTGGGGCGGCTCCCTGGTCATGATCGAACCCGAGTCCCGCTCGGTCGTCGCCTACGTGACCAACCAGATGCGCGAGCCCGCCGAGGACACCCGGGGTCTGGAGCTCGTGATGGCCGCCCAGGACGGAATCGAGGCCCTGCGGAAGTGACCACGCCCTACCAGCGCGACCTGCGCGACCGTCTGCTCGCGGCTCCGGTGCGGCCCGCACCGGAGCCCTGGCGGCCGGTCTTCGGCCCGTACCGGAAACCGGAGTTCCCGCCCTGCGCGGCCGTCGGCGGGCTCCTCGGCATCGGGTTCGCCACCAACCCCGGCACCGGTCACGACCTGGTCCTGGTCGTCTCCGGCGCAGGTCACGGTCTCTTCGACGCCGTGACCGGCGAGAAGATCGCCCGCGACCGGGACCCTGACGAGGGTGTCAGCGGCGCCGACCTCACCTGCCCGGGCCTCGGCCCGATCGCCGGCCGCCGGGTTCCGGTCGCCGGGATCGACGGCGGGGGCCTGCACGCGGGCACCCAGGACGGCTGGTGGGTGGAGGTCGAGGTGCCGCAGTGGCCGGAGGAGCGCGTGCTGCTCTCCAACGGCGGGCGGTTCCACAACAGCCCGCATGGGGAGGGCTGGTGGCACATCCTCCACTCCCGGTACTCGACGTTCCGGGCCGCGGGCTTCTCCCCCTCCGGCCGTACGCTCGCCGTGGCGACGAGCAGCGACCTCACCCTGTGGACACGCGCGTAAGGGTCCTGGGGGAGCGACAACCTCCAGGACCCCCGGATCAGATCGTCGAGGCGTCGATCACGAACCGGTACCGCACATCGCTGCTGAGCACCCGCTCGTACGCCTCGTTGATCTCGCTCGCGGCGATCAGCTCGATCTCCGCGCCAAAACCGTGCTCCGCACAGAAGTCCAGCATCTCCTGGGTCTCGCGGATGCCGCCGATGCCGGAGCCGGCGAGGGCCTTGCGGCCGAGGATCACCGAGAAGAGGTTCAGCGAGACGGGCTCCTCGGGGGCGCCGACGTTGACGAAGGCGCCGTCCGTCTTCAGCAGGGACAGGTACTGGTCCAGGTTGAGCGGGGCCGAGACCGTGGACAGGATCAGGTCGAAGCTGCCCGCGAGCTCCTCGAAGGTCTTCGGGTCGCTGGTGGCGTAGTAGTGGTCCGCGCCCAGCTTCAGCCCGTCCTCCTTCTTGCGCAGGGACTGCGACAGCACCGTCACCTCGGCGCCGAGCGCGTGGGCGATCTTGACGCCCATGTGGCCGAGGCCGCCCATGCCGAGGATCGCGACCTTCTTGCCGGGACCGGCGTTCCAGTGCCTGAGCGGGGAGTACGTGGTGATGCCGGCGCACAGCAGCGGTGCCGCCTCGTCCAGCGACAGCCCGTCCGGGATGCGCACGGTGTAGTTCTCGTCCACCACGATCTGGCGGGAGTAGCCGCCGTAGGTGACGTCGCCGTTCCGGTCGACGGCGTTGTACGTGCCGATCATGCCGCCGCCGGTGCAGTACTGCTCAAGACCGGCCTTGCAGTTGTCGCACTCCCGGCAGGAGTCGACCATGCAGCCGACGCCCACCCGGTCGCCGACGGCGAACTTGGTGACGCCGGAACCGACCTCGGCGACCACACCCGCGATCTCATGGCCGGGGACCATCGGGAAGATGGCCTCGCCCCAGCCCTCGCGGGCCTGGTGGATGTCCGAGTGGCAGATGCCGGCGAACTTGATGTCGATCAGCACATCGAACTCGCCGACCGCGCGGCGCTCGATGGTGGTGCGCTCCAGCGGTGCCTTGGCAGCGGGGGCGGCATACGCAGCGACAGTGGTCATGGGAGTGGTTCTCCTAGAGGTCGTGCGCCCGGCTGCCTTCTGTCCGGGCACGTCCATCACCCTGCCGGTCCGGCCGCCGGCCACCCAGCCCCCCGCTTTGCGTACGTCCGCTGTTCCTACTACTGACGGGGTCAGGCTGGTGTGCGTACGACCGGGAATACTGGAGACCATGGACGTACAGCCCGAATCCCCGCAGGAGCAGGAGTCCGGTGGCCTGGACCGGCGCGCCGAGCTCAGCGAGTTCCTGCGCACCCGGCGGGCCCGGCTGAAGCCTGAGGACGTGGGGCTGCCCACCTTCGGTCGGCACCGCAGGGTGCCGGGGCTGCGCCGGGAGGAGCTGGCCCAGCTGGCCGGGGTCTCGGTGGCGTACTACACGCGTCTTGAGCAGGGCAACGGCCGCAATGTGTCGGCGGAGGTGCTGGACTCCATCGCGCGGGCGCTGCGGCTGAGCAACGCCGAGCACCAGCATCTGACGCATCTGGCGAAGCCCAAGCAGCACAAGAAGAAGCCCACCGAGCGCGCCCAGCAGGTGCGCCCGGCGCTGCGGCACCTGCTGGACTCGATGACGGAGGTACCGGCGTACGTCTCGGGCCGCCGCTCCGACATCCTGGCCTGGAACCGCATGGCCGCCGCCCTCTTCGGCGACTGGGGCGCGCTGCCGCCGCAGGAGCGCAACTGGGCGCGGCTGGTGTTCCTGAACCCGGACTACCGCGAGCTGTTCGTGGACTGGGACCAGAAGGCGTACGACATGGTCAGCTATCTGCGCATGGACGCGGGCTGCCATCCGGACGACCCGAAGCTGTCCGCCCTGGTCGGTGAACTCTCTGTGAAGAGCGAGAAGTTCCGGCTGCTGTGGGCGACCCATGACGTCAAGGAGAAGACCTACGGCGTCAAGCGCATGCACCATCCGCTGGTCGGCGATCTGACGCTGTCCTTCGAGTCGTTCCCGCTGGCCGACGGCACGGAGCAGTTCCTGGTCACCTACCACGCCGAGCCCGGCACGCCGTCCGCGGAAGGCCTGCGGCTGCTGGCCAGTTGGGGCGCGGACGCGACCCGGGCGGGCACCGGTACCGCGCGGCCCTGAGCGGCTTCTCATCCATCTCTTATTCCGGCCTTACTCCTTCATCACGCGCCGTCCCTAGCTTGCGGCGCATGTTCTTCACCTACCTCAGGCGCGAGCTGCGCCGCCGCAGAAAGGCGGCGCTCGTCGTCGCCTCCGGCCTCGCCCTGGGCATCGCCCTGGTCATCGTGGTCAACTCCGTCTCCTCGGGCATGAGCAAGGCCCAGGACAAGGTCCTGGAGTCGCTGTACGGCCTGGGCACCGACATGACGGTCACCAAGGCCGCCCCCGCCGAGGGGAGCCGGACGCAGCGGCCACGCTTCGAGTTCGACGCGCGGGACGACGACTCCGACGAGGAGCAGAGCAGCGACCAGGTGATGGTCCGCGGCTTCCAGACGCTGTCGAGCAACACCGTGGACAAGGTCGGCGCGCAGAGCGGGGTCGAGGACGCGGTGGGCGGGCTGAGCCTTGAGGTCATCAAGGTCAGCGGGGAGTTCCGGCGCGGCGAGTTCCAGCAGCAGGAGGGCGGCGACGGCGGGCAGGGCTTCCCCGGCGGCGGGGGCCAGGCTCCGGAGGGCCGGGTCGAGGGCGGCGGCGCCGAGTTCGACGTCAACAACTACTCGGTCTACGGCACCGACGTCACCAAGTCGGCGCTGGGCCCGCTGACCTCCTCGAAGATCACCAGCGGCCGTACCTTCAAGTCCTCGGAGACGGACGCGAAGGTGGTGGTCGCCGACGCCTCCTACGCCAAGGAGAAGGAGCTGAAGGTCGGCTCCAAGGTGACCGTGAAGGGCACCAAATTCGAGGTGATCGGCATCGCGACGCCGGACAGCGGGGACGCGGCGGCGGATCTGTACATGCCGCTGCAGCGGGCGCAGACGCTGGCCGACGCGGAGAACAAGGTCACCACGATCTACGTCAAGGCGACCGACTCGCAGCGCATCGACGAGGTCAAGGCGGAGATCCAGAAGAACATCTCCGGTACGACGGTGACGACTTCGGCGGATCTCGCGGACACGGTGTCGGGCTCGCTGTCGACGGCGTCCGACCTGGCGTCCAGCGTCGGCAAGTGGCTGTCGGTGGTGGTGCTGGCGGCGGCGTTCCTGGTGGCCGGGCTGCTGACGTCCTCGGCGGTCTCGCGCCGGGTGCGGGAGTTCGGCACGCTCAAGGCGCTGGGCTGGCGCTCGGGCCGGGTGACCCGGCAGGTCGTCGGTGAGGCGGTCGTCAACGGCCTGGTGGGCGGCGCCCTCGGCATCGCGGTGGGCCTCGCGGGCGCGTACGCGGTGACGGCGATCAGTCCGACGCTTCAGGCCCAACTCGGCGGCGGAGGCGCCAGTGCGGGCGGTCCCGGTGGTGGCGGTCCGGGCGGCGGCATGGTCCGGGCGGCTGGGGGGCCGTCGTCGAACAACGTGCTCGAAGTGGCCCTCACCGCCCCGGTGAGCGCGACGACCATCGCGCTGGCGGTGTGCCTCGCGGTGGCGGGCGGTCTGATCGCCGGGGCCTTCGGCGGCTGGCGGGCCTCCCGGCTGCGCCCGGCGGACGCGCTGAGGCGAGTCGAGTAACGGCCCCCACGCAGCAACCGGCCCCACCACTTCAGGAGCGATCCCATGTACGAACTGAGAAACGTCACCAAGCGCTACACGCGCGGCAAGGAGACCGTCCACGCCCTGGACGGAGTCGATCTCACCATCCCCGACGGCGACCGGCTCGTCATCCAGGGCCCCACGGGCGGCGGGAAGTCGACCCTTCTGCAGATGCTCGGCGGACTGGACCGGCCGAGTTCCGGAGAAGTCGTTTTGGATGGCACAGATCTCGCCAAACTGTCGGAGGCCAAACTCACCCGCGTGCGCAGCGCGAGCATCGGATTCGTGTTCCAGAGTTTCAATCTGATCCCCACCCTGACCGCACAGGAGAACGTCGAAACCGCGCTCGTACCGCTCGGGGCAAAAGCGAAGGAACGCCGTGAACGCGCGGCCGAGGCACTGAAGTCGGTGGGTCTCGGAGAGCGCCTGGGGCATCTGCCGTCGGAGATGTCCGGCGGTCAGCAGCAGCGCGTGGCCATCGCCCGTGCCCTGGTCAAGCAGCCGAAGGTGCTGCTCGCGGACGAACCCACCGGAAATCTCGACGAGTCGACGCGCGACGAAATCATGGACGTGCTGGAGCGCATGTGGAAGGAGCTGGGGCTCACTTTCATCATGGTCACGCACGATTCGTCCATCGCGAAGAAGGCCCCCCGGCTGGCAACCATCCGCAAGGGAAAGCTGTCCGTGACGGAAAACCCGGGCCGGTAAGTCCGTTACGTAACAGTCCGATTCTGGCCGTCGCAGGTCTATTGAGGTCACTGATCACCCCCCGGCATACTTCAAGGTCCGGGGGGTGCACGTACGTCTGTGCTGGACCACCCCCGGCCGGGTGAAACGGGAATTCATCCGGACCTTCAGCAAGGGGGAAACTTGCGCAGACAAGTGAAAAGAGCATGCGCGGCCACCGTCGCCACGGCAGCCGCAGTCGCCCTCGCCGCGGGTATGACGAGCCCGGCGTCGGCGAAAGCCGAGCAGCGGGCCGGTTCCGGTGCCGAACTGTCCAGCCATCACCGCATCACCCTCATCACGGGTGACCGGGTGGCCGTGGACGCCAAGGGCCGGGTCGTCGGTCTGGAGCGGGCGAAGGACCGTCAGAACATACCCGTGCAGATCCGCCGGATCGACGGGCACACGCTGGTCATTCCGGCCGACGCGGCCCGGCTGATAGCCGCCGGGAAGCTGGACCGGCGCCTCTTCGACATCACCGAGCTCAACAAGTCCGCGATCCGCAAGTCGCAGGCCAAGGGCCTGAAGGTGATCGTCGGCTACAAGGGCGCCGCGGCCGGCACCAAGGCCGACGTCCGCGAGGCGGGCGACCTGCGCCGCAGCCTGAAGTCCCTGAACGCGGACGCCGTGCAGACTCCGCACGACGAGACGGCCGGCCTGTGGGACGCCGTCACCAACGGGGACGGCACCGCCGCCGGGATCGCCCACATCTGGCTCGACGGCACCCGCAAGGCCACGCTCGACAAGTCCGTGGCCCAGATCGGCGCCCCGAAGGCCTGGTCGGCGGGGTACGACGGCAAGGGCGTCAAGATCGCCGTCCTGGACACCGGTGTCGACGCCAACCACCCGGACCTCAAGGGCCAGGTGACCGCGTCGAAGAACTTCACCCCGGCCCCCACTGCCGAGGACAAGGTCGGCCACGGCACGCATGTCGCATCGATCGCGGCGGGCACCGGCGCGAAGTCCGGCGGCAAGTTCAAGGGTGTCGCGCCCGGCGCCGAGGTCATCAGCGGCAAGGTCCTCGACGACCAGGGCTTCGGTGACGACTCCGGCATCCTGGCCGGCATGGAGTGGGCGGCCGAGCAGGGCGCCCAGGTCGTCAACCTCAGCCTCGGCGGCGGTGACACCCCCGAGGTGGACCCGCTGGAGGCGGCGGTCAACAAGCTGTCCGAGGAGAAGGGCATCCTGTTCGCCATCGCGGCGGGCAACTCCGGCCCGGAGTCGGTCGGTTCGCCGGGCAGCGCGGACGCCGCGCTCACCGTCGGCGCCGTCGACGACAAGGACAAGCTGGCCGACTTCTCCTCCACCGGCCCGCGCCTCGGCGACGGCGCCATCAAGCCCGACGTCACCGCGCCCGGTGTGGACATCACCGCCGCGTCCGCCAAGGGCAGCCTGATCGAGCAGGAGGTCGGCGAGAATCCGGCCGGCTACCTGACCATCTCGGGTACGTCGATGGCGACGCCGCACGTCGCCGGCGCCGCCGCGATCCTGAAGCAGCAGCACCCGGAGTGGACCTACGCCGAGCTCAAGGGCGCGCTGACCGCGTCCACCAAGGGCGGCAAGTACACGCCGTTCGAGCAGGGTTCGGGCCGGGTCCAGGTCGACAAGGCGCTCAAGCAGACCGTGATCGCCGACCCGGTGTCGGTGAGCTTCGGTGTGCAGCAGTGGCCGCACACCGACGACAAGCCGGTCACCAAGCAGCTGACGTACCGCAACCTCGGTACCGAGGACGTCACGCTGAAGCTGTCCTCCACCGCCACCAACCCCAAGGGCCAGCCGGCCCCTTCGGGCTTCTTCAAGCTGGGCGCCACCACGGTGACCGTCCCGGCGGGCGGCAAGGCCGGCGTCGACTTCACCGTCAACACCAAGCTCGGCGGCACCACGGACGGCGCGTACTCCGCGTACGTCACGGCCACCGGCGGCGGCCAGAGCGTGCGTACGGCGGCGGCGGTGCAGCGGGAGATGGAGTCGTACGACGTCACCGTCAAGCACATCGGCAAGGACGGGAAGGGGATCGGCACCTACCTCACCGATCTGATCGGCTACAAGGGGCTCGGCGCCGAGCGCGGCTTCAGCGTCCCGGCGGCCGACTCGGGCACGGCGACCGTGCGGGTGCCCAAGGGCACGTATCTGCTGGACAGCTGGATCGTCAAGGACTTCGTCAACTTCGAGGGCGGCATCGACTGGCTGGTCCAGCCGAAGCTGAACGTCAACAAGAACCTCTCCGTGACGCTCGACGCCCGTAAGACCAAGTCGGCGAAGATCACGGTGCCCAACGCCCAGGCCAAGCAGCAGGCGGCGTCGGTCAGCTACATGTACGACCCGGCCATGATCGGCATCGGCGTGGGCCTGGACTCCTTCGCCAACATCCGCATGGCCCACCTGGGCGGCGAGGTCTCCGGACTCCAGCAGACCTGGGGCGGCCAGTGGACCTCCGGCAGCAAGGCCGAGTACGACGTGGCCACGACCGCCGCGGTGAAGAAGATCCAGGGCGACAAGGTCCGGCACTTCAAGGCGAGCGAGCTCGGCACGGTGAAGGCCGGGCTGGGCGCGGCCGCCTCCGGGAAGACCGGCGGCGTGCGGCCCATCGGCTTCTTCCCGCAGGACGTGACCTTCGGCAATGTCATCGAGCAGAAGCTGCCCGGCACGCGCACGCTGTACGTGTCCACGTCCGACAAGATCCAGTGGACGTTCGAGTTCGAGCAGTACAGCGGCCATGACGCGGAGGGCTACCCGATCGCGGACGCGTTCTACTCCCTGGGCGCCCCGCAGACCTTCAAGGCGGGCAAGACCTACTCGAAGACGTTCAACACGGCCGTCTTCGGACCGCATCTGAACGCCGACTACGGCCTGTACCGCGACGGCAACTACATCTACGGCTTCCTGCCGCTGTTCGCGGACGGCAAGGGGCACGCCGGCTCCTCCGACTTCACCTCGGTGAAGACGGAGCTGTACCGCAACGGCACCAAGGTCGGCACCAACGACGACCCGCTCTTCGGTGACAAGGCGTTCACGGTTCCGGCCGCCGAGGCCGAGTACAAGCTGACGACCTCGGTGAAGCGCAGCACCAAGGTGTCCGCCGCCGCCACGCGGATCGACGCCAGCTGGACCTTCAAGTCCAAGAAGCCGGCCGACCAGGCCAAGCTGCCCGCCTCCACGGTCCGCTTCAACGCCACGACGGGCCTGGACAGCAAGGTCGTCGCCGGCCACACGAAGACCGTTCCGGTCGTCGTGGAGGGCGCCGCCAAGAACAACCTGAAGGCGCTGTCGGTCTGGGTCTCCTACGACCACGGCCAGACCTGGAAGAAGAAGACCATCACCAACGGCAAGATCAAGGTGAAGAGCCCCGCCAAGGGCAAGGCGATCTCCTTCCACGCGAAGATCACCGACAAGAAGGGCAACAAGTCGACGATCTCGATCTACAACGCGTACTACGGGAAGTAGACCGGCGCTGACGCCCGAGGCCCGGTGGTCCGAACCCGCTCAACGGGTTCTGGCCACCGGGCCTCTGCGTGTCTCGCAGCCGTCGTGCGGCAGGCGGGAATGTGACGACAGACCCTAGGCGGGTACCCCGTAGCCCATGGTGACCGGGGCCTTGTGATAGGCCGTGTCGACATTCGTGTATTCGAGCGCGTCACACACGGACCACGTCCTTTTGTAACCGTCCGAGAATGCATTGAAGTGGAAGTTCACACACCCGGGATCGTCGGTGTGCTTTTGCATCCAGCCGTAGACACGAATTTCGTTGTTCAGGTTCACGCACCTCTTGAGATGCAATGATCCGGCGTTCGTGTCCTTGTCGATGTACTTCGTACATGTCGCTTGCGGTGAGATCGCGGAAGCCGGAGCCGCGGTCGCCCCTCCCGCCAGGCCAAGAGTTGCGAAAATCGCGACGGCGGCGACCGTCACCTTCTTGCTCACGCTCTTCATGGATCCTCGTTTCGATCTTGCTCTCGATCGAGCCCACTTCGCAGTCGTACGGTGAACGTCTCAAGCAGGCGCGCCGTATGACTCGTCGAGCAAAAAATTTCTGCGCAGCGTTTCGTGGCCGCGCAGCCGCGCCCGGGACACCGTCCCCCGGTGCACGCCGAGGATCTCTGCGGCCTGGTCGATGGTGTACCCCTCGATGTCCACCAGCCGTACCGCGGCGGACTGTCCCGCGGGCAGCGACATCAGCAGGCGCTCGGCCTCCCACCACGCCTCGACGAGGCTTCCCTCGCCGGAACTGGGCAGGTCAGGGAGGTCAGCGGCCAGCACCTCGCGCCGGCCCCGGCGCTGCTGGTCGATCAGTGTCGTGACCACGGTCCTGATCGCGTACGCGCGCGGGTTGGGGTGGGCGATGAAGGTCGCGGCCCGCGAGAGCAGCCGCTCGCACGCCTCCTGCACCGCGTCCTCGGCCAGCCAGCGCGCGGTCGACCGCTCGGCCTTGCTCCGCAGTTGAGGTAAGAGTGCGCAAATCATGTCCTTGGCATCACGCAAGGCTGTTTCGCCGCATCTGTCGGGATCGGAAATCGAGCCGGTCACGCTCATTGCAACCCCCAGGAAGTTGCCGCACCCAACGGGCGCGTCGACTTCGCCGATGCTAGAGCAGGCCCGTCGGCCGGGACACGGAATTGATGGGAATCTGAGATTCCGCCTCATCGGCCGTTCGGCGAATCCCGCAGCCGCGGTTGAATGCAATTCACAAGCGGAATCGGCGGTATTCGGATGGCGGTCCACCTCAAATTAAGCTCAGGAAATATTGAGCCCTCTTGTGACGTCCCGAGCGCCGGTGCCAGTGTGATTCGGCGACGCCAGGAGATCGCCCCTGAATCTCCTGGTACTCCCACACATTCAGCGATCGGGATGCCGCGTTCGGCATTCCCGCCACCCTTTTGCGCCATCGGTGGAACAACCCGAAGGAGAGCAAGTGCAGTCCACGAGATCGAACCTCTCCCGCACCACCGCACGCCGCCGCAACAGCTTCAAGGCATCGCTCGTCGCCACGGTCCTCGCCGCCGGCAGCATCGTCAGCCTGTCCGCGACGCCGTCGAGCGCTGCCGTCCAGGTCCCCACCGCGGCCGAGTACAACGCCTGGCTCAGGTCGCAGAACAGCACGTCGGCGATGGCGACGTACAGCGCCTTCAACGCCCTCTCCGCCGCCAAGCAGGACAAGTTCCTGCACTACCTGGTCGACGAGGACGTCCTTGAGGCGTACCAGAACGCCGCTGACAATGACCCCGGGACCTACACCATGGCCAATGGCGACGTGGTGATCGAGGTCGAGGGAGGAGCCGCTCCGGAGCCGACCTCCACGGGCGGGATCTCGGCGCAGGGCACCGCGGGCGACTGGAGCTGCTGGTACAACGTCAAGCAGAAGATCCTCGGGGTGACCATCACCCGGCTGAACTTCAAGCAGTGGTACCGCTCCAGCTCGACCAAGGTCACCAAGGTCTACAACGCCGCGGCCTCGCACACCAACTACAACATCGGCGTCTCCATCAGCCACGAGCCCGAGGAGCAGTGGATCTCGGGCGCCGGCAACGCTCTCGCGTACGTCACCTGGCACGGCTCGATCATCTACAAGGGCTTCGGCGTCAACATCGACAAGCGTCACCACCTGCGCTGCGACGAGACCGGCCTGCGCTACTACTACCTCAAGAACGTCTAGCCGTACCCTGGGGGCCCTACCGGAGGAGAAACGCATGGCGCAGACCCTCACGAAAGTCATCCTGTACGCCCTGGCCGTCGTCATCGTCATCGGCGTCGTAGGGGCCGTCCTCTGGAGCAGCATGTAGCCGTGGGCGCGGATCGGCCCACCCCGTACAAAGGTTGAGGGCGGCACCCCCCGTGGGGTGCCGCCCTCAGCCTTGTGCGCCGGGCGTGGCTCAGACCGCCGAGCCCGCCTTCCAGTCGGCCCAGTTCATGTTCCAGCCGTTGAGGCCGTTGTCGGGAGCGACCGTCTTGTCGCCGGTGTTCTCGACGACCACCACGTCACCGACCATCGAGTTGGTGTAGAACCAGTACGCCTCGGTGCCCTTGTCGTTGGCGCCCTTGGTGTCGTTCAGGCCGATGCAGCCGTGGCTGGTGTTGACGTTGCCGAAGACCGAGTCGGCGCCCCAGTAGTTGCCGTGAATGAAGGTGCCGGAGCTGGTGAGGCGGATGGCGTGCGGCACGTCCTTGATGTCGTACTCGCCCTTGCCGTCGTCGTCGGTGAAGCCCACGGTCGCGCCGTTCATGCGCGTCTCCTTGAACATCTCCGACATCACCATGACGCCTTCGTACGTCTTGTTCTCGGGCGACCCGGCGGAGATCGGGATGGTCTTGACGACCTTGCCGTCCTGGGTGACCTTCATCTGCTTGGTGTTGGCGTCGACGTACGAGACCTGGTTGCGGCCGATCTTGAAGGTGACCGTCTTCTGCTGGACGCCGTAGACACCGTCCGCGCCCTCGACACCGTCCAGCGCCAGCTTCAGCGTGACGGTGGAGTTCTCCTGCCAGTAGTCCTCGGGCCGGCAGTCCATGCGGCGGTCGTTGAACCAGTGGCAGGCGACCTCCTGGCCGCTGCTGGAGGTGACGGTCACGCCCTTCTGGACGTCCGCCTTGTTGGTGATCGCCTTGTCGAAGTTGAGCGAGACCGGCATGCCCACACCGACCGTGGAGCCGTCCTCCGGCGTGAAGTAGCCGAGGAAGCTGTTGTCCGGGGAGAGGGTGCTGAAGGAGGCGTTCTCGTGCGCCTCCAGACCCTTGGCGTCCTCGGCGGTCACCGAGATCTTGTAGGTGGTGGCCCGCTCCAGCTGGGCGGAGGGCTTCCAGCTCGTCTTGTCCGCGGATATCTGACCCTCGACGGCCTTGCCGTCGGCGGTGGTCATCTTCACCTCGGTGAGCGTGCCCTTGCTCACGGTGACGCCGGTGGAGTTGATGGAGGCGTTGTCGGCCCCGTCCTTGGGCGTGATCTTGATCTGTGCCTCGGAAGTCTTGTTGGCCGCCGCCTCGTCGACCTTGGCCTGCGAGGTGTCGTCGCCGTCGTTGCCCGATGCCTCGTCGCCACCGGAGCAGGCCGAGAGCACCAGGACACTTCCGAGCAGAGCGGACGCGACCGACAGGCCCCTGCGCCGCTTACTGACCGTCATCACACGCTTCTCCATCGTTGCCGAATCCCCAAAACCCCGAGAGCCCCCGTCAAGAATGTTCAACGCTACGACCGGTTCGTCCCGTTCCACATCCCTTGGATGTGTGGGGCACACCACGTCCGCCGTTACGGCTGGTGCGGAAGTCGGTCCGTGCGCCCCTTGAGACGACGAAACCCCGGACGGCGGTTGCCGTCCGGGGCCATGAATTCCCCGAGCGGACTCAGCCGGCCGACTCCTCGTCGTCATCCTCGGCCTCATCATCCTCGTCAAGGTCCCACTCCGGCGAATCGGGGTCGTAGTCGATCCGCTCCGTCGACCAGGACGCCTGCGCGAGGTCCACCCCGGGCACCTCACTGACCAGGTCGAACGGGTCGACGAGATACGCCAGCGCCTCGGCGGTGTCTTCCGTCACAGCGCCCTCGGCCTGCGTGCGCTCCTCGGCGGGCATCGCCTCGTCGCCGGCGATCCGGGCCAGCGCCGCCTTGGTCACGGCGTCCTCGTCCTCCACTTCCAGGACGAGTTCCACGCGTACCCGGACAAATCGTGATGTCTCTTCAGTGTTCATGGTCGGAGCGTACGGCCCCGGCCGTCCTTGAGGCTCCCGCGACTTTCCCGCGACCCGCGCCTTTCATTAGCATCGCTCCACACGGCCAATTCGCCAGCGCCACAAGGGGATCGATATTCCGTGTCATCCGCTCGCCGTCCGTTGCTGACCGCCACCGCCGCGGGGACCCTGCTGTGCGCCCTGTGGTTCGTCCCGTCCGCCAACGCGACCGGGGACCAGCCCGCGAGAGAGGCGCCCTCGGCGAGCCCGGCCACGCAGATCACCCAGCAGGCGCGGGCCACCACCGCGGACACCTCCGACGACGTCGAACTGGCCGACACCGGAAGCTTTGACACCACGCCCTACGTGGTGGGCGGGACCTTCTCCCTGGTTCTGGGCGCGGGCTTCGTCGTCTATTCGGTCCGCCGGGAACGTCACGATTTCTGAGTCAACTTGACGGTTCTTCAAACAAACGTTCATAGTCCGCTCTCATGAAGAGATCATCGGGTGCGCGCGTCGGCGCCACGGTTGCCGTGGGCGCGGTCGCGCTCGCCCTCATCACGGGGTGTTCCAGCGACGACTCCAAGGGCTCGGACGAGGGCAAGGGCAAGGAGGGGGCCGCCACCCCCACCAACGCGGCCAAGGCGCTGAGCGCGGCCGAGCTGGAGAAGCTGCTGCTGGCCGACGCCGACCTGGACGCCAAGAAGTACAAGGTCGAGGACGGGGACGACACGCTCCCCAAGTCCAAGGCCGGGGTGAAGGCGGACAAATCCGAGTGCGAGGCGCTGGTGTGGGCCACCGGCGCACTGCCGCCCGGTGACACGGACGCCGCGGCGTCCAACACCGTCTCGCAGATCCCTGGCGGCTCCGGCGGCGACGCCCCGGAGGACATCTCCGACGCCCTGAACATCAACATGACGTTCGTGGGCCTGTCCTCCTACGACGGCGACGGCGCCGAGAAGGCCATGAAGCTCGTCTCCGACGGCGTCTCGGCCTGCGGTGGCGGCTACGGCATGACGGCCGAGGGCGAGACCACCAAGGTCACCAAGATCGCCTCGGCGGAGGGCTCCGGCCAGGGCGACGAGTCCGTCGCCTACGTCCAGTCGGTCGACATGGACGGCGAGGGCACGGCGGACTTCAAGACCGAGGTGGTCCGCAAGGGCAACACCATCGCCACGTTCTACTCGTTCGACCTCGCCGCGCTCGGCAGCGGCAAGCCCTCCGAGATCCCGGCCGACGTCATCTCGGCCCAGCTCGGCAAGGTCAAGTAACCACCGTGCGGGTATCACCGGCCACCTGCTCACGGCGGGCGCGTACAAGCGCCGTGCTCGCCGTGGGCGCGGTCGCGTCGGCCCTGGTCACGGGGTGCTCCGGCGACGTGTCCGCGGAGGGCTCGGACAAGGACGGGGCGCCCGCGCGGGCGGCGAGGGCGCTCAGCTCGGCGGAGCTGGAGAAGCTGCTGCTGGCGACGGGGGACGTCAAGGACTACAAGGTCACCGACGGGGACGAAACGATCCGGCAGGACATGTCCAAGCTGGAGACCGACAAGCCCGCATGCGACCCCCTGGCTCGGGCCTCTACGGCCCAGCCTCCGGGAGCCACCGACGCGGACGCGTCCAACGGGATCGCGCAGGACCCCGCGGCGTTCAAGGGGGACTTGGCAAAGGAGTTCGAAGAGGACTTCTCCCTGACCATCGTCGGCCTGTCGTCCTACGACGGCGACGGCGCCGAGAAGGCCATGAAAGCCGTCTCCGGCGGCATCAAGGCCTGCGCCGACGGCTTCCTGCTGAGGACGGCCGCCGCGCACGACACCAAGGTCGCCAGGATCGCCGCGGTGAAACCGTCCGGCCTGGGCGACAAGTCGGTGGCGTTCACCTTGGACGAGGACCTGGGCGGCGGGTTCGTGCTCACCTCCACTACCGAGGTGGTCCGCAAGGGGAACACGATCGCCACGTTCCACACGATGAATTCCGAAGCGTACGAGCCCGGTGGTGTGTCGGAGATCCCCACCGAGATCATCAAGGCCCAGGTGGCCAAGCTCAAGTGACTTACCGTCAGGCCCTGCTGCCGCAGCCCGGCAGCAGGGCCCGACGCATGTCCGTGGGCCTACTGAAGCGGCCCGGTGACGCTCTCCACTGCCGCGACGAGCCGCCCGTCCCGGACGAAGGCCTCGGCGGCGGCGAGGTCGGGGGCGAGGAAGCGGTCGGGCCCGGGGCCCTGGACGCCCGCCTTGCGCACCGCCTCGATGACGGCCCGGGTGGCGGGTGCGGGGGTGAGGCCCTCGCGCAGTTCGACACCGCGCGTGGCCGCGTACAGCTCCACGGCGACGACCCGGGTGAGGTTGTCGACGGCGGTACGCAGCTTGCGCGCGGCCGACCAGCCCATGGAGACGTGGTCCTCCTGCATGGCGGAGGACGGGATGGAGTCGGCGGAGGCCGGTACGGCGAGCCGCTTCATCTCGCTGACCAGGGCGGCCTGCGTGTACTGGGCGATCATCAGCCCGGAGTCGACGCCCGCGTCGTCCGCGAGGAACGGCGGCAGCCCGTGGCTGCGGTTCTTGTCGAGCAGCCGGTCGGTGCGCCGCTCGGCGATGGAGGCGAGGTCGGCGGCGGCGATGGCGAGGAAGTCCAGTACGTAGGCGACCGGGGCGCCGTGGAAGTTGCCGTTGGACTCCACGCGCCCGTCCGGCAGGACGACCGGGTTGTCCACCGCCGAGGCCAGCTCACGCTCGGCCACCAGCCGGGCGTGCGCCAAGGTGTCCCGTCCGGCACCGGCGACCTGCGGGGCGCAGCGCACCGAGTAGGCGTCCTGGACGCGCGGGGCGTCGTCCTGGTGGTGCCCGGTGAGCTGGGAGTCCTTCAGGACGGCGAGCATGTTGGCGGCGGAGGCGGCCTGCCCCGGGTGGGGGCGGATGGCGTGCAGTTCGGGCGCGAGCACCTTGTCCGTGCCGAGCAGCGCCTCCAGGGAGAGGGCGGCGGTGATGTCGGCGGACTTGTAAAGGGTGTCCAGGTCGGCGAGCGCCATGATCAGCATGCCGAGCATGCCGTCGGTGCCGTTGAGGAGGGCGAGGCCCTCCTTCTCGCGCAGTTCGACGGGGGCGATGCCGTGCTCGGCGAGCAGTTCGGCGGCGGGCCGTACGACGCCGTCGGGGCCCTCCGCGTCGCCCTCGCCCATCAGCGCGAGGGCGCAGTGGGAGAGCGGGGCCAGATCGCCGGAGCAGCCGAGGGAGCCGTATTCGTGGACGACCGGGGTGATGCCCGCGTTGAGGACGTCGGCCATGGTCTGGGCGACCTCGGGGCGGACGCCGGTGTGGCCCGAGCAGACGGTCTTCAGCCGCAGGAACATCAGCGCGCGCACGACCTCGCGCTCCACCCGCGGGCCCATGCCGGCGGCGTGCGAGCGGACGATGTTGCGCTGGAGCTGGGCACGCAGTTCCTGGCTGATGTGCCGGGTCGCCAGGGCGCCGAATCCGGTGGAGACGCCGTAGACGGGCTCGGGCTTGGCCGCCAGGGCGTCCACGATCTCGCGGGCCGCGGCCAGGGCGGACACGGCGTCCTGGCCCAGCTCGACACGGGCACCGTCGCGCGCAACGGCAAGAACGTCGGACGCGGTCACCCCGGACGTCCCCACCACCACAGTGTGCATATCCATATTCAGGAGCGTACGCACTGAATTCCAAGATGTCACCAGTGGGGACGGGGTTGACCCCTTACCGCTGCGACCGGGGCCGGTCAGTGGCGCCCGCGGAACCTCCGGCGCTCGGAGGCCGGCTGCTCGGTCGCGGGGGTGTCGGCGAGCTGGACGACCGGATCGTCGGGGCCTTCCCGCCCCGCGACGACCGGTTTGGTGGCGTGCATGGCCTTCGCCCGGTACTGGGCGGCGTCGGCCAGCCGGAACAGACGGCGGGCGGAGCGGACGGGGCCGATGGGGTCGCCGGTGGAGGCGACCCCGCAGGCGACCCCGTCGCCGAGCTCCAACTCCGCGGCGCGGCGGCACAGTTCGTCGGCGGCGCGTACGACGTCGTCGGCGGGCGGACCCACGGCGAGCAGACAGAACTCGTCGCCGCCGAGCCGGGCCGCGAGGGCGCCGGGGAGCATCGCGCCGCAGAGGGAGAGGACGGAGCCGAACCGTTCCAGCAGACGGTCCCCGACGGCGTGCCCCTGGGTGTCGTTGACCCGCTTGAGCCCGTTCAGGTCACAGACGACGAGACTGACGACGACCCCCTCCTCGCGATGCCGCTCGACGGCCCTGTCCAGCCGCCCGTCCACGGCACGGCGGTTGGCGAGGCCGGTGAGCGCGTCGGTGTACGCCAGCCGCCGGGCCTCCTCCAGCCGTTCCGCCTGCGCGATCCCGGCGGCCACGACGGCGGCGAGGACGGTGGCGAAGTCGGCGTCGGAACGCTCGAAGAGGGGATCGCCGAGGCGGCGGGCGACATACAGCTCGCCCCACGCCCTGCCGTGCAGCACGATCGGGGCGACCACGCAGCAGCCGCGGCCCCTGCGGCGCAGTGCGGCGACACGCTGGTGCACATAACCGGGGCGCCCGGCGGCGGGACCGTCGGCGGTCTCCACCCAGGCGTTGGGCTCACCGCCGCAGGCCCAGCGCTCGTGCAGGAACTCGGTGATCTCCGGGAACTGATGGACTGGGTACGCCTCGTCCTCCGGGAACTCCTCCTCGTCCGGCGCCCGCTCCCCCACGTTCACCAGCACCCTGAGCCGCCCCAGGTCCCGCTCCCACACGGACAGGGCGGCGAAACTCCCCCCGAGCGCCCGGCAGGCCCCCGAGGCGGCCGCCCGCCAGGCCTCCCGCGACCCATGAGCCGCCGCCATCCCCTGCGCCAGCCCCACCACCGCCGCCAGCCGAACATCCTCTCCCATCACTCCAGGCTAGGGATCTTCCCGACAAACAGGGACATGGATGGGGCGAACAGGTGTCAGTACGACCGAACCACGGTAGCCGTGGACATCTGGCGTAGCCGCGGGCAGCCATGCCCCCCAACTGCGGGCAGTCGCGACCCAGCCCCGACGCCCACCCCCGTAGGCGGCACCGCCGCATCACCGCAGCTGCGGGCAGTCGCAACCCAGCCCCAACACCCACCCCAGTAGGCGGCACCGCCGCATCACCGCAGCTGCGGGCAGTCGCAACCCAGCCCCGACGCCCACCCCCGTAGGCGGCACCGCCGCATCACCGTAGCTGCGGGCAGTCGTGCCGCTGGGGCGGCACGGGTGGGCGCGGCGGCACCCCGCAAGCGCGGGCAAGCACACCCACCCCCACGGCCCCCACCACGGGCCGGCGACACCTACCCCCACGGCAACCCGCAGGAGCAGGCACCCCGGATCAGGCAAGTGCCCCGAACCCCTGCGCCCCAGCGCACCGCACCGTCACTCCCCCGGCCACTCCGGCCGGCGCTTCTCGTTGAACGCCGCAACCCCCTCCGCCCGATCCCCCGAGAACGCCACAGACCGCCAAGCCGCGTCCTCCACCTCAAGCCCGGCCCGCAGATCCAGCCCATGCCCAAGACGCAACGCCCGCTTCGCCGCCCGCAACCCCACCGGCGAGTTCCCGGCAATCCGCGCGGCCAGCGACAGCGCCGCCTCCCGATCCGTCCCCGCCGGAACCAGCTCGTCCACCAGCCCCAGCGACCGCGCCTCCGCCGCCTCCACCCGCCGCGCCGAGAAGATCAGCTCCGCCGCCCGCGCCGCTCCCACCCGCCGCGGCAGCAACTGCGTACCACCGCCGCCGGGAATCACCCCGACCGACACCTCCGGCAGCCCCACCACCGCCGTCTCGTCGGCCACGATCACATCGCAGGAGAGCGCCAGCTCGAACCCGCCCCCGAGCGCGAACCCGTGCACGGCCGCGATCGTCGGTACCGGAATCTCCAGCACCCCCGTGTACGCCCCCCGCGCGACGGGCCGCTGCCGCACCAGATCCGCGTCGCTGAAGGAGTTCCGCTCCTTCAGATCCGCCCCCACGCAGAACGCCCGCTCATGCGTCGACGTCAGCACCACCACCCGCACCCCGCGGTCGGCGCCCAGCGCCGCGCACGCCGCCCCGATGGACCGCGCCATCTCCGACGACACGGCGTTCATGGCCTTGGGCCGGTCCAGGGCGAGCTCCGCGACATGCCCACCGTCCCCATGCCGCCGCACCAGCACGAACTCCCCGTACCGCTCCTCGCTCATGACACCCTCCGGTTAACGCGGGTTAACAGAAATCCCCCCGATCATCGCAGCCCGGCCTCCCGGAGGGAAGGCACCCCGTTCGGGTGATATCCCCCGGAACCCCCCACCCCGCCCCGACGCACCGCATAGCGTGCGGCGGGCCACGGCGCACCGGGGGCGCGATCGGGGAGGATTCGTGAGGACGATGACAGAAGCGGACGGGACGGCGGCCAGACCGGACACGCCGGCCCCGGAGTCGACGGCGCCCCCGGTCCGGATCTTCGGCCCCCGCGGCCGGCACCGCCGCCCCCGCCCCCGCAAGGTCCTCCTCGCGGCGGGCGGCCTCGCCCTGGTCGCGGGCGCCCTGAGCCTCGTACGACTGCATCCCGGCGCCGGACTCGGCGGGTCCGGCACTCCGGAGGCCGCGCCCTGGCCGTCCGGCGACCCGGGCACCGGCACCGGCACCGAGCGCGCCACCAACGCCGCCGCGACGATCACCACGAACCCCGAGCCCGGCCCGTCCGCCACCTCCGCCATGGGCAGCCGGACAGCGGCACCGACGGCGTCCCCCAGCGGCGTACCGGCGCCGGGGAACAGCCCCGCCGCACAGGAACCCGCGGACGAGAACCCGGTGACCACCATCCCCGAGGCACCGGACCGACCCGCCGCACCCCAGCGGCCGGGCGCCGGCCCCACGCAGAGCCACGCCCCGCACCAGCCACCCGCCGCCGCGCCACCGCAGGCACCGGCGCCCGGCCAGTCCGCACCGCCCCCGGCCCAGCAGCCCTCGCCCGGCCCGACCGGCAACCCGGGCGTCTGCCTGCCGATCGTCGGCCTGTGCGTGGACCCGCTGGGCCCCGGCCTGCTCAACTCGAAGCGTTGAGGGCCGGCGCTACGACGGCTCCCCGTCCCGCCGGGTGAGCAGCCAGGGCTCGACCACCCCGAGCCCGCGCACCGGCCGCTGCCACATCGGCTGGAGCGCGAAGCGGTACGTCGGCGGCTCCTCGCCCTCCTTCTCCGCGGCCGCGGCCTCCTCGGCCGCCTCCGCCTCGGAGGCCGGTGCCTCACCGGTACGGATCAGCTCCTCCGCGAAGGCGCTGTCCACCAGCACGGCGTCCTTGGGAGCTATCGAGGTGAGCCGGGAGGCCAGGTTCACGGTCGTGCCGAAGACATCGCCCATCCGGGTGGTCACCGTGCCGAAGGCGATGCCGACGCGCAGCTCCGGCATGGTCTCGTCGTTGGCCATCGTCTCGATGAGCCGCAGCGCGATCTCGGCGGCCACGCCCGCGTCGTCGGCGGAGTACAGCACCTCGTCGCCGAGGGTCTTGATCAGCCGTCCGCCCCGCGCGGCCACCAGGTCGGCGGCGGTGGTCTCGAAGGCCTCGACCAGTTCGCCGAGTTCCTCCTCCTCCATCCGGCGGGTCAGCCGGGTGAAGCCCACGAGGTCGGCGAAACCGACCGCGAGCCGCCGGTCGACCATCTCCTCGTCGTCGGCGGCCTGCACGACCCGCCCGGTCGCGGCGGCGAGCTGGCGCCGCCAGACATAGACGAGGAACTCCTCCAGCTCGGGCAGGAGCAGCTCGACCAGCGGATAGGTGACCTCGGTACGGGTCATGCCGGGCTCGGGGGGCTCGGTCAGGCCCTCCAGGAAGGAGTCGATCTGCCATTCGGCCAGCCGGGCGGTGGTCTGGCCGGTGGACCGGGCCACCTGCACGGCCATGGCCTCGCTGAGCAGCCCCGCCTCGACCAGACCGGCGAGCCGTCTGAGCGCCAGCACGTCGGCCTCGGTCAGCGCCTTCGCCTGTCCGATGTCGGCGAACCCCATGGCCCGCCAGAACCGGGACGCCAGCTCCATGGAGACACCGGCGCTACGAGCCGCCTGGAAAGGGGTGTAGCGCCGCTCCGCGCCGAGGATGAGCTGTTCGAGGCGGAGGGCGAGTGGGTCCTCGCCGGGGTCGGCGGCGTGGGGGTCCATGCCGGAGCCCGTGTCGTCGACGGTCACGCCTGCTGCCCTTCCGATCTGCCGCGGTCAGGTATCGACCGGCCCCAACTCTACGGCAGGTGTGCGCCAGCTCACTCCGTTAAGCGGGGCGAAGGCTTTCCTGAAAGCGGTGGTTGCTGTAGGTGCGGTACGGCGCGCGCTCACGCCGGGCGCAGGTGCACGATGTCACCCGCCCCCACGGGCTCCTGTACGCCCTCGCCGGTCGCGATGACCAGGCGGCCGTCGCCGTCCACGGCCACCGCCTCGCCGACCAGCGACCGGTCGCCGGGCAGTTCGGCCCGTACGGACCGGCCGAGCGTCGCGCAGCCCGCCGCGTACGCCTCGTGCAGTCCGCTGTCGCCCGCGTCGCCCTTGGCGGCGCGCCAGCGCCCGTACCAGTCCTCCAGCGAGCGCAGAGCCGCCCGCAGCAGGGGATCGCGGTCGGTGCTGATCGATCCGGCGAGGGCCAGCGAGCCCGCCTGCGGGACCGGCAGCTCCTCCTCCTTGAGGGTGACGTTGATGCCGACGCCGATGACGACCGCGTCGTCCCCGGCCCGTTCCACCAGGATGCCGCCGGCCTTGCGCTCCTGCCCGCCGACGGTCACCAGGATGTCGTTGGGCCACTTGAGTGCCGTGTCCACGCCCGCCGACCTGGACAGCCCCGCCGCGACCGCCACTCCGGTGAGCAGCGGCAGCCAGCCCCAGTGGGCGACCGGGACGTCGGCGGGCTTCAGCAGGACGGAGAAGAACAGCCCCGAGCGGGCGGGCGCCGTCCACTGCCGGTCCAGGCGGCCCCGGCCCGCCGTCTGCTCCTCGGCGACCAGCACCGTGCCCTCCGCGGCCCCCTGCCCGGCGCGGGCGACCAGGTCGGCGTTGGTGGAGCCGGTGCGCTGCACCACGTCCAGCTCGCGGTACAGGCCCTGGTCGCGGACCAGCGCCCGGCGCAGCGCCGTGACGTTGAGCGGGGGGCGGTCGAGGTCGGACCAGCGGCTGTCGTCTGATGCATCTCGCGGCGTCATGCAAGCCACCCTAGGTGTGGTAAACGCCGCACTGCCGATTGATAGGGCCACCACTACTCTACGGATGAGTAACCGTCCCCCCTTTTGAGCAGGCAGGGAGCCGCGATCCCGATGTCCGAGCCGGAAGAGCAGATCGACATCCACACCACTGCGGGCAAGCTCGCGGATCTCCAGCGCCGCATCGAGGAAGCCACGCACGCCGGCTCCGCACGCGCCGTCGAGAAGCAGCACGCCAAGGGCAAGTTGACGGCCCGTGAGCGGATCGAGCTCCTGCTCGACGAGGGGTCCTTCGTCGAACTCGACGAGTTCGCCCGGCACCGCTCCACCAACTTCGGCCTGGAGCACAACCGCCCCTACGGCGACGGCGTGGTGACCGGCTACGGCACCGTCGACGGCCGCCCGGTCGCGGTGTTCTCGCAGGACTTCACCGTCTTCGGCGGCGCGCTCGGCGAGGTGTACGGGCAGAAGATCGTCAAGGTCATGGACTTCGCGCTGAAGACCGGCTGCCCGGTCATCGGCATCAACGACTCCGGCGGCGCCCGTATCCAGGAGGGCGTGGCCTCGCTCGGCGCGTACGGCGAGATCTTCCGCCGCAACACGCACGCCTCCGGGGTGATCCCGCAGATCTCGCTGATCGTCGGCCCGTGCGCGGGGGGCGCGGTCTACTCCCCCGCGATCACCGACTTCACGGTGATGGTCGACCAGACCTCGCACATGTTCATCACCGGCCCCGACGTCATCAAGACGGTCACCGGTGAGGACGTCGGCTTCGAGGAGCTGGGCGGCGCGCGCACCCACAACTCCGTCTCGGGCGTGGCGCACCACATGTCGGGCGACGAGAAGGACGCCATCGAGTACGTCAAGCAGCTGCTGTCGTACCTGCCGTCCAACAACCTCTCCGAGCCCCCGGCCTTCCCGGAGGAGGCGGACCTCGACATCACCGACGAGGACCGCGAGCTGGACACGATCGTGCCGGACAGCGCGAACCAGCCGTACGACATGCACACGGTGATCGAACACGTCCTGGACGACGCGGAGTTCTTCGAGACGCAGCCGCTGTTCGCGCCGAACATCCTCACCGGGTTCGGGCGGGTCGAGGGGCGGCCGGTGGGCGTGGTGGCCAACCAGCCCATGCAGTTCGCGGGCTGCCTGGACATCGACGCCTCGGAGAAGGCGGCGCGGTTCGTGCGGACCTGCGACGCCTTCAACGTGCCGGTGCTGACCTTCGTCGACGTGCCGGGCTTCCTCCCGGGCGTCGGCCAGGAGCACACCGGCATCATCCGCCGCGGCGCCAAGCTGATCTACGCCTACGCCGAGGCGACGGTCCCGCTGATCACCGTCATCACCCGCAAGGCGTTCGGCGGCGCCTACGACGTCATGGGCTCCAAGCACCTCGGCGCCGACCTCAACCTGGCCTGGCCGACCGCGCAGATCGCCGTGATGGGCGCCCAGGGCGCGGTGAACATCCTGCACCGCAGGACGATCGCCGAGGCCGACGACGTGGAGGCGACGCGGGCCCGTCTCATCCAGGAGTACGAGGACACGCTCCTCAACCCCTACATCGCGGCCGAGCGCGGCTACGTCGACTCGGTGATCATGCCGTCGGAGACGCGTCGGCACATCGTGCGCGGGCTGCGTCAGCTGCGTACCAAGCGGGAATCCCTGCCCCCGAAGAAGCACGGCAACATCCCCCTGTAAGGAGCCGCTGTGACGATCAAGGTGTTGCGGGGCAACCCGACCCCGGAGGAGCTGGCCGCCGCCCTGGCGGTGGTCCGAGCCCGCGCCGCGGCGGCAGCGGCCCTGCCGTCCGGCGCGGCCGAGCCGGACGCCGCGTGGTCCGACCCGGCACGTATCGCGGGCCGCCGCCTGCCGTCGCCCGGACCGGCGACGTGGGCGCGTACGTACTGGCCGAGCTGACATCCGGCCCGGAAGCGGAACGCCGGGGCGCCAAGTTGAGTACGCGTACTCAGGCGCCCCGGACCCGTCGGACCGCAGGCTGGAGGCATGCTGTGGTCCGACCCGGAGGATGAGCCTCCCCAGGAAATCCGCGACATGCAGAAGATGCTGCGGAGGCTCGGCATTCTGATGGCGCTGGCCATGGTGCTCGCGATGATCATGACCGGGCTGCGCTGAGCGCGGCGATACGCTGATCCCCATGACCGATCAGCCGCGCCGCCGCCTCGTACTGGCCTCCCAGTCCCCCGCCCGACTGAACCTCCTGCGCCAGGCGGGACTGGACCCCGAGGTCGTCGTCAGCGGCGTCGACGAGGACGCCGTCACCGCCCCCACCCCCGCGGAGCTGGCCCTCGCACTGGCCGAGGCGAAGGCCTCCGTCGTCGCGGCGAAGCCGGAGGTCAAGGGCGCGCTGGTGATCGGCTGCGACTCGGTCCTGGAGCTCGACGGCGAAGCGCTCGGCAAGCCCGCGGACGCCGAGGAGGCCACCGCCCGCTGGAAGTCGATGCGCGGCCGGGCGGGCACCCTCCAGACGGGCCACTGCGTCTGGGACACGGTCACCGGCCGCTACGCCTCGGCGACGGCGTCCACGGTGGTCCGCTTCGGCGACCCGACAGACGCCGAGGTCGCCGCGTACGTGGCCTCCGGCGAACCCCTCTACGTAGCCGGCGCCTTCACCCTGGACGGCCGCTCGGCCCCCTTCATCGAAGGCATCGACGGCGACCACGGCAACGTCATCGGCATCAGCCTCCCGATGGTCCGCCGCCTGCTGTCCCAACTGAACGTGTCCATCACGGACCTGTGGACGTAAGACCGACGGTTCAAGGAAGCAGGGGGCTGGGCAGCTCCCTCCAGGGGCGCGGGGAACTGCGCGCCAAGCCCCCACAAAGCCGCACCCGACATACAACCCCTCGGGGTCGAAGGGGCGAAGCCCCTTCAGGACGGGACGGGTAGGGGCGGCGGGGGCGAAGGACCACAGCCGCCCCCCTACGCCGCAGCCGCCCCGTTCGCCGCGTCCGGCCCAGGCTCCGGCGAGGGACGGGAGTCCGTCGGCTCCGCCTGAACGTCGTACGTCATCAGCAACAGCACGATCAGCCCCAGCACCGTCACCATGAACAGGAACGCCCCGACACCCACCAGCCCCCACGCGAACGCCCCCAGCAGCCCGTGCACGACCGCCGCACTGATCAACAGCACCCGCCCCAGCCCCGCCGCAGGCCGATCCCGCAACGCCACCAGCAGCGCCACGACACCGCACAAGGCGAAGTACACCCCGAAGACAACCCCACCGATCTTCGACGACATCGCCATCACGTCGGAGTCCAGCCCCGCCAGGGACATGTCCTGCCGGTCCACCACCACACCCAGGAACCACTGGACCGCCGCGATACCCAGCGCCTCCACGAAGAGGACGATCGCGACCACCCATGCCACCGGTCTGCGCACCACCGGCCCCCACCCACTTCCGAGCGCTCCAGCGCCGTCCTAGCAGGACTGCGGTTACTCCAAGTACGTTCGAGACATCGCGAACGCTACTAACGGGTAAACCTCGGGACAAGGGTTCTGGGAGAGGCAAAGAATCGTTGGGCCATTCGTAGGGACTCCACAAAGAAACAGAGTGGCCCGCAGCACCTGATGACAGAGACCTTGACCACAGCGGGCGGCTAGGGTTTCCAGGAGGAGTCCTGGGTACCGCGGTGCGACAAGGGATTTCGCGGGTCGAGCGAGCCTCGAATCACGCTCCGTGTGGGCAAGCTCACCATTGGGGACGGGTCGAAGTGCCGTGTCGGCAGTCCCTAAACTCGGCTTGTTTCAAGGAGGGAGCCTCAATCGTGCGCAAGGTGCTCATCGCCAACCGTGGCGAAATCGCTGTCCGCGTGGCCCGGGCCTGTCGGGACGCGGGTATCGCGAGCGTGGCCGTATACGCCGACCCGGACCGGGACGCTCTGCATGTCCGCGCGGCGGATGAGGCGTTCGCCCTGGGCGGTGACACCCCGGCCACCAGCTACCTGGACATGGAGAAGGTCCTCAAGGCGGCGCGCGAGTCGGGGGCGGACGCCATCCACCCCGGCTACGGCTTCCTCTCCGAGAACGCCGACTTCGCCCAGGCCGTCATCGACGCGGGCCTGATCTGGATCGGCCCCCCGCCGCAGGCCATCCGCGACCTCGGTGACAAGGTCGCCGCCCGGCACATCGCCCAGCGGGCCGGCGCCCCGCTGGTCGCCGGTACGCCCGACCCGGTCTCCGGCGCCGACGAGGTCGTCGCCTTCGCCGAGGAGCACGGCCTGCCGATCGCCATCAAGGCCGCCTTCGGCGGCGGTGGCCGCGGTCTGAAGGTCGCCCGCACCCTCGAAGAGGTCCCGGAGCTGTACGACTCGGCGGTCCGCGAGGCCGTCGCCGCGTTCGGCCGCGGCGAGTGCTTCGTCGAGCGCTACCTGGACAAGCCCCGCCACGTGGAGACCCAGTGCCTGGCCGACTCCCACGGCAACGTGGTCGTCGTCTCCACCCGTGACTGCTCCCTCCAGCGCCGCCACCAGAAGCTGGTCGAGGAGGCCCCGGCGCCGTTCCTGTCCGAGGAGCAGAACGCCGAGCTGTACCGCGCCTCCAAGGCCATCCTGAAGGAGGCCGGCTACGTCGGCGCCGGCACCGTCGAGTTCCTCGTCGGCGTGGACGGCACGATCTCCTTCCTTGAGGTCAACACCCGCCTCCAGGTCGAGCACCCGGTCACCGAGGAGGTCACCGGCATCGACCTGGTCCGCGAGATGTTCCGCATCGCCGACGGCGAGGAACTCGGCTACGACGACCCGCAGGTGCGCGGCCACTCCTTCGAGTTCCGCATCAACGGCGAGGACCCGGGCCGCAACTTCCTCCCGGCCCCCGGCACCGTCACCACCTTCGCCCCGCCCACCGGCCCCGGCGTCCGCCTGGACGCGGGCGTGGAGTCCGGCTCGGTCATCGGCCCGGCCTGGGACTCCCTGCTGGCCAAGCTGATCGTCACCGGCGCCACCCGCCAGCAGGCCCTCCAGCGTGCCGCGCGTGCCCTGGAGGAGTTCCAGGTCGAGGGCATGGCCACCGCCATCCCGTTCCACCGCGCGGTCGTCAAGGACCCGGCGTTCGCCCCCGAACTCACCGGCAGCCAGGACCCGTTCACGGTCCACACCCGCTGGATCGAGACCGAGTTCGTCAACGAGATCAAGCCCTTCGCCGCGCCCGCCGACACGGACACGGACGAGGAGCCGGGCCGCGAGACGGTCGTCGTCGAGGTCGGCGGCAAGCGCCTGGAGGTCTCGCTGCCGTCCTCGCTCGGCATGTCGCTGGCCCGTACCGGACTCGCCGCGGGCGCCAAGCCCAAGCGCCGCGCCGCCAAGAAGTCCGGCCCCGTGGCCTCCGGCGACACCCTCGCCTCCCCGATGCAGGGCACCATCGTCAAGGTGGCCGTGGAGGAGGGCCAGGAGGTCAAGGAGGGCGACCTGGTCGTCGTCCTGGAGGCCATGAAGATGGAACAGCCGCTGAACGCCCACAAGTCGGGCACCATCAAGGGCCTGTCCGCCGAGGTCGGCGGGTCCGTCACCTCGGGTGCCGCGATCTGCGAGATCAAGGACTGACGGGTACGACCGCGTCGAGCCGCCCGGTGGACTGGAGCCCCCAGTCCACCGGGCGTTTCGCTGTCCGCGCGGTGGCATCCTGAAGACAGGGCCGGGCGCGGAGGAGAGCAGGTGGAGGCGATGGCGGGCACCGACTCGCACGGGGGCGCGCGGACCGCGGCACCGCGGGCCGCTTCCCGCGCCATGCGCGCCGACGCCCGCCGCAACCACGAGCGGCTGCTCGCCGAGGCCCGCGCCGCCTTCGCCGAGCACGGCACGGAGGCGTCGCTGGAGGACGTCGCCCGCAGGGCCGGGGTCGGCATCGGCACCCTCTACCGCCATTTCCCCAACCGGCACGCCCTGTTGAGCGCGGTCTTCGAGGACGCTGCGGGTGAACTGCTGGACCGGGCCCGGGAGTTGCGGGACGCCCCTGAGCCCTGCGCGGCCCTGGTGACCTGGCTGCGCGAGATGGTGCGGCACGCGACCGAGTACCGGGGCCTGTCCCGGGCGCTGATGGCGGCGACCCAGGACCACTCGTCGGCCCTGGCCCGGTGCAGCGACCCCATCAGACAGGCGGGCACCGAACTGCTGAGCAGGGCCCAGCGGGCGGGCACGGTCCGCGAGGACGTGGCGATCGGGGACCTGCTCCAGCTGACCCACGCCATCGCGCTGGCGGCGGAGGCGACTCCCGGCGACAAGGAACTGGCGGACAGACTACTGACGCTGACCCTGCGGGGCCTGAAACGAACCTGACCACCCGGCGGTACTTACCGCCCGCCAGACACCCGGCCGCACTCACCCGCACACCCGACCGCCCGACCCGCACTCACCACGCGCCCGACGACCGGCCATACCTACCGCCCACCCGCCAGACGACCGGACTGTACTCACCGCGCGACCGACCGGCGGTACTTACCGCCCGCCAGACACCCGCCCGCACTCACCCGTACGCCCGGCCGAACGGCCCGTACTCAGCACGCACGCCCCGTCCGGTCTGTAACTACCGCACGCCGACCGTCCGGCCGTACCTACCGCCGCCGAAGATCGGCGACCCGGGCCCGCTCGGCCCCCGGAACCGGCTCGCCCAGTACGGTCGAGCGCAGGCCGCCCGGAGCCGCCCGCCTAGGGCCCGGCACGGACCTCGTCCGCCGCGCCGGGACGTCGTCACCCCCCTGGTTGCCGCTCGCCCCGGCCACGGCGATCTGCACCCCCTGATCGGCAAGGGCCTGCAGTTCGGTCTGGGCGCGGTCGTCATGGGCCGGCGGCTCGTCGGTCACCAGCCGGGTGATCACATCCGTGGGCACGGTCTGGAACATGGTGTCCGTGCCGAGCTTGGTGTGGTCGGCGAGGACGACGACCTCGGCGGCGGCCTGCACCAGCGCGCGGTCGACGGAGGCCGAGAGCATGTTGGACGTGGACAGTCCGCGCTCGGCGGTCAGACCGCTGCCGGAGAGGAAGGCCCGGGAGACCCGCAGCCCCTGCAGGGACTGCTCGGCGCCGGAGCCGACCAGGGCGTAGTTGGAACCGCGCAGAGTGCCGCCGGTCATCACGACTTCCACCCGGTTCGCGTGGGCCAGCGCCTGGGCCACCAGCAGGGAGTTGGTGACGACGGTCAGCCCGGGGACCCGGGCCAGCCGGCGGGCCAGCTCCTGCGTGGTCGTACCGGCCCCGACCACGATGGCCTCGCCCTCTTCGACGAAGTTCGCGGCGAGGTCGGCGATGGCCGTCTTCTCGGCGGTCGCGAGATGAGACTTCTGCGGAAAGCCGGACTCCCGCGTGAACCCGCCCGGCAATACCGCACCGCCATGCCGGCGGTCGAGGAGTCCTTCTGCCTCCAGAGCGCGCACGTCCCGCCGTACGGTCACTTCGGAGGTCTGGACGACGCGGGCGAGCTCACGGAGCGACACGGCCCCGTTCGCTCGCACCATTTCGAGGATCAATTGGCGACGTTCTGCAGCGAACACGAAACTGACAGTAACCCCAACGACCGTCTGCTTTCAGCAGTTTGCGCCGAATAACAGAAGTTGTTCGCACAGCACCCCGGGAAGTGGTATAGGACTTGTTCCCGGCGCAATTGCCGCACACCTGCCCGACAACTCCCCCTGACCAGCGGGGAGTCGGGACGGGCCGTCAGACCTCGGTGTCGGCCTTGCGATTGTGGAGCTGCCGCGCGACCTCCGCGATCGACCCCGAAAGAGACGGGTACACGGTGAACGCGTTCGCGATCTGTTCGACCGTCAGATTGTTGTCGACGGCGATCGAGATCGGATGGATCAGTTCCGAGGCGCGCGGGGCCACCACGACACCGCCGACGACGATGCCCGTGCCGGGACGGCAGAAGATCTTCACGAAGCCGTCCCGGATGCCCTGCATCTTGGCGCGCGGGTTGCGCAGCAGGGGCAGCTTGACGACCCGGGCGTCGATCTTGCCCGCCTCGACATCGGCCTGGGTGTAGCCGACGGTGGCGATCTCGGGGTCGGTGAAGACGTTCGAGGAGACCGTCTTGAGGTTCAGCGGGGCCACCGCGTCGCCGAGGAAGTGGTACATGGCGATACGTCCCTGCATCGCCGCCACCGAGGCGAGCGCGAAGACCCCGGTGACGTCACCGGCCGCGTACACGCCCGGAGCCGTGGTGCGGGAGACCCGGTCGGTCCAGATGTGCCCGGAGTCGCGGAGCTTGACCCCGGCCTCCTCCAGGCCCAGGCCCGCGCTGTTGGGGATGGCGCCGACCGCCATCAGGCAGTGGGTGCCGCTGATGACCCGGCCGTCGGCGAGGGTGACCTCGACCCGGTCGCCGACCCGCTTGGCGGCGGCGGCGCGGGAGCGGGCCATGACGTTCATGCCGCGGCGGCGGAAGACGTCCTCCAGCACGGCGGCGGCGTCCGGGTCCTCACCGGGCAGCACGCGGTCGCGGGAGGAGACGAGGGTGACCCGGGAGCCGAGCGCCTGGTAGGCACCGGCGAACTCGGCGCCGGTGACACCGGAACCGACCACGATCAGCTCTTCGGGCAGCTCGGTGAGGTCGTAGACCTGGGTCCAGTTGAGGATGCGCTCGCCGTCGGGCTGGGCGTCGGGCACCTCGCGCGGGTGACCGCCGGTGGCGATGAGCACGGCGTCGGCGACCAGGGTCTCCTCGCTGCCGTCGGCGGCGGTGACGACGACCTTGCGGGAGCCGTCGAGGGCCTGCATGCCGTCCAGCCGGCCGCGGCCGCGCATGACCCGGGCGCCCGCGCGGGTGACGGAGGCGGTGATGTCGTGCGACTGGGCGAGCGCGAGGCGCTTGACACGCCGGTTCACCTTGCCGAGGTCCACACCGACCACCCGGGCGGCCTGCTCCAGCGGCGGGGTGTCGTCGGCGACGATGATGCCGAGCTCTTCGTAGGAGGAGTCGAAGGTGGTCATCACCTCGGCGGTGGCGATGAGGGTCTTCGACGGCACGCAGTCGGTGAGCACCGACGCGCCGCCGAGGCCGTCGCTGTCGACGACGGTCACCTCCGCGCCGAGCTGCGCGGCGACCAGCGCCGCTTCATATCCGCCGGGTCCGCCACCGATGATCACGATCCGAGTCACGTACTCCATTGTCCCGCACCTGACCCCGTGCTACGTTCCGGGGCCCTCCCCGAGACCCCACTGTTACGGGAGAGGCGGCCGTTGCGCCCTGCCGTACTCTCTGTGCATGTCGCTCTACGCCGCCTACGCCACGAACCTCGACGCGCGGCTGATGACCCGCCGCGCCCCGCACTCGCCGCTGCGCGCCACCGGCTGGCTGAACGGGTGGCGGCTGACGTTCGGGGGGGAGCAGATGGGCTGGGAGGGCGCCCTGGCGACGATCGTCGAGGACCCGAAGTCCCAGGTCTTCGTCGCGCTCTACGACATCGCCCCCATGGACGAGGAGTCCCTGGACCGCTGGGAGGGCGTCGGCCTCGACATCTACCGCCGGGCGCGGGTCCGGGCGGTCACCCTGGACGGCGAGGAGCCGGCCTGGGTCTACGTCCTCAACGGCTACGAGGGTGGCCTGCCGTCGGCCCGGTACCTCGGCGAGATCGCCGACGCGGCGGAGTCGGCGGGCGCGCCGCACGACTATGTGATGGAGCTGCGCAAGCGCCCGTGCTGAGGGGTGCCGGTCCGTCCGGTTCCCGCCTTTCGTCGGAAACAACAAGACAACGATCCCCAACCCGTGGGCTCTGTCATCTACGCGCGTAGGCAATCACCGGCTACCCTCATCGGCGTGAACGCATCTCTTCTTCCGGACGACATCCAGGGCGACCCGTACGCCGCCGCTGACGCCGCCGCCGCTCGCCTGCGCGAACTGACGGGGGCCGAGACCCACGACGTCGTCCTAGTGATGGGCTCCGGCTGGGCACCGGCCGTGGACGCCCTCGGCGAGCCCGAGGCCGAGTTCCAGGTCACCGAGCTGCCCGGTTTCCCGCCGCCCGCGGTCGAGGGCCACGGCGGCAAGATCCGCTCGTACAAGATCGGCGACAAGCGGGCGCTGGTCTTCCTCGGGCGCACGCACTACTACGAGGGCCGTGGTGTGGCCGCGGTCGCGCACGGCGTGCGTACGGCGGTGGCGGCGGGCGCCAAGACGGTCGTCCTGACCAACGGCTGCGGCGGTCTGCGCGAGGGCATGCGCCCCGGGCAGCCGGTGCTGATCAGCGACCACATCAACCTCACGGCGACGTCGCCGATCGTGGGCGCGAACTTCGTCGACCTCACGGACCTGTACTCGCCGCGGCTGCGGGCGCTGTGCAAGGAGATCGACGAGACGCTGGAGGAGGGGGTGTACGCCCAGTTCCCCGGCCCGCACTACGAGACTCCCGCCGAGATCCGTATGGCCCGCGTGATCGGCGCGGACCTGGTCGGCATGTCGACGGTCCTGGAGGCCATCGCGGCGCGTGAGGCGGGCGCGGAGGTGCTCGGTATCTCCCTGGTGACCAACCTCGCCGCGGGCATGACGGGCGAGCCCCTGAACCACGAGGAGGTCCTCCAGGCCGGCCGCGACAGCGCGACCCGGATGGGGGCGTTGCTGACCCAGGTGCTGGGCCGGCTGTAGCCGGACCGGGGCTTTGTTCGCCCCCACCGCCCCTGCCCGTCCCACACCGGGGGCTGCGCCCCCGGCCCCCGCCAGTCGGCCCTGAACGGGCCTCGTCCTCAAACGCCGGACGGGCTGAAGAATCCACCGGCACCCGCCAAGGCGCCGACGAGGCCGTTCAGGCCGGACCCCGCCCACCCGCGAGGGCTCTGCCCACCCGGCCCAGCCGCCTTCAGCCCGTCCGGCGCTTGAGGACGAGGCCGTTCAGGCCGAACCCGCCCACCCACGAGGGCTCTGCCCACCCGGCCCAGCCGCCTTCAGCCCGTCCGGCGCTTGAGGACGAGGCCGTTCAGGCCGATAGGGGGGTCCGGGGGCGCAGCCCCCGGGGACGGGACGGGTAGGGGCGGCGGGGGCGAGAAAACGAACCGCCGAGACGACACCGAACACGAGAGGGACCGACGTGCACGACGATCTCATCGCCCGGGCCGAGGCATGGCTCGCCGAGGACCCCGACGCGGACACCCGCGCCGAACTCGCCGACCTCATCGAAGCCAAGGACCACGCGGAGCTCACCGCACGCTTCTCCGGCACCCTCCAGTTCGGCACCGCCGGCCTCCGCGGCGAGCTCGGCGCAGGCCCCATGCGCATGAACCGCGCCGTCGTCATCCGCGCCGCCGCCGGCCTCGCCGCGTACCTGAAGAAGCAGGGCCAGGAAGGCGGCCTCGTCGTCATCGGCTACGACGCCCGCCACAAGTCCCATGACTTCGCCCAGGACACCGCCGCCGTCATGACCGGCGCCGGCCTGCTCGCGGCGGTCCTCCCCCGCCCCCTCCCCACCCCCGTCCTCGCCTACGCCATAAGGCACCTCGGCGCGGTCGCCGGCGTGGAGGTCACCGCCAGCCACAACCCGCCCCGCGACAACGGCTACAAGGTCTACCTCGGCGACGGCTCCCAGATCGTGCCCCCCGCCGACGCGGAGATCGCCGCCGAGATCGCCGCCATCGGCTCCCTCAACGACGTCCCCCGCCCCACCGAGGGCTGGGAGACCCTGGACGACTCGGTCCTTGACGCCTACCTCGCCCGCACCGACGCCGTCCTCGCCGAGGGCTCCCCGCGCACCGCCCGCACGGTGTACACGGCCATGCACGGCGTCGGCAAGGACGTCCTCCTCGCCGCCTTCGAGCGGGCCGGCTTCCCCGCCCCGGCGCTGGTCGCCGAACAGGCCGACCCGGACCCGGAGTTCCCGACGGTCGCCTTCCCCAACCCGGAAGAGCCCGGCGCGATGGACCTCGCCTTCGCCAAGGCCCGCGAGACGGACCCGGACCTGGTCATCGCCAACGACCCCGACGCCGACCGCTGCGCCGTGGCCGTGAAGGACGGCGGCGAGTGGCGGATGCTGCGCGGCGACGAGGTCGGTGCGCTGCTCGCCGCGCACCTGGTGCGGCGCGGGGCGACCGGCACGTTCGCGGAGTCCATCGTCTCCTCCTCCCTGCTCGGCCGGATCGCGGAGGCGGCGCAACTGCCGTACGAGGAGACGCTGACCGGCTTCAAGTGGATCGCCCGCGTGGAGGGCCTGCGCTACGGCTACGAGGAGGCCCTCGGCTACTGCGTCGACCCGGACGGCGTACGCGACAAGGACGGCATCACGGCCGCGCTGCTCATCACCGAACTCGCCTCCGAGCTGAAGGAACAGGGCCGCACCCTGCTCGACCTCCTCGACGACCTGGCCGTGGAGCACGGGCTGCACGCCACCGACCAGCTCTCGGTCCGGGTGGAGGACCTCTCGGTCATCGCCGACGCCATGCGCCGCCTGCGCGAACAGCCGCCGACGGAACTGGCGGGCCTCGCCATCACCCGGGCCGAGGACCTCACCAAGGGCACGGACAGGCTCCCGCCCACCGACGGCCTGCGCTACACCCTGGACGGCGCCCGCGTCATCGTCCGCCCCAGCGGCACGGAGCCCAAGCTGAAGTGCTACCTGGAGGTCGTGGTCCCGGTCGCGGACCCCGGTGCCCTCCCGGCGGCACGCGCGAAGGCCACGGAACTCCTGGCGGCGATCAAGCGGGACCTCTCGACCGCGGCGGGCATCTGACGACCACGCCGTACCCGAAAGCTGATGGGGTGCCCCCGGCCGGGGGCACCCCATCAGTTTTCAGCGGCCGAAGCGGCGACACGGGGCCCGCGGCAATCGGCAGACCCGAGCCACCAACACACCGAAACACAGCCCCACAACGCGCCCAAACCCACCAAACACCGCGGCCAAACCCACCGAACCGACCACCACCGAAGACCCACCCGCACCACGGGCACCGACCAGCAGCCGCATGCTCCACCAAGCCCGGCCCAGCCCCCGGGCCCCCGGCCCGCGAAACCCTCAGCTCACGAGCCCCCGGCCGTCGGGCCCCCGGCCCGCAAGCCCCGGCCCCCGGCCACAACCCCGCCCCCAAGCAGGCGCAAGCCACGACTCACCGTCCGGCCACCGTCACAGATTCACCCGGGCCAGAACCAGAACCGCCACCCAGCCAACCGCCAGCGCCGCCGCCCACGGCCACAGCACCCGCCCGCGCTCACGTTCGTCGCTCTCGCCCGTGGGCCGCAGAGACGGGTCTGCGATCAGTGTCGTCAGCTGCGCCGCCAGCCGGTCGTACGGGTGGACCAGCCCGCGTCGGCGCTGGAGGCGCTTCCAGCCGGGTGCCGAGACCGCCCAGGACTCGCCGCCGCGCCGGCGCAGCTTCAGTTCCAGGGACTGGTGACGGGCCGAGAGGAGTTGGTCCCAGGGGATGTGGGTGACCTTGGTCAGGCCGTTGATCCACAGGCCGGAGCGGTCCGCCGTGATGCGCCACGCCAGCTTCACCGGCACCCGGGCCGCGCCCCATACGCCGATCAGGCCCACCAGGGCCTGCTCCCAGAGCGCGTTGCCGGGGTCCGTGAAGGAGCGCCAGCCGATCCAGACACCCCACTGCACGAGGATCAGCGTGGCCAGCGCGTCCAGCCATCCCGCCCGCCAGCGCAGTACGGGCTGTACGGGCACCGCCACCTCGGGCAGGGCCTCCTCGCTCGGCAGGACGGTCAGCGGCCGTACGGGGCCGTCCGACCGCTCCAGCACGGGCTCCTCGGGCTCCTCCCCCGGCTCCTCATCCGCGCTGACCAGCACCACTTCGGCACCGTCGTACGGAACCCCGTAGAGCACGGCCTCGCGCAGCGGACCCGGCGCGTCGTCGTCGAGCATTTCCAGGAGGGCGGCCTCGTCGTCGTCCTCGTCCTCGCCGGAATCCCCGGCGCCGGACTTCCCCTCGCCGGGCTCCTCCTCGTCGAGATCCACCTCACCCACCGACACCGCGAACAGCGGCCGCTCCGCATGCACGTCGTCCGCCGCGAAGACCTCCGTCCGCGCCTGTGTCCCCTCGCGCACCAGCACCCGCAGCACGGGAACCGGCGCGGCGAGCAGACGCCGGGCCCGGACCCGCCCCAGCGCACCCGACACGACGATCGACAGCCCCAGCCCCGCCAGCAGGAAGCCGACCGTCGGAGCGGTCCCGTCGGAGGACAGGGCCGTCAGCGCGCCGCCGGCCGCCAGCGCGACGAGTCCCCAGCCGATGAGGAATCGCCCCCGCCGCAGCGGGACCCCGGCCCCCGGCACCGGTGCCACCGCACCCCCGGCGGCCTCCATGGCGTACGCCTTCTGCCTCCGCCGCGCCCGCAACCGCACCTCGGCGAGTACCAGCGACGCCACGGCGACGGCCCCGGCCGACACCAGCGTCGGCCACCCGGTCCGCTCCGTGACGACCACCGCGGCCACGAGCGCCGGCGCCGACACCCGCACCAGCTCCGGCCGCAGCAGCACCCACAGGACCTGGAGGGGCAGCAGGGCGGCCAGGTACGGCTCCAGTCCGGCGTAGCCCAGTGCTACGGCGGTGCCGCACAGGGTGAGTGTGACTACCTCGTCGCGGACCCCGCGAAGATGTGGCAGCAGCCACCGCGGCGGCAGGGCCGAGAGCCAGCGTCGGGTCTGCTCCCCGGTCCAGGCGGGGCATCCCTCGGGTATGGCGGAGTCGGCCAGCGGCCGGGGTACGGACGGCGGAACAAGATCAGTACTCATCGTCTGCCAGACGACGGAACGGCGCCGACGGTTGCATCAGCCCGTCGCCAGCAGCACCGCAAGCAGCACCGCCCCGGCGACCATCGGCGCGATCAGCTCGTACGCCCAGCGCACCGTGACCTCGCCCTGCGCGGACTCCTCCTTCTCCCGCGCCTCCATCAGCTCGCGCAGTTCGTCCATCACCTTGTCGGTCTCGGCCCGCGCGGGCTCGTTGGGGTCGATGTCACCACCGAGACCGCCGCTGAGACCGCCGCCCAGGCCCCCGAACCCGCCGAGGCCCCCGAATCCGCCGCCCCGGCCGCTCCGGCCCCCGCCCTTGCGCTCGGACTCGGCCCTCGCCTGCCGTCGCGCGGCCTTCTTGCGGGCCCTCAGCGACACCGGAATCGCCCACAGCTGGAACTTCCCCCCGGACTTCGCGACGACCTCATTGGAGTAACCGGAGCGCAGCGAAGCGACCTCGCCCCACGGCAGCACGATCAGCCGGAGCGGGTTGCGCACACGCAGCCGGTCCTCGTTGGCGAAGACGGCGGGGCGCAGGGTGAAGGCGACCACCAGGGGCACGACGAGGATCAGCGTGGCCAGGGACAGCCAGGGCGTGCGCCCGTCCCCGTGGATCAGCGCGTCGATGCCCAGCCAGCCCACGAGGCCCAGCAGCAGGACGCCGCCGGTGATGCCCATGGGTGAGCGGTACACCCGGTCCCTGGTGGATGGAACCGGCGCTGATGAGGGGTGTCCCGGGGTCGTCATGGCCCCGATTGTGCACGACGCCCCGGGCAGCGCTCATTCGCGGTGCCGACTCCGAAGATGAGCGCCCGGGGGTGTACAGCCGCTACGCGCGTAGATATGCTCGTCTGGTGACCATGCCCACCAATGCACACACCGCAGCGCCCCTCTCGGACGTCACCTCCTCCGACAGCACGCTGCGCCGCTTCCTCCACGGGCTGCCCGGCGTCGACGCGGTCGGCCTGGAGGCGCGCGCCGCCTCCCTCGGCACCCGTTCCATCAAGACGACCGCCAAGGCGTACGCCATCGACCTCGCGATCTCGATGGTCGACCTGACGACGCTGGAAGGCGCGGACACCCCGGGCAAGGTCCGGGCGCTCGGCGCCAAGGCGGTCCTCCCCGACCCGACCGACCGCACCACGCCCACCACCGCGGCGGTCTGCGTCTACCCCGACATGGTGGCCGTCGCCAAGGAGGCCGTCGCCGGTTCCGGCGTGAAGGTCGCCTCCGTCGCCACCGCGTTCCCGGCGGGCCGCGCCGCGCTGGAGGTGAAGCTGGCCGACGTCCGTGACGCCGTCGCCGCGGGCGCCGACGAAATCGACATGGTCATCGACCGGGGCGCGTTCCTCGCGGGCAAGTACCTGAAGGTGTACGACGAGATCGTCGCCGTGAAGGAGGCCTGCGGCACGAGCGCCCGCCTCAAGGTCATCTTCGAGACGGGCGAGCTGTCGACGTACGACAACATCCGCCGGGCGAGCTGGCTCGGCATGCTGGCGGGCGCCGACTTCATCAAGACCTCCACCGGCAAGGTCGCCGTCAACGCCACCCCGGCCAACACCCTGCTCATGCTGGAGGCGGTGCGCGACTTCCGCGCCCAGACCGGTGTGCAGGTCGGTGTGAAGCCCGCGGGCGGCATCCGTACGAGCAAGGACGCGATCAAGTTCCTGGTGCTCGTCAACGAGACCGCCGGCCCGGACTGGCTGGACAACCACTGGTTCCGGTTCGGCGCCTCCTCCCTCCTGAACGACCTGCTGATGCAGCGGCAGAAGCTGGCCACCGGCCGCTACTCCGGTCCCGACTACGTGACGGTGGACTGAGACCCCATGACTGTGGAAAAGCAGACTTCCGTATTCGAATACGCCCCGGCGCCCGAGTCCCGCTCGGTCGTCGACATCGCCCCGTCCTACGGCCTGTTCATCGACGGCGAGTTCGTCGAGGCCGCCGACGGCAAGGTCTTCAAGACCGTCTCCCCGAGCACCGAGGAGGTGCTCTCCGAGGTCGCCCAGGCCGGTGAGGCGGACGTCGACCGGGCCGTGCGGGCCGCCCGCAAGGCGTTCGAGAAGTGGTCGGCGCTGCCCGGTGCCGAGCGCGCCAAGTACCTGTTCCGTATCGCCCGGATCATCCAGGAGCGCAGCCGTGAGCTGGCGGTCCTGGAGACCCTGGACAACGGCAAGCCGATCAAGGAGACCCGCGACGCGGACCTGCCGCTGGTCGCCGCGCACTTCTTCTACTACGCGGGCTGGGCCGACAAGCTCGACCACGCCGGGTTCGGCGCGAACCCGCGTCCGCTGGGCGTGGCCGGCCAGGTCATCCCGTGGAACTTCCCGCTGCTGATGCTGGCGTGGAAGATCGCCCCGGCGCTGGCCACCGGCAACACCGTGGTCCTCAAGCCCGCCGAGACGACCCCGCTGTCGGCACTGTTCTTCGCGGACATCTGCCGCCAGGCGGGCCTGCCGAAGGGCGTCGTCAACATCCTTCCCGGCTACGGCGACACGGGCGCCGCCCTGGTCGCGCACCCGGACGTGAACAAGGTGGCCTTCACCGGCTCCACCGCGGTCGGCAAGCAGATCGCGCGGACGGTCGCGGGCACCCGCAAGAAGCTCACCCTGGAACTGGGCGGCAAGGGCGCCAACATCGTCTTCGACGACGCCCCGATCGACCAGGCCGTCGAGGGCATCGTCAACGGCATCTTCTTCAACCAGGGCCAGGTCTGCTGCGCGGGCAGCCGTCTGCTGGTGCAGGAGTCGATCCAGGACGAGCTGCTGGACTCGCTCAAGCGCCGTCTGTCGACGCTGCGGCTCGGCGACCCGCTGGACAAGAACACCGACATCGGCGCGATCAACTCCGAGGAGCAGCTGGCCCGGATCACCTCGCTGGTGGAGAAGGGCGAGGCGGAGGGCGGCGAGCGCTGGTCGCCGGCCTGCGAACTGCCCGAGAGCGGCTACTGGTTCGCCCCGACGCTGTTCACCAACGTCACCCAGGCGCACACCATCGCCCGCGACGAGATCTTCGGCCCGGTGCTGTCGGTGCTGACCTTCCGTACCCCGGACGAGGCGGTCGCCAAGGCCAACAACAGCCAGTACGGCCTGTCCGCGGGCATCTGGACGGAGAAGGGCTCCCGCATCCTGGCCGTCGCGAGCAAGCTGCGCGCGGGCGTGATCTGGTCCAACACGTTCAACAAGTTCGACCCGACCTCGCCGTTCGGCGGCTACAAGGAGTCGGGCTTCGGCCGCGAGGGCGGCCGCCACGGCCTGGAGGCGTACCTCGATGTCTGATGCCACCCGACTTTCCGTCTTCAAGACCTACAAGCTGTACGTCGGGGGCAAGTTCCCCCGTTCCGAGAGCGGCCGGGTGTACGAAGTGACCGACTCCAAGGGCAACTGGCTGGCCAACGCGCCGCTCTCGTCCCGCAAGGACGCCCGTGACGCGGTGGTCGCCGCGCGCAAGGCGTTCGGCGGCTGGTCGGGGGCGACGGCGTACAACCGCGGCCAGGTGCTGTACCGGGTCGCGGAGATGCTGGAGGGCCGCCGCGAGCAGTTCGTGCGCGAGGTGGCCGACGCCGAGGGCCTGTCGAAGTCGAAGGCGGCGGCCCAGGTGGACGCGGCGATCGACCGCTGGGTCTGGTACGCGGGCTGGACCGACAAGATCGCCCAGGTCGTCGGCGGCGGAAACCCGGTCGCCGGCCCGTACTTCAACCTCTCCTCGCCCGAACCGACCGGCGTGGTGGTCGTGCTGGCCCCGCAGGACTCGTCGTTCCTGGGCCTGGTCTCGGTGCTCGCCCCAGTGATCGCGACCGGCAACACCGCGGTCGTGATCGCCGGCGAGAAGTCCCCGCTCCCGGCCCTGTCCCTGGCCGAGGTGCTGGCCACCTCCGACGTGCCCGGCGGCGTGGTCAACGTCCTGTCGGGGCGTACGGCGGAGATCGCCGCCCCGCTGGCCGCGCACCAGGACGTCAACGCGATCGACCTCGCGGGCGCCGACGAGGAGCTGGCCAAGGAGCTGGAGATCGCGGCGGCGGACAACCTCAAGCGCGTTCTCCGTCCACAGCCTGTGGATTACTCGGCGACTCCGGGCATCGACCGCATGACGGCGTTCCTGGAGACCAAGACGGTCTGGCACCCCACGGGGTCACTGGGCGCGTCCGGCTCCGCGTACTAGAAGCCTTTCAGGGGCCTTCAGGGGCCTTTCAGGGCCACCGAGACCGGAGAGCCGCGACTCCCCTCCGTCCGGGGGAGACGCGGCTCTCTGCTGTGCCCGATCCTGTGCCCGATCCTGTGCCCGGTCCTGTGCCCGATCGGCCAGTTCAGCCGCCGAGCAGGCCCGTGGCCTGGCCGAGGACCGGGATGTTGCCGATCGACTGCGCCTGGGCGACCGGCGCGGTGAGCATCTGGGACGTCAGCGGCTGGAAGTCGCCGAGCTGGGTGCCCACGCCGTTGTCGAGGGGGTCGACGCCCGTGCCGGCCAGCGGGTTGGGCTTGAGGCCCGCGACCGGGCCCGTGACATAGCCGACGGTGCCGGTGAGGGCCGTCAGGCCCGCCTGCGGGTCGACCTTTCCGAGCGAGGTGGGCCGGGTGCGGAGCACCTGGTCCATGACCGGCCCGGCGTCCGCCGCGGCGGCCAGCGGCGCGGCGACGCCCAGGGCGGCACCGGCGGTCGTGAGGACGGCCAGGGCTCGCCGGGCGGTGGGGTGGGGGGAGGACGCGTGTCCGGCCATCGGTTCTGCCACCTTCTGACGCAGCGGGTAATCAGGTCGACACGAAGGGTAGTTGAGGTGTGACGCAGGCATCAAAGCCGACCCGCGGAGTCGAGGAACAGCAGGTATGTACGTCATATTGGTGTTCCGTGAGCTCCCATCCGCCCTTCCCCGCCCGAGTCGTGCTGCTCTGCGGCCCCTCCGGCTCCGGCAAGTCCCTCATCGCGGCCCGCTCCGGCCTCCCGGTGCTGCGGCTCGACGACTTCTACAAGGAGGGCGACGACCCGACGCTGCCCCTGGTCCTCGGGAGTTCCGACATCGACTGGGACCACCCCGAGTCCTGGGACGCGGACAAGGCCGTCGCCGCCATCGAGGCGCTGTGCCGCACGGGCCGTACGACGGTCCCGGTCTACGACATCTCCCTGAGCGCCCGTACCGGCGAGGCGCCCGTGGACATCGGGAGCACCCCGCTGTTCATCGCCGAGGGCATCTTCGCGGCGGAGATCGTCACCCGCTGCCGGGAGCTGGGCCTGCTGGCGGACGCGCTGTGCCTGAGCCGCGGCCCGGTGACCACCTTCCGACGCCGTTTCCTCCGCGATCTGAAGGAGGGCCGCAAGTCGGTGCCCTTCCTGCTGCGCCGCGGCTGGCGGCTGATGCGGGCCGAGCGGTCGATCGTGGCCCGTCAGACGGCGCTGGGCGCCCACGCCTGCGACCGCGACGAGGCGCTGGCCCGGCTGTCCGACGCCACCGCCGGTCGCGCCGTACGGACGACGACGCCCGCGTAGGCGTCCGGGCGCACAAAAGAAACGGGACTGGACGGACCCCCCGGCCCTCCAGTCCCGCTCCTCTTGGTGCTCCCCCGTATTCCCCCGTGGTGCTCTCCCCCGTGAGTCCCCCCAAGGTCCCCCCGTGAGCATCCCCCCGGTTACTGCTCCCCCGTGTTGTGCTTCCCCCCGAACCTTCAGGCGACCAGTTCGCCGAAGGCGTCCTCCTCGTCACGGCCGAAGCTGAGGACCTCGTCCTCGCGCAGCCGGCGGAGCGACCGCCAGATGCTCGACTTCACCGTGCCGACACTGATGTCGAGGATGTCCGCGATCTCCGGGTCGGTACGGCCCTCGTAGTAGCGCAGGACCAGCATCGTCCGCTGGAGTTCGGGCAGCCGGGCCAGCGCCTGCCACAGGACCGCGCGCAGCTCGGTGCCGCGCATCGCGTCCGTGTCGCCGGGCGTCTCCGGCAGCTCCTCGGTCGGGTACTCGTTCAGCTTGCGGCGGCGCCACGCGCTGATGTGCAGGTTGGTCATGGTGCGGCGGAGGTATCCGCCGACGGCCGCCTTGTCACTGATGCGGTCCCAGGCCTTGTACGTCGAGAACAGCGCGCTCTGCAGCAGGTCCTCGGCCTCGAACCGGTCACCGGTGAGGTGGTAGGCGGTGGCGTACAGGGAGGCGCGGCGCTCCTGGACGTAGGCGGTGAACTCCGCCTCCGACAGCGAACGACGCTCCCCCGAGTCCTCCCTGTACGCGCTTCCCCCGTGTGCTTCCCCCGTGAAACCGTCAACCACCGTCATGTACGCGGTGTGCTGACGTCCGGCGCCGCGAGCGCACCCCCGCCCGCTCACAGCACCGGACTTCTCCGAGCCCCGGCCCCCGTTCACGTCGTGCAGACGCGTGACAACTGCGCTGGAGCTTGCACTGTGCAGCGTGTTCATCTCGCGCCCCCCGTCGTGGACTTCCGGTGTTCGGCTTGCTTCCTTGCCTGTGCCGAAAAGCTTGCCCCCGCACCTTCATCGCCGTGTCCGCCGACTGTCACAGACCTGTCACAGGGGTCGGTCGCGCATGACGCACCCTCGTCGCGCAGGGCGTCCCACGCGGTCGCACCATGACGTCCCGCCCGGTCGCGCATGACGTACCGCTCGGTCACGCAGCGCAGCCGTGGGGTGATGTACCTGTCCAGGTGTCGAAACCCCGACCCTCATGGGCCAGAATGACCCCCGTGCCTTCCCTGTTGCTGATCGAGGACGACGACGCCATCCGCACGGCCCTGGAGCTTTCGCTCACCCGCCAGGGTCACCGGGTAGCCACGGCTGCCACCGGTGAGGACGGCCTGAAGCTGCTGCGCGAGCAGCGGCCGGACCTGATCGTGCTGGATGTGATGCTGCCCGGCATCGACGGCTTCGAGGTGTGCCGTCGTATCCGGCGCACCGACCAGTTGCCGATCATCCTGCTCACCGCGCGCAGCGACGACATCGACGTGGTGGTCGGCCTGGAGTCCGGCGCCGACGACTACGTCGTCAAGCCCGTGCAGGGCCGGGTGCTGGACGCCCGGATCCGTGCCGTGCTGCGGCGCGGCGAGCGGGAGTCCAACGACGCGGCGACCTTCGGCAGCCTGGTCATCGACCGGGCCGCGATGACGGTCACCAAGAACGGCGAGGACCTCCAGCTCACGCCGACCGAGCTGCGGCTGCTGCTGGAGCTGAGCCGGCGGCCCGGACAGGCGCTGTCGAGGCAGCAGTTGCTGCGGCTGGTGTGGGAGCACGACTACCTCGGTGACTCGCGGCTGGTGGACGCCTGTGTCCAGCGGTTGCGCGCCAAGGTCGAGGACGTGCCGTCCTCCCCGACCCTGATCCGTACGGTCCGTGGTGTCGGCTACCGGCTGGACGCGCCTCAGTGACAGACGCGCAAGGGGGGTTCCGCGGCTGGTTCGCGGGGCGCAAGGGAGTTTGGTCACGGCTGCGCTTCACCAGCCTGCGGCTGCGACTGGTGGTCGTCTTCGGGCTGGTGGCGCTCACCGCGGCGGTGTCCGCGTCGGGAATCGCGTACTGGCTCAACCGCGAGGCGGTACTCACCCGCGCCCAGGACGCGGTGCTGCGGGACTTCCAGCAGGAGATGCAGAACCGGGCCGGGGTGCTGCCGGAGCGGCCCACCCAGTTCGAACTGCAGCGGGCCGCCGACCAGATGGCCAGCGGCAGCCAGCGCTTCAGTGTGCTGCTGGTCGCCGAGAACCCCGACGGCCGTACGGTCTCGGGCAGTTCGGGCGGTCTGAGCGGCTTCACCCTGGGTGACGTACCGAAGTCGCTGCGGGACGCGGTGGCGGAGAAGCAGGAGGTCAACTCCTCCAACAAGTACGCCTACCACCTGTACTGGCAGCGGACGGTCGAGGACGACACCCCCTATCTGGTCGCCGGGACCCGGGTGATCGGCGGCGGGCCGACCGGGTACATGCTCAAGTCCCTTGAGCCGGAGGCCAAGGACCTCAACTCGCTGGCCTGGTCGCTGGGGATCGCCACCGGTCTGGCGCTGATCGGCTCGGCACTGCTCGCGCAGGCCGCCGCGACGACCGTACTGAAGCCCGTGCACCGCCTCGGTGTCGCCGCCCGGCGGCTCGGCGAGGGCAAGCTGGACACCCGGCTGCGGGTCTCCGGCACCGATGAACTGGCCGACCTCTCGCGCACGTTCAACAACGCCGCCGAGGCGCTGGAGAAACGGGTCGCGGACATGGCCGCGCGGGACGAGGCGTCCCGGCGGTTCGTCGCCGACATGAGCCATGAGCTGCGTACCCCGCTCACCGCCATCACCGCCGTCACCGAGGTGCTGGAGGAGGAGCTGGAGGCGGAGACCGGGTCCATGGACCCGATGATCGAGCCCGCCGTCCGGCTGGTGGTCAGCGAGACCCGGCGGCTGAACGACCTGGTCGAGAACCTCATGGAGGTCACCCGCTTCGACGCGGGCACCGCCCGGCTGGTCCTGGACGACGTGGACATCGCCGACCAGATCACCGCCTGCATCGACGCCCGCGCCTGGCTGGACGCGGTCGACCTGGACGCCGAGCGCGGCCTCCACGCCCGTCTCGACCCGCGCCGCCTGGACGTCGTCCTCGCCAACCTCATCGGCAACGCGCTCAAGCACGGCGGCTCGCCGGTGCGGGTGTCGGTGCGCGAGGAGGGCGACGAGATCGTCATCGCGGTACGGGACCACGGGCCGGGTATCCCCGAGGACGTCCTGCCGCACGTCTTCGACCGCTTCTACAAGGCCAGCGCCTCCCGCCCGCGCTCCGAGGGCAGTGGTCTGGGCCTGTCCATCGCCCTGGAGAACGCCCATATCCACGGCGGTGAGATCACCGCCGCCAACTCCCCGGAGGGCGGCGCGGTGTTCACGCTCCGGCTGCCCCGGGACGCCTCCTCGCTGACCGGGGAGGCCGAGGAGAACAGGGGCAACGGCAAGGGCAAGGACGAGAAGGGCGAGGCGTGATGAACGTACGCCGACTGCTGGCGCTGCCGCTGCTCGCCGGGCTGCTCACCGGCTGCGGCATCCGGGCCACCGAGGTGCCGACCGACTTCGGGCCCGCGCCGTCCCGGGTGCACTGCACCCACGCCGGGGCGGACATCACCACCCAGGCGTCCCGAGGTGTGCCCGTCCAGGTGTTCCTGCTGTGCCGCTCGTCCCTGGTGGCCGTGGACCGCACGGTACGGGTCCCGGAGAACGCCCCCGACTCCCAGCGGCGGGTCCTGGTCGCCCAGGGCCTCCTGGACGAGCTGCGGGCCAATCCGACGGGACCGGAGCAGGAGGCGGGCTACACCAGCGAGGTCCGCGGCAGTCTCGCGGTGAAGGGGCCGCGCCCCGACGACCCCGAGGACACCCTCCGTCTGAGCACCCCGCCCGACGCCCTCGGCCCGGTGGCCCTGGCCCAGATCGTCTGCACCTTCTCCGACTCGGCCACCTCCGAGGGCGACGGCTCGGTCATCCTGGGCGGCCCGGACGAGGACGAGGTACGGCGGTACGAGTGCACGGAGGAGGTACGGGCCCGGCCGGGCACCGAGACTCCCCCGTCGTCAGCGGTGAAAGGCACCTGAGGCCCCTGCGGCCGTCAGCCGGAACACAACCCCCCAACGGTCACCGGAACCAACCGCAACAGATCCCGCGTCTAGCCCAGCGTGCAGCGTCAAGGCTCCATCGGCGACGCCAACGCCGATCCCCGTATCCGTGTGACAGTCGGCGGCCTCCTGGCCGCCTACCTCGCGTTCGTCGCCTGGTTCACGCTGCGGCCCCTGGACGTCCCCTGGGTGATGCCCCCCAACCTGCGCCCGTTCGCCGGCATCGAGGCCGACTTCGCGCTGGGCTGGCAGGCGGGTGTGCGGCGGATCGCCGAGGGGCTCGCCCTGCTGGCGCCGCTGGGCGTCCTGCTGCCCGCGGCGCACGGCAGGATCACCGTGTCCCCGCTGGGCTCGCTGATCCGTACCGTCGCGGCGGGCGCGCTGATCTCCCTGGGTATCGAGCTGTTCCAGACCGGGGTGCCCGGCCAGGTCGTGGACGTCGACTCGCTGATGCTGAACACGGTCGGCGTGGCCCTCGCGCACACCGCGGTGGTACCGGCGGCACGCCACTGGCTCCGTCGCAGGACCGAGCGGGAGCACGGGACGTCGGCCCTGAAGGAGGAGGCTCCTCAGGGTAGGACCCCGACGATTCCCAGGGTCGGGATCGCACCGTAGAGCGACGCTTTGCCCGCTTCGTCTCCGTAGCGTGGAGGTCAGTTGAGGCAGCCGGAAGGGCCGGCCGCCTCCGACCACCTACCTGAAGGAGCCGAAGATGTCCCGTCTCGCCCGCCCCACCCATGGCCGCATGATCGGCGGAGTGTGCGCCGCGCTGGCGCGACGCTTCGGGATGTCCGCCACCACCATGCGGGTGCTGTTCCTGCTGTCCTGTCTGCTGCCGGGTCCGCAGTTCCTGCTCTACATAGCGCTGTGGATCTTCCTGCCCTCCGAGGACAAGGCGGCCCGCACCGCCTGGTGACCTCGTCGACGGAACGCCCAAGGGGCGCACCCCGGGTCCAAGGGGTGCGCCCCTTCGGTGCGCGTGGGGGCTCAGCCGCCGAGCGGCAGGCCGTTCACACCCGTGCCGGCGCCGCCGCCGGGCAGCACCTTGCCGACCGGGAGGCCGCCGAGGAGCCCCGCGACCGGCGCGGTGGGACCGTCGGCGAGCACCTTCTGGGCGACCGGCTGTGCGGCGGCCACGCCCGCGCCGACCGCGCTCTGCCCCTGGGCCAGCGCCTCGCCGGCACCCGGCAGCGCCTTGGAGACGTTCTCCGCGGGCAGCGTGCGGGTCACCGTGTCCAGGGCCGCACCGGCGTCCGGCACGGCCGGGGCGGCGTTCGCGGCGCCGGCACCGGCGGCGGCGAAGGCGGCACCGAGGGCGGCGACACCGAGGGTCTTGGCAGCAGACTGCTTCATTGAATGCGTCCTCGAAATGGGGTGACGGGGATATGAGCGGTCCACGACCGTAAACATGCCGGGCCGCCCGCCGCAAACATCGAAATGCGGACGGATTGTGAACGCCCGCCCGCATTTCAAGTCGCCGATATCCCCGGATCAGCCGCCCTCGGCCGCAGAACCGCTGGTAGAGGCCGTCTGCTGGAACAGCCACTCGGATTTCAGTTCGGCGTAGCCAGGCTTGATCACGTCATTGATCATGGCGAGTCGTTCATCGAAAGGAATGAACGCTGATTTCATCGCATTGACGGAGAACCACTGCATGTCGTCGAGCGTGTAACCGAATGCGTCGACAAGGTGCTCGAATTCCCGGCTCATACTGGTGTGGGACATCAGCCGGTTGTCGGTGTTCACCGTGGCCCGGAAGTGCAGCCGCCGCAGCAGGCCGATGGGGTGCTCGGCGTAGGAGGCGGCGGCGCCGGTCTGGAGGTTGGAGCTGGGGCACATCTCCAGCGGGATGCGCTTGTCGCGCACGTAGGAGGCGAGCCGGCCGAGGTGGACGGTGCCGTCGTCCTTGACCTCGATGTCGTCGATGATGCGCACCCCGTGGCCGAGCCGGTCGGCGCCGCACCACTGCAGGGCCTGCCAGATGGACGGCAGGCCGAACGCCTCGCCCGCGTGGATGGTGAAGTGGTTGTTCTCGCGCTTGAGGTACTCGAAGGCGTCGAGGTGCCGGGTGGGCGGGTAGCCGGCCTCGGCACCGGCGATGTCGAAGCCGACGACGCCGAGATCGCGGTAGCGGTTGGCGAGTTCGGCGATCTCCAGGGCGCGGGCGGCGTGCCGCATAGCGGTCAGCAGGGCGCCGACCCGGATGCGGTGGCCGCTCTCCCGGGCGAGCCGTTCGCCCTCGCGGAAGCCCTCGTTGACGGCCTCGACGACCTCTTCGAGGCTGAGCCCGCCGTCGAGGTGCTGTTCGGGGGCGTAGCGGACCTCGGCGTAGACGACGCCGTCCTCGGCGAGGTCCTGGGCGCACTCCCGGGCGACGCGGACCAGGGCGTCGCGGGTCTGCATCACGCCGACGGTGTGCGAGAAGGTCTCCAGGTACCGCTCCAGCGAGCCGGAGTCGGCGGCCTCGTGGAACCAGGTGCCGAGCTTGTCGGGGTCGGTCTCCGGGAGGCCGGTGTAGCCGTTCTCCCGGGCGAGTTCGACGACGGTGCCGGGGCGCAGGCCGCCGTCGAGGTGGTCGTGCAGCAGAACCTTGGGCGCCCGGCGGATCTGGTCCGGTGTCGGGGTGTTCGCGATGGTCTGGCTCGTCATCTTCGCACTCTAACGCCTACGCGCGTAGATCGCCCGGCGGCGGTTTCCGCCGATATGGAACGGTGACCAGCCGGACAGGTGGCGTACACCCGTGCTTCTGACACTGTTCTGTCATGGCGCAACAAGCGACGCCGGTTCGTACGGCCCGGCTGGGGAGACCGCTCGGCCCGGAACCGGCGACGGTCTGTGGGGTGGTCCTGCTGCTGCCCGGGGGTGAGGAGACGTCACATCGCCGTCCCGCCACGATGCTGGGGACGGCGCCGGTACGCGCGCTGGGCCGCCGGCTGGCGCGCGCGGCGAAGGCGGACGGGCTGGCCGCGCACCTCGTGCACTACCGGTGGCGGGGCTGGAACGGCACCGAGGAGAACCAGGCGCGGGACGCGGACTGGGCGGTGGAGGAAGTGGTACGGCGCTACGGCGACGTTCCCATTTGCCTCGCCGGGTTCGACATGGGCGGCCGCGCCGCACTCCGGGCGGGCGGCCATGAGGCGGTCAACTCCGTGCTGGCGATAGCCCCTTGGCTGCCGGAGGAGGACCGTTCGGTGCCGCCGGAACCGGTGAAGCAGCTCGTGGGCCGCCGCGTGCTGATCGTGCACGGCACCAACGACCGCCGTACGGACCCGGAGTTGTCCTTCCGTCTGGCGGCCCGGGCCAAGAAGTCCAACCGGGACGTCTGCCGTTTCGAGGTCCACTCCGACGGCCACGGTCTGCACCACCACCGCGACGAGGTACTGGCGTTGGCGGAGAACTTCGTGAGGGGAGCGCTCTTCGGACGGCACTTCGCCCGCCCCGTGGAGGACGCCTTCGCGGCGCCGCCGCCGCTGGGACTGCGGATGCCGCTGGCCTCGGGGTTCGGGAAACGCCGCTGAGCGGTGCCGCGGGAGGGCGACTTCACGGCACCGGCACCGGCCTGCGCGCTCGGGCGGAGCGGTTGGGGGCACGGCTGCACCGGTACCGCGCCGGGTTCCCGCGCGGGCACGTCACCGCCCAGGGGAGGCTCCCCATGCCACGCCGCTGGGCCCGGCCCACCTTGTCCGGCGCGGGCGGAGGCCGCATCGAGGGCAGCAGCACGGCCTCGATCTGGTCCGGTTCGAGCGCGGGGTAGGTCTCGATGGAGCGGCCCGCGCCGCGCCGTGGGGTGTCGTGGCCCCGCCCCGCGCGCCCTGGGTGCGACGGCCGGCCTCGCTCCGCACCGAGGGCTCCTCCGCGCGAGCACGCCACCGGAGGCCCGCCACGCCGCTGAACCCCGCCCGGCGACCGCCGCCGAGGAGGCTCGCCGCCCGCACGGGCCCCGTAGGAGCTGGGCCGTCCGGCTGCTCGGGTCGGGGTGATGGGCGGAGCGGCCGTTCCGGGGACAGGGCCGCGGCTTCACCGCGTCCCCTTGGGTGGGCGCGGTGGTCAGGCCGGTAGCAAATTGCCCCGCTTCGACAGCAGGAACTTCTTGAAGGCGGCCACCGGGGGTGTGTCCGGGTGGCCGTCGAGCCAGGCGACCCCGATCTCGCGGACCGCGCGCGGGGCCGTGACCGTCAGTTCCACAACTCCGGGCCGGGGTACGGCGGGTGGGGGCAGCAGGGCCACGCCCAGGCCTGCCGCCACCAGGCCGCGCAGGGTTTCCGCCTCCTCGCCCTCGAAGGCGACGCGGGGCTTGAAGCCCGCCTCGCGGCACAGGTCGTCGGTGATGCGGCGCAGGCCGTAGCCGGGTTCCAGGGTGACGAAGGTTTCCTCGGCGGCCTCGGCCAGGCGGATGCGGCGGCGGCCCGAGAGACGGTGGTCGGCGGGGACGACCAGGCGCAGCTTCTGCTCGTCCAGACGGCGCGCGACCAGGTCGGGGGCGTCCGGGACCGGGGAGGTCAGGCACAGGTCCAGCTCGCCCGCGCGCAGGCCCTCCAGCATCGCCTCGCCGTAGTTCTGGACCAGGCTGAAGCGGACCCGGGGGTGGTCGGCACGGAAGGCGCTGATGAGGCCGGGGACCGTCTCCCAGCCCATGGTGTGCAGAAAGCCGAAGGCGACCTTGCCGGTGGCCGGGTCGGCGTCCGCGCGGACCTCGTCGGCGGCCCGCTCGACCTCGGCGAGGGCGCGCTCGACGGAGGCGAGGAAGGTGCGGCCCGCCGGGGTGAGGGAGACCGTGCGGCCCCGGCGGGCGAACAGCTCGACGCCCAGGTCCTGTTCGAGGCGGACCATGGCCCGCGAGAGGGTCGACTGCGGCACCCGCATCTCCCGCGCGGCCCGCGTGACGTGCTCGGTGCGGGCGACGCCGGCGAAGTAGGCGAGCCTCGGCGCCAGCAACATCGCCATGTCTTCTGTGTCACTGGACGGTGACAGTCGCGCCCGTGAGCTCTGCTGATGCTTCATGGGAACGATTATGGCGATTCCATGCATTGGACGGATGAGCGTGGCCGTCCCTACCTTCGAAGCATGACTCCCGCCAGTACCGGGGCGTCCACCACCGTGGGCGCCGCCACGACCGTTTCCGCCGCTTCCTCCACCGACTCCCGACTGACCCCGGGCGGCCCCGGCTACCGCCGGATGAGCTTCGCCCTGTTCCTGGCCGGGGTGGCGACCTTCGCGCTGCTGTACTCCACCCAGGCCCTGCTGCCGCTGATCTCCGGCGACTTCGGGGTGACGGCGGGCGAGGCGAGCTGGACGGTGGCGGCGGCGACCGGTGGTCTGGCGCTGTTCGTGCTGCCGATGAGCGCGCTGTCGGAGCGGTTCGGCCGCCGTACGGTGATGACCGCCTCGCTCGCGGTCGCGGTCGCCCTTGGCATGCTGGTCCCCTTCGCGCCGAACCTGACCGCGCTGGTCGTGCTCCGGGCGGTGCAGGGCGCGGCGCTGGCCGGTCTTCCGGCGTCGGCGACGGCGTACCTGGCCGAGGAGGTCCGCCCCAAGGCGCTGGTCACGGCGATCGGTCTGTTCGTGGCGGGCAACAGCGTGGGCGGTATGAGCGGCCGGGTGATCACCGGCTGGGTCGCCCAGGAGTGGGGCTGGCGGGTGGCCGTCGGCGTGATCGGCCTGCTGGCCGTGGCGTGCGCGGTGGCCTTCCGGCTGCTGCTGCCCGCGCCGCGGCACTTCACGGCGGGCTCGCTGAAGCCGCGGGTGCTGCTCGGCACGGTCCGCGACCACCTCGCCGACCCGCTGCTGCGCCGCCTGTACGCGATCGGCGCGCTGTTCATGACGGTCTTCGGCGGCGTCTACACGGTGATCGGCTACCGCCTGACGGAGGCCCCGTTCGGGCTGCCGCAGGGCATCGTGGGCTCGATCTTCCTGGTCTACCTGGTGGGCACGGTCTCCGCGTCCACGGCGGGGCGTCTGGTGGGCCGCCTCGGGCGCCGGGGCGCGCTGTACGCGGCGGGCGGTACGACGGCGGCGGGACTGCTGCTGTCGCTGGCGCCCTCGCTGCCGCTGGTGCTGCTGGGCCTGGTCCTGATCACCGCCGGCTTCTTCGCGGGGCACGCGGTGGCGTCCTCGGCGGTCGGCAGGACGGCGACGCGGGGCCGGGCGCAGGCGGCGGCGCTGTACCAGTCGGCGTACTACATCGGCTCCAGCGCGGGCAGCACGGTGGGCGCGCTGGCGTTCCACTCGGGCGGCTGGGCGGGCACCGTGGGTGTGGGCCTGCTGGCGGTGCTGGGCGTCGTGGCCATCACGGTGCTGGGCACCCGGGCGGCCCGGATCCAGCGCCGGGCGCTGGTCACGGCCGCCTGAGCCCGGGCCGGGAGCACCTGCTCCCACCTGCGCCTTCGCCCACTCGGCACGCCATTGTCAGTGGCCTGCGGTAGCTTCCGAAGTGTCCGACGCGATGAGACGTAGGACACAGCGACGGCCACAGGGGTGGGTGGACGATGAGCGACACGGCGACCACGACGGATCTCGACGCCACACTGGAGCGGCACCGGGTGGAGCTGACCGGGTACTGCTACCGCATGCTCGGCTCCTCCTTCGAGGCCGAGGACGCGGTGCAGGACACCCTGGTCCGCGCCTGGCGCAGCTACGACAAGTTCGAGGGCCGCTCCAGCGTCCGCTCCTGGCTGTACCGCATCGCCACCAATGTGTGCCTGGACATGCTGAGCGCGGGCAACAAGCGGGCCCGCCCGATGGACCTGACCGAGTCCACGCCGCTCGCCCAGGCCGCCCTCTCCCCGCGCCCCGACCACACCTGGCTGGAGCCCATGCCGGACGCCCGGGTGCTGCCGACGGTGGAGGACCCGGCGGAGGCCGCCGTGGCCAAGGAGTCGGTCCGGCTCGCCTTCATGGCCGCGCTCCAGCAGCTGCCGCCCAAGCAGCGGGCGGTGCTGATCCTGCGCGAGGTGCTGGCCTGGAAGGCGAGCGAGGTCGCCGAACTGCTCGGCACCTCGGTCGCCTCCGTGAACAGCGCCCTGCAGCGCGCCCGCGCCACGCTCTCCGAGCAGCGGCAGGCGGGCGAGGCGGCGGCCGTGTCGGACCCGCTGGACGAGGAGCAGCAAAAGCTCCTGGAGCGCTATGTCGCCGCCTTCGAGGGGTACGACATGACGGCGCTGACGGCGCTGCTGCACGAGGACGCCATCATGACGATGCCGCCGTTCGACCTGTGGCTGACCGGCCCGGCGGACATCACCGGCTTCATGACCACGCTCGGCGCCTCCTGCGCCAATTCCCGGCTGCTGCCCGTCCAGGCCAACGGCCTGCCCGGCTTCGCCCACTACAAGCCGGACCCGGACACCGGCGGCTACACCGCGTGGGCCGTGCAGGTGCTGGAGACCTCACAGGGCCGGATCACCGGGTTCCACTGCTTCCTCGACACCAAGCGCTGGTTCCCGCTGTTCGGCCTGCCCCTCAACCTCGAAGCGGAGCCCGACCAGGCCCAGTAGCGCCCCCAGCGCCGGATCGGGATCACGCAGCCGTATCCGCCCGCCCGCGCGCACCGCGGCGAGCTGGAGCCGGGCCAGCAGATCGACGGTGCCGAGGCCCGGCGGCCCGAGCCCTCCGACATCGCACACCACGACGCCGGCGGCGGATCTTTGCAGCAGCGCGCGCACGTCGTCGCACAGCCGCGTCAGGGTGTCCTGGGAGACGGGGCCGGCCGGCACGAGTACCGCGGGTGTCATGGCGTCCACGACCGGTAGACCACGTGGGCGCACGGAACTCATCGCGGGTCTGCCGGGGATCACAGTGACCCGGGGCCGGCCGGCCCCTGCGAGAGGGGCTCAGCTCAGCGGGAAGATGCCGGTGTCGAGGACCAGCTTGAACGGCTCGGGCAGGTCCAGCTTCTCGCCGTACTCCACCGAGGCGAGCACGCGGTACGTTCCGTTCCGCGGTTCCCCGTAGAGCGTCGCCGTGGGGCGCCCTGACTGCCAGGGGTCCAGCAGCAGGTAGAGCGGTACTCCCGCGACGGCGTAGCCGTGGGCCTTCTTGATGCGGTCGTGGTTCGCGTTGCTCTTGGACGTGATCTCGACGACGAGTTCGGCTTCACCCGCGGGCACGCGCGTGCCGCGCCGCAGGGCGGCCCTCGGTACCACACACAGGTCGGGGATGAACAGGCCGCCCGTCTCCGGGCAGGCGAGGCCGAGCGTCTGGTAGACGCCCCAGTCGTCCGGAATCGTTTTGTACAGGAGGCGCTGCACCAACTCAGCGGTGTCGTTGTGCTCTTCGGACGGCGGTGGCGACACGGTGACGATCCCTTCGATGATCTCCACCTTGCTGCCCTCGGGAGCGTCCGTCTCCTCCCAGACACGGACGATCTCGTCCCAGTCCGTGCCCTGCGGGACGCCGGGCTCGGCGGCGAGTGCGCTCATGGCGGTCTCCTTCTCGGTCGTCACCGATCCCAGCATGCCCAACGGGACCGGTGGCGGTCCACCGATCCCGTTCACCCGAAAGAGAAAATCCCAGGTCAGGCGATACGTTCCAGCACCACCGGCGACGCCGTGAACTCCGTGCCCGGGGCCGCGATGTCGTAGGCGTTCGCGACTGCCTGGAGGGCGTAGTCGAAGCGTTCCGGGGTGTCGGTGTGGAGGGTGAGCAGGGGCTGGCCCTCCTTGACCGTGTCGCCGGGCTTGGCGTGGAGTTCGATGCCGGCGCCGGCCTGGACCGGGTCCTCCTTGCGGGCGCGGCCGGCGCCCAGGCGCCAGGCGCCGACGCCGATGTCGTAGGCGTCGAGGCGGGTCAGGACGCCGGAGGCGGGGGCGGTGACGACGTGCTGTTCGCGGGCGACCGGCAGCTCGGCGTCCGGGTCGCCGCCCTGTGCGGCGATCATGCGGCGCCAGACGTCCATCGCCGAGCCGTCGGCCAGGGCCTTGGCCGGGTCGGCGTCGTGGACGCCGGCCGCGTCCAGCATTTCCCGGGCGAGCGCGATGGTCAGCTCGACGACGTCGGCCGGGCCGCCGCCCGCGAGGACCTCCACCGACTCGCGGACTTCCAGGGCGTTGCCCGCGGTGAGGCCGAGGGGGGTGGACATGTCGGTGAGCAGGGCGACCGTCTTCACGCCGTGGTCGGTGCCGAGGCCGACCATGGTGGAGGCCAGCTCGCGGGCGTCCTCGATGGTCTTCATGAAGGCGCCGGTGCCGACCTTGACGTCCAGCACCAGCGAGCCGGTGCCCTCGGCGATCTTCTTCGACATGATCGAGGAGGCGATCAGCGGGATCGCCTCGACCGTGCCGGTGACGTCGCGCAGGGCGTACAGCTTCTTGTCGGCGGGAGCCAGACCGTCGCCCGCCGCGCAGATCACGGCGCCGGTGGTGTCCAGGACGTGCAGCATCTCCTCGTTCGACAGCAGCGCGCGCCAGCCGGGGATGGACTCCAGCTTGTCCAGGGTGCCGCCGGTGTGGCCGAGGCCGCGGCCGGAGAGCTGCGGGACGGCCGCGCCGCAGGCGGCGACCAGCGGGGCCAGCGGGAGGGTGATCTTGTCGCCGACGCCGCCGGTGGAGTGCTTGTCGGCGGTCGGGCGGGAGAGCGAGGAGAAGTCCATGCGCTCACCGCTGGCGATCATCGCGGCGGTCCAGCGGGCGATCTCCCGGCGGTTCATGCCGTTGAGCAGGATCGCCATGGCGAGCGACGACATCTGCTCGTCGGCGACCTCGCCGCGGGTGTAGGCGTCGATCACCCAGTCGATCTGCTCGTCGCTCAGCTCTCCGCAGTCCCGCTTGGTGCGGATGACGGAGATGGCATCCATGGCCATGACTTTCCTTCCGACGTTCTCAAGAAAGTGCGCGGCCCCTCTGAAAGCGGTTCAGAGGGGCCGCACAGGAGTTACTTGGCGAGATGGTCCGGGCCGAATGCCTGGGGCAGCATCTCCGACAGCGGCAGGATCCCCGCCGGTGTCTCCAGCAGCAGGTCCGGGCCGCCGAACTCGTACAGCAGCTGCCGGCAGCGGCCGCACGGGACGAGGATCTCGCCCCGGCCGTCCACGCAGGTGAAGTGCGTGAGCCGGCCGCCCCCGGTGCGCTGCAGCTCGGAGACCAGCCCGCACTCGGCGCACAGGCCCAGCCCGTAGGAGGCGTTCTCCACGTTGCAGCCGGAGACGGTGCGGCCGTCGTCGACCCGGGCGGCCACCCCGACCGGGTAGCCCGAGTAGGGGGCGTAGGCGTGGCGCATGGCCTCCCGCGCCACCTCCCGCAGGGCCGACCAGTCGACCGGCTGGGTCACTTGCCCTGGCCCTTCCGGTAGGGCAGACCGTCCGCCTTCGGCATCCGCAGGCGCTGCGCCGACAGGGCGAGGACGATCAGGGTGATGACGTACGGCGTGGCGGAGACGACCTGGTTCGGGACCTCGTTGGTGCCCGCGTACCAGGCGAACACCAGGGCGCCGATGACCGCGGTGATCGTGGAGGAGGCGTACTTCTTCCGGATCACCAGCCAGATCGCGCCGATGATCAGCAGCAGCGCGCCGAGCAGCAGCAGGGCGTGGACGTTCTCCGAGCCGCCGCGCAGGTTGAGGCTGTCGGTGTAGCCGAACAGACCGGCGCCGAGGGCGAGACCGCCCGGCATCCAGTTGCCGAAGATCATCGCCGCGAGGCCGATGTAACCGCGGCCCGAGACCTGGCCCTCCAGATAGAAGGGGTTGGCCACGATGGAGAGGAAGACACCACCGAGACCGGCCAGGCCACCGGAGATCACGACCGCCAGGTACTTGTACTTGTAGACGTTCACACCGAGGGACTCGGCCGCGACCGGGTTCTCACCGCAGGAGCGCAGCCGCAGGCCGAAGGCCGTACGCCACAGGATCCACCAGGTGGCGGGGATCAGCGCGATCGCGATCAGGGTCAGCCAGGAGACGTCGGTGACCAGGCCGCCGACCAGGCCGGCGATGTCCGAGACGAAGAACCAGCCCTCGTTGTTGAGGTCCCGGAGCCAGTCGGACAGTCCCGGCACCGTGAAGTTGCCGAGCGAGTCGACCGCCGGGGACTGCTTGGCGGAGCCGCCCGGCTCGCCCTCGAAGGCGAGCGGGGCGAGGTAGCGGGTGATGCCCAGGGCGAGGATGTTGATCGCCACACCGGAGACGATGTGGTTGACGTTGAAGGTGATGGTCGCGATCGCGTGCAGGATGCCGCCGATGCAGCCACCGAGGATGCCGACCACGACACCGGTCCACGGGCCCCACTGGAAACCGGCCCAGGCGCCGAACCAGGTGCCGAGGATCATCATGCCTTCGAGGCCGATGTTGACGACACCTGCCCGCTCGGCCCACAGACCGCCGAGACCGGCGAGGCCGATCGGCACGGCGAGTTCGAGCGCGGTGGACATCTGGCTGACGTTGGTGATGCCGTCCGCGCCGGTGATGATGCGGACGATGGAGGTCAGCGCCAGGGCTCCGGCGATGACCAGCAGCAGGACGGGCCACGACAGGCGGCGGCCGGTCGGCGCCGTGGGCTGGAGCGTCGGCTGGTTGACGTCGACCGCTGAGGTCTGAGGAGCGGTCATCGGCCCGCCACCTCCTTCGAAGTGTTGTTGTCGGCGCCGAGGACGTGACCGGCGGCGAGTTCCGCGCCGACCCGGCGCTGCTGGCGGCGCAGGCCCCACTCACGGACGGCCTCGTAGGAGACGACCACCGAGAGCACGATCAGGCCCTGCATGATGACCGCGATCTCCTTGTCGTAGTCGTGGAAGTCCAGCTCGAGCGAGGCCTTGTCGAGCCAGGCCCACAGCAGGGCGGCGAAGGCGATGCCGACGGGGCTGTTGCGGCCGAGCAGCGCGATGCCGATGCCGAGGAAGCCGATGCCGGTCGGGAAGTTCAGGCTGAAGGTGTGGGTGTCGCCCATCAGGATCGGCAGACCGGCCAGGCCCGCGATCGCACCGGAGATCAGCATGGCGGTCAGCACCATGCGCTTGGGGTCGACACCGCTGGCCGCGGCGGCGGACTCCGAGGCACCGGAGGCACGCAGGTCGAAGCCGAAGCGGGTGCGGTTGAGCACGATCCAGTAGCCGATGCCGAGCAGCACCGCGAGCAGGACCAGGCCGTAGATCTCGCCGGCGTCACCCATGTCGAAGCCGGGGATCCAGCCGGACTCGTGCATCACGCCGGTGGTGTTGTTGTTGCCGACCTTCACACCGAAGACGTCGGGCAGCCACAGGTAGGCGATGACGGAGGTGGCGATCGCGTTGAGCATGATCGTCGCGACCACCTCGCTGACCCCGCGGGTGACCTTGAGGACACCGGCGATACCGGCCCAGAAGGCACCGGTGCACAGGGCGGTCAGCAGCAGCAGCGGGACCTGGAGGGCGGCCGGGATGTTCGCGTGCGCGCCGACGATGGCGGTCATCATGGCGGCGAGCTGGTACTGGCCGTCGACACCGATGTTGAACAGGTTCATCCGGAAGCCGATGGCCACCGCCAGGGCGGCGATGTAGTACATCGACGCCTGGTTGATGATCAGCACCTGGACGTCGGAGTAGGTGGCCTGCTCGAACATCAGGGTGTACGGCTCGACCGGGTTCTTGCCCGAGGCGATGAGCACGATCGAGCTCAGCGCGAAGGCCACGGCGAGCGCGATGACCGGGCCGGCCACCGCGAGGAGCACGCGCTCCTTGTCGAACTTCTTCATCAGCGGGCCTCGTCTTCCGGAGCCTCGGGAGACTTGCGGATCTCGGGGGTGTCTGCGCCGGGCTCGGCGTTCTCGGGGTGTTCCAGGTGGCCGGTGGCGGCACCGGTCATGGCCGAGCCGAGCTCCTCCGGGGTGACGGTGGCCGGGTCGGCGTCCGCGACCAGCTTGCCGTTGTAGATCACCCGGAGCGTGTCGGACAGGCCGATCAGCTCGTCGAGGTCCGCGGAGATCAGCAGGACGGCCAGGCCCTCGCGGCGGGCTTCGCGGATGTGGTCCCAGATCGCGGCCTGCGCGCCGACGTCGACACCGCGGGTGGGGTGCGCGGCGATCAGGAAGCGCGGCTTGTGGCTCATCTCGCGGCCGACGATCAGCTTCTGCTGGTTACCGCCGGACAGGGAGGCCGCGGTGACGTCGATGCCGGGGGTACGGACGTCGTACTCCGCGACGATCCGGCGGGTGTCCTCCTGGGCGGCCTTCGGGTCCAGCCATACGCCCTTGGCGTTGGGCTTCTCGGTGACGTGGCCGAGGATGCGGTTCTCCCAGAGGGGCGCGTCCAGGAGCAGACCGTGCCGGTGGCGGTCCTCGGGGATGTAGCCGATGCCGTGCTCGCGGCGCTTGCGGGTGGCCCAGGCGGTGATCTCGTCGTCGGCCAGCTTGATGGTGCCGGAGTCGGCGTTCCTGAGGCCGATGAGGGCGTCCACCAGCTCGGTCTGGCCGTTGCCCTCGACACCGGCGATGCCGAGGATCTCGCCCTCGTGGATGGTGAAGCTGATGTCGTCCAGCAGGGCCTTGCCGCCGGGGGCCGCCAGGCGCAGCTTGTCGACGGTGATGACCGGGCGGTCGGTGACCGTGGACTCCGCCGTCTCCGGGGTGGGCAGCTCGCTGCCGACCATCATCTCGGCGAGCTGACGCGGCGTCGTCTGGGAGGGGACGGCGGTGCCGACGGTGGTGCCGCGGCGGATGACGGTGATCTCGTCGGCGACGGAGAGCACCTCGCCCAGCTTGTGGGAGATGAAGATGACCGACAGGCCCTCGGCCTTCAGGTCGCGCAGGTTGTCGAAGAGCGCCTCGACCTCCTGCGGGACCAGGACGGCCGTCGGCTCGTCGAGGATGAGGGTGGTGGCGCCGCGGTAGAGGACCTTGAGGATCTCCACGCGCTGGCGGGCGGCGACGCCCAGCTCCTCCATGAGGCGGTCGGGCTCCACGCCCAGGCCGTAGCGGTCGGAGAGTTCCTTGATCTTGCGGCGGGCCTTGGCGCCGATGCCGTAGAGCTTCTCGCTGCCGAGGACCACGTTCTCCAGGACCGTGAGGTTGTCGGCGAGCATGAAGTGCTGGTGGACCATGCCGATGCCACGGGCGATGGCGTCGGCCGGGGACGAGAAGGTGACCTGCCGGCCCTCGACCGCGATGGTGCCCTCGTCCGGCTTCTGCATGCCGTAGAGGATCTTCATCAGGGTCGACTTGCCGGCGCCGTTCTCGCCGACGAGGGCGTGGACGGTGCCCTTGCGGACCGTGAGGTGGATGTCGTGGTTGGCCACGACACCCGGGAATCGCTTCGTGATCCCGGCGAGCTCGACGGCGGTCACCTGACCGTTGACCGCCGCGCCGGCCGGAGGGCTGCTGGACGCTTTGATGGCGCACTCTCCTGGGGACGGGGGTCGTCTACGCGCGTAGCGCCCCTACGGCATACAAAGGGGTGACGCATCGCTGACAACGGGGTACGAGGAGTCCGCCTCCCCGTACCCCGCCCAGCTGACGTGACCCCGCGGTTACACGCTGCTCAGGGTGTTGCTGTTCAGCTGCTCTTGACCTTGATCTCGCCGTTGATGATCTTCTCCTTGGCCGTCTCGATGGCTTCCTGGAGCTCGGCGTTGTCCGCGAACTTCGGGTTGGAGTTCGACAGGCCCACCTCGCCGGTCTTCAGATCGCCTCGAACGATACCGGTCTCGGGCTTCCCGTCCTCGACCGACTTCGCCAGGTTGTACACCGCCTTGGCGACGTCCTTCATCGCCGAGGTGAGGATCGAGTCCTTGTACTTGGCGAGAGCTTCCTGCTTGTACTGGTCGGAGTCGACACCAATGGCCCACACCTTGTTGGCGGCGGCGGCCTCGATGACGCCCTGGCCGGAGAGACCGGCGGCCGCGTAGACGACGTCCGCCTTCTTCTCGATCTGGCCCTCGGCGGCCGACTTGCCCTTGTCGGGGCTGGAGAAGCCGCCCTCCTCCGCGGTCTGCGTGAGGTACTGGGAGAGGACCTTGACCTTGGGGTTGGTGTCCTTGACGCCCTGCTCGAAGCCCGCCTGGAACTTGTGGATCAGCGGGATGTCCACGCCGCCGACGAAGCCGACGGTGTTGGTCTTGGTGCTCTTGGCGGCGGCGACACCGGCGAGGTAGGACGCCTCCTCCTCGGAGAAGACCAGGTCGGCGACGTTCTTCGCCTCGACGGTGGAGTCGTCGACGATGCCGAAGGTGGTGTCCGGGAACTTCTCCGCGGCGCCCTTCACGGCGGTGGCGTAGGCGTAGCCGACACCCACGACCGGGTTGTAGCCCTGCTTGGCCAGCGACACCAGCCGCTGCTCCTTGTCGGCGTCCGTCTCGCCCTCGGTGGGCTCCACGTCGGCCGTGGTGTAGCCGAACTCCTTCTTCGCCTGCTCCAGGCCCGCGAACGCGGCGTCGTTGAAGGACTGGTCGCCCTTGCCGCCGACGTCGTACGCGATGGCCAGGCCCTTGTCGCCGCCCTTGGAGTCCGACTTGCTGGACTCGGTGGAGGTGCCGCCGCAGGCGGAGAGGGCGAGGGCCAGAGAGGCGGTCGCTGCGCCTGCGACCGTGATCCGGGAAATCCGGCGCATGTGAAGTGCTCCTAGTGGTACAAGCGCCGGACGGTGGTGTGCTCGGTTGCTTCACAGCATCGGCGCTGATTGCTTCGCCGCAGAGTAACGCGCGTAGACCTGCCTGAAAACCCCTTCTGTCCACCTCGTTATCCGGCCGTGCCCTGTGCCGTGCGGCGCTTGACGGAGGGTCACTGGGGGGCGTCGGGGAGTGGTGGGGGTGTGTTTCTTCGCCCCCGCCGCCCCTACCCGTCCCGTCCCCAGGGGCTCCGCCCCTTCGACCCCGGGGGCGTTGTGTGTCGGGTGCGGGCCGGTGGGGGCTGGTCGCGCAGTTCCCCGCGCCCCTAAAGGCCGGTGGGGGCTGGTCTCGCGGTTCCCTGCGGGCCGCAGCCGGAGAAGAAGCGGCTGGATGTCCCACCCAGGGGCGCGGGGAACTGCGCGACCAGCCCCCCACCCACCCGCACACGAAGAACAAACGGCCGGCCCCACCCCCCAGGGGCGCGGGGAACTGCGCGACCGGCCCCCGCCGGCGTGCGCCCGAAGAACAAGTGAAGCGGGCGGCGCCCTGAGGGGTGCCGCCCGCCTTCGTGGGGAGTTACCGGTGGTGGGTCACTCCGTGTTGACCTTGATGTCGCCGGCGATGATCTTCTCCTTGGCCGCGGCCACCGCGTCCGTCAGGCCCTCGATCTCGGCCATCTTCGGGTTGCTCTCGGCCAGGCCGACGCCGTTGACCTTGAGGTCGAAGGTCTGGACGCCGGTCAGCGGCTTGCCGTCGTGGACGGACTCGGCGAGGGCGAAGACCGCGCCGCCGACGTCCTTGAGGGCGGAGGTGAGGATGAAGTCCTTGTACGCCGCCAGGGCTTCCTGCTGGTACTGGTCGGAGTCGACACCGATCGCCCAGACCTTGGCCTTGGCGGCGGCCTCGATCACACCCTGGCCGGACAGGCCGGCCGCCTGGTAGATGACGTCCGCGCCCTTCTCGATCTGGCCCTCGGCGGCGGCCTTGCCCTTGTCGGGGCTGGAGAAGCCGCCTTCCTCAGCGGTCTGGGTCAGGTACTGGCTGATGACCTTGACCTTGGGGTTGGTGTCCTTGACGCCCTGCTCGTAGCCGGCCTGGAACTTGTGGATCAGCGGGATGTCCACGCCGCCCACGAAGCCCACGGTGTTCGACTTGGTGGCCTTGGCCGCAGCGACGCCCGCCAGGTAGGACGCCTGCTCCTCGGCGAAGACCAGGGAGGCCACGTTGTCGCCCTCGACGACGGAGTCGACGATGCCGAAGGTGGTGTCCGGGTACTTCGAGGCCACGGCCTCCATGGCGGGGCCGTAGGCGAAGCCGACGCCGATCACCGGGTTGTAGCCCTGCTTGGCGAGGGAGGCCAGACGCTGCTCCTTGTCGGCGTCCGTCTCACCCTCGGTCGGCTCGATGTCGGCGGTCTTGTAACCGAACTTCTCCTGGGCCTTCTGCAGACCGGCGTACGCGGCGTCGTTGAAGGACTGGTCGCCCTTGCCGCCGATGTCGTACGCGATGGCCAGGCCCTTCGTCTCCTTGCTGCCGTCGCTGCCGCTGTCCTTGTCGCTGCTGGTACCCCCGCACGCCGTGGCGGCGAGCGCGATCGACGCGACCCCCACCGCGATCCGGGCCAGTCTGGATGTCCGACGCATCGTGAAGTTCCCCATTCTCCAAAAGCCCCGCAGTGGGTGCCTGAGTTCGGCGCACATTAACGCGCGTAGACACTCCTGGGAACGGGGTATCGCGTGGCCGTTATCCATTCGTGCCGATGGCCGGTTACGTCCCGGTGAACCACCGGATCGAATGGTGCGTTCCAGGACATCGGCGCGCAGGTGTGAGCGCCATGGGGTCAGACTCTCCCGTGGGTGTGGGGGTCGCAACCGGAACGCACCCGAAGAGGGTGATCGGGGTCGATCAGAGGTCGATCAGTGCCGCCGCCGTGAACAGCTCCACGCCCACCTTGATCGCGTGCTCGTCCACGTCGAAGTCGCCCTGGTGCAGATCGCGGACGGTGCGCTCACCGGGCGTGCGTACGCCCAGACGGGCCATGGCACCGGGCACGTGCTCCAGGTACCAGGAGAAGTCCTCGCCGCCGAGGCTCTGCTGGGTGCCCTCGACGGAGTCGGGGCCGCGGCGGGCGATCATGGCGTCCCGCAGCAGTTCGGTGATCTCGGGGTCGTTGACCACCGGCGGCACCCCGCGGACGTAGTTGATCTCGGACTTGGCGCGGTGCAGATTGGCGACCTCGTCGATGGCGGCGACCACGATGTCGGGCGCCTGCCGCCAGGCGTCCAGGTCCAGGCAGCGCACGGTCCCGGACAGCTCGGCGTGCTGCGGGATGACGTTGGGCGCGTGGCCGGACTCGATGCGGCCCCAGGTCACGGCGAGCCCCGCGCGGGTGTCCACCCGGCGGGCGACCAGCGCGGGCACGTCGGTGACCACCCGGGCGGCGGCCGTGACCAGGTCGGTGGTCAGATGAGGGCGCGCGGTGTGCCCGCCGGGGCCGTCCAACGCGATCTCCAGCCGGTCGCAGGCGGAGGTGATGGCGCCCTCGCGGATCCCGATCTTCCCGGCGTCCACCCGCGGGTCGCAGTGCACGGCGACGATCCGGCCCACGCCCTCCAGCACCCCGCACTCGATGGAGTCGGCGGCGCCGCCGGGCAGCACCTCCTCGGCGGGCTGGAAGATCAGCCGCACCGGCCGCGGCAGCAGCCCCCTGCGGTGCAGGTCGGCGAGGACGAGCCCGGCCCCGAGCACCACGGTGGTGTGCACGTCGTGACCACAGGCGTGCGCCCGGTCGGGCACCGTGGAGCGGTAGGGGCACTCGGTCTTGGCGTCCGGGATGGGCAGGGCGTCGATGTCGGCACGCAGGGCGAGCGCGGGCAGCCCGTCGTCCCAGTTGCCGATGTCACAGACGAGCCCGGTCCCGACGGCGAGGACACGCGGCGCGAGACCGGCCCGCTCCAGGCGCTCCTTGATCGCGGCGGTGGTACGGAACTCCTGGTTGCCCAGCTCGGGATGCATGTGCAAGTCGCGGCGGAACGCGACGAGTTCGGCGCGCAGCGACTCGGGCAGCGTGCCCGGGAGCAGCGCTTCCCCGGCTTCCCCCGCGGTATCGGCCTCGGACTCTACGGACATCAATTGCTTCACCCTCTGAAGGGTAGGACGCCCGGGTGGCCAACTGACCCTCGATCAACAAAAGTTCAGCCCGTTAGGGGAAGAAAATCTGGCCGCCAGACGCATAGGTGTGGGTTGGGACGGGTAAACTCCCTCACTTTTCGAGCGAGTCGATCACGTCACCCATCCGCTCTCCTACCAACCCATACCACGCCACGGACAGCCACGTCGGTTCTGTTCATCTGTCGGAACCCGGAGTCGAGGCGTCCGCGAGCGTCGCTGTGGTCTCCAGGGCGCGCAGGACGCGGGCGAGGTCGGCCGGGGCGGCGGCCAGGCGGACGGGGGTGCCGTCGTCGTCGAGGTCGGCGACGTGCCAGCTGCGGGGCACGGTGTCGCCGTCGTACTCCTGGGGCCTGCGCACCCGGGTGACGGTGAGCCGCCGGGCCGGAAGGGTCAGCGCGCCGTACCGGCCGGGGCCGGGGGTGACGGCGGGCGGCTGGTCGCCGCCGAGGGCGATGTGGGTGCCGAAGCCGTCGGGGTTGTAGTCGGTGGACTCCAGGAAGCGGGCGCGCACGAAGACCTCCCCCCGCTCGGCCGGGACGGTGACCTCGCCGGGGAAGCGGACCCGGGTGGCGCGCCAGGCCAGGGCGGTCATGGCGAGCGTGGCGGCGGTGCCCGCGAGCGCCCAGGTGACGGCGGTGGGCGAGTCGAGCAGGTCGGTGGGGTGCCGGTAGGCGAGGGGCAGGAGCCATGCGCCGGTCGCGGCGAGGACGGCCGCGTAGGGCAGGGCGGAGGGGAGGACCTCTCCGTCGGGCAGCCTCCGCCAGCGCAGCCGCGTCACCGTCGTGGCCGCCGGGTAGCCCGCGAGGAGGGCGAGCACGGCCGCGACCACGGCCAGGTCACCGGGCGGGGAGACGTGCTCGCGCCAGGTGTAGCGGCTTCCGGAGACCTCCATCACATCGCCGCGCCAGAGGGTGAGTCGCACCGTGTCGCCGGGCTTGAGCTCCCGGGCGGCCTCCCCCGACACGGAGAGCGCGTCGATCGGACGGTCGTCGGCGAAGTACAGCGTTCCGCCCTGCTTCGGCCCCTGGTCCACGGTCGCCTCGATCACGGCCGGGACCGTGGTCAGGCACTCGCGCCGGTCCTCGGCGGGGGTCGACTCCGCGCACGGTACGGCCGACTCCCAGGCCCGCGTGGAGTCGTCGGCCCGCGGTACGGACCAGGCGGCCGCGCCCGCGCACACCAGCAGCAGGACACACAGGACCGGCGGCCAGGGCGAGCCGCGGCCCGCGGTGCGCTGGGAGACGAGGACGAGCCGGTCCGAGCGGGGCGCGGTGCCGTGGCGGCGGTGCAGGGCGCGCAGGGACTCCAGGGCGTCTTCGAAGTACGCGTCGTCGGTGCCCCACCCGGTGGGCTGGGGAAGCTGCCAGGCGCGCCGGTCGCGCAGGGCGACGAGGATCTGCCGGGACTCCTGGCCCCGGGGCCACCGCTTGATCCGTACGCGCAGATCGGTGACGTCCGTCCAGGACACGGTGCGGCGCCGGGTGTGGATGCCGTGGGCGTCGGCGCGGACCTCGCCGGTGGTGGGACCCAGGAAGGCCAGCCCGGTGCCGAGGCAGATCACGCCGACGGCGAGCAGCGGGGCCGTGCCGCCCCGGGCCACGGCCAGGGCGGTGAGCAGGGCCCCGGTCGCGACCACGACCAGGACGGCCCACAGGCCGCGCCGGAAGCGGGACCGGAAGACGAGTTCGCGCACACCGTTCATGGCGCCATCCTGACGTGTCCAGGACCACGAGGTATGTGCGGGGTCCGGCAGTTTTCCGGTGGGTGAAACTGCCGACCCGCCTCCCCCGGCGCGGCTAGGCTCCGCCCCCGTGACGGACGCGACGAGGGACTCGACCACGGGCACGGACTCGATCACGGGCACGGCCCCGGCCACGGGCACGGCCCCGGCCACGGGCACGGACTCGATCACGGGCACGGCCCCGGCCCTGGCCCCGGGCACGGCCCCGACGACAGGCACGGCCCCGACCACGGACCCGGATTTCGTACGGGCGGCCAGGGCGTCGTACGACGCGATGGCCGACCCCTACACCGAGCGCCATCCGGACGGCCTGGGCAGCCGCCCCCTGGAGCGGGCCCTGCTCACCGCCTTCGCGGAGGAGGTGCGCGGTCACTCCAGGGCCCCGGTGGGCGATCTGGGCAGCGGACCCGGGTATGTGACCGCGCGCCTGCACGAGCTGGGCGTGCCGGTGTTCGGGGTGGACGTCTCGCCGCGCATGGTCGCGCTGGCCCGCGAGGCCCATCCGCATCTGCGGTTCCACGTCGGCACGATGACCGCGCTGGACCTGCCGGAGGAGACGCTGGGCGGCATTACCGCCCTGTACTCGATCATCCACATCCCGACCGAGCGGCTGACCGCCGTGTTCCGGGAGTTCCGCCGGGTGCTGGTGCCGGGCGGGCACGTCCTGCTGTCGTTCCAGTTCCCGGGCGGGGAGACCGACACGCTGCTCCATCTGTCGGAGCGGTTCGGCAAGGAGATCTCGCTGAGCTACTACCTGCGCACCCCGGAGACGGTCGCGGCGCATCTGCGCGAGGCGGGCCTGGAGCTGCGGGCGCGGACGGTGCGGGAGCCGGTGGAGGAGGAGAAGTACACGAGGGCGTACTTGATGGCCCGCAGGCCGGAGTGAGCCGCCGGGCCCGGCGACAGCGTTGTCACCGGGCCCCGCCGGCGGTCGGTCAGGCGGTGTGCAGGGTCAGGCCGTAACGGGAGAGGATCTCGTTGACCGGCTGGAACCAGGTCTCGCCGCCGGTGGAGCAGTTGCCCCAGCCGCCGGAGGTGACGCCCTGCGCCTGGTCGCCGCTGATGAAGGAGCCGCCGGAGTCACCGGGCTCGGCGCAGACGCTGGTCTTGGTCATCTGGTGGACGGCGCCCTGGGCGTAGTTGACGGTCTCGTTCCTGGCCAGGACCGTGCCGCAGTGCCAGTGGGTCGTGGAGCCGGAGCGGCAGATCGAGGTACCCACCGGGGCCTCCGCGGAACCGCGGACCAGGCGGTCCGGGATCGTGCCCCAGCCGAGGACCACCGGCACGGTCCACCAGCCGCTGTGGATGCTGACGTAGGCGTAGTCGTTGCCGGGGAACGAGGAGCCCTGGAAGGTGCCCATGGCCGAGCCGTCCCAGCCGCGCACCGCCGCCCCGGCCTGTGCGCAGTGCCCGGCGGTGACGAAGCCGCCGTGCACGGAGAAGCCTATGGAGCAGCGGACGTTTCCCGTGTAGTACGGGTCACCGCCGACGGTGCCCGCCGCGTAGGTGCGCGGCGCCTCGGGCGTGTACGCGACCTCGACGGGGCCGGTGCTCCGGGCGCGGTCGACGAAGGCCCGTACGGCGGAGGCGTTCCGTTCGCCGCGTACGACCGTGACGACCACGCTGTTGGCCTCGGGGTCGACGTGCCAGCCGGCCACTCCGGACGGTGCCAAGAGCGCGTTCAGCCGGGTCGTGACCCGGTCCAGGGCGGCGGCGCTGTGCTTCACGAGCCGGGTGTCGGCACCGAGGGCGCGTATCTCGCCGGCCTTGGCGCGGTCGGTGAGGGCGACCACGAGCCTGCCGGTGGACGGCTCGAACCAGGAGCCGCCGTAGGCGCGCCCGGCCGCCGACCGGGCGGCCTGCTCGGTGTCGAGGGCGGCGCGTTCGGCGCGCAGCCGCTCCTTCGCCTGGGTCTTCGTCAGGCCGAGGTCGCGGCTCATGGCGTCGAGCAGACCGGGCGAGACGGAGGTCTCGGTGGCTCCGGGGGTGGGGGCGGCGTTCGCGGTGCTCGCCTGGGCGGTGCCGAGTCCGGTGGCGAGGAGCAGGGCCGCTACGGCGGCGCGCAGGGTGACGGTGCGTCTCATGGGGGGCCTCCTGGCGGGGTTGTGGGGAGCTGGAGGAGGTGAGAGCGCTCTCAGAACGCACTCGCTCGCACCGTAGAACCCCTGCCTTGGCAGGTCCATACCAAATTCAAGCCGTCCGCCGAACGGAGTACGCCCACACGGCTCAGGCCAGGTTCACCGCCAGCCGGTGGACGCCCTTCGCCGAGCCGGTGACTCCGGAGAGGAAGCCGTGGGCGCGCGGAGAGGCGTGGGAGGTGAGCCAGGCGGGGTCGATGTCGCAGACCGCCAGCCGTACGTCCGTCCCGGCCAGGGCCAGGGGAAGGGTGTGGACGACCGTGGAGGGGAAGCTGAGGACCTCGCTGCCGATCGGGCCGCGGCAGGCGATCAGCTCCAGGGGGAGGTCCGGGCGGACGACTTCCAGGCCCGTCTCGACGGCCAGCCGGTGCAGCTTGTCGGCGCTCTCCCGGCGGTGCGCGAAGTAGCGGGTCGCGCCGTGGGTCCTCGCCAGGTAGCGCACCGCCTCCAGGTAGCGGTCGCCGTCGACCACGCCGGTCTCCACCAGGGAGGTGCCGACCAGGTCGGCACTCCGGGTGATGCGGGGCGGGCCGAAGCGGGACCGGGTCCAGGCGAAGGTGTTCGCCGAGACCTCCAGGCCCGGCAGGGTCTCCTGCATCGGCATCGAGGAGAAGACCTGCACCCGGCGGCCGCGGCCCGGGGTGAGCCTGCGGCGGGCCGCCGAGGAGGCCGGGGCCAGAACCAGGTCCCGGGGGGCCGTACGGCCCCCCTTGCGGTGCCAGCGCACCAGGCGCTCGCCGCGGGCCAGTTGGGCGACGAACTCCATGGTCGCCGTGCCGTCGTCCACCACCACCAGGTCCCGGGCCGGGGTGATGGCCAGCAGGAGCTGGACATAGCGGGAGAAGGGGTCCCCGAGGACCACACGCGGAGCCCGGCGGAGCATGCCCGCCAGGCCCGCCACGGTACGGAACGGCGCGCCCGCGCCGCCGCGCGCCTCCTCCCAGCGCAGCTCGTGCCCCTCCTCACGGGCCAGCTCCGCCATCCGGCGCAGCTGGCCGCGGGTCATCGGGTCGACCGGGGACAGGACCACCACGGTGAGCCCCGCGCCGAGCGCGTGCGGGTGCGCGTGGGCCCACTCCAGCACGTTCAGCAGCTGTACGGGGCTCTCGACGAACGCGAGGCTGCGGGTACCGGCATTCCCGGCGCGGGGGCTCATCTGCGTACGACCGTCCCGTCGTTGGAGAATCGGGGGTGGGTTGAATCGGATCCGAGGGCTGCTGGATCCGACCAACAGATGGGGTCCGACCAGCAGGTGGGATCTGACTAACGGGTGGGGGCTGACTAACAGGTTGGATCTGACTAACGGGTGGGATCTGATTAACGGGTTGGATCGGATCAAATCCTCTCAGATCCGATCCAACAGGCTCAGACCGACACGGGTTCGCCGGCCGCCGCGGCGTTCTCCGCCTCGACGACGACGCCCTGGACCCGGCGCAGCTTCCTCATCGGGCCCAGCTCGGACTCGTAGACCTTCTTGATGCCGTCGCCGAGGGACGCCTCGATGGTGCGGATGTCGCGCACCAGCCGGGTCAGGCCCTGCGGCTCGACCGAGGCGGCCTGGTCCGAGCCCCACATGGCGCGGTCGAGGGTGATGTGCCGCTCGACGAAGGCGGCGCCGAGCGCGACCGCGGCGAGGGTGGTCTGCAGGCCGGTCTCGTGGCCGGAGTAGCCGATCGGGACGTTCGGGTACTCGGCCTGGAGGGTGTGGATGACCCGCAGGTTGAGCTCCTCCGCCTTCGCCGGGTACGTCGAGGTGGCGTGGCAGAGCACGATGTTGTCCGAGCCCAGCACCTCCACCGCGTGGCGGATCTGACGCGGGGTCGACATGCCGGTGGAGAGGATGACGGTGCGGCCGGTGGCGCGCAGGGCGCGCAGCAGCTCGTCGTCGGTGAGCGAGGCGGAGGCCACCTTGTGGGCCGGGACGTCGAACTTCTCCAGGAAGGCGACGGACTCGATGTCCCAGGGGGAGGCGAACCAGTCGATCCCCTTCTCCTTGCAGTACTCGTCGATCCGGCGGTACTCCTGCTCGCCGAACTCCACGCGGTGGCGGTAGTCGATGTAGGTCATGCGGCCCCAGGGGGTGTCGCGCTCGATGTCCCACTGGTCGCGCGGGGTGCAGATCTCCGGGGTGCGCTTCTGGAACTTGACGGCGTCGCAGCCGGCCTCGGCGGCGGCGTCGATCAGCTTGAAGGCGTTCTCCAGCTCGCCGTTGTGGTTGATGCCGATCTCGCCGCAGATGTAGACGGGCTGGCCGGGACCGGCCAGGCGCGAGGGACCGAACGAGCGGAGTCGGGAGTTGCTCATGGCGGGAGGTGTCCTTACTTGGTGAGGGAATCGAGGGAGGGGCCGAGGATCCAGCCGGCGATCTCCCGGATCGCGCCGTCGCCGCCCGGGACGGTGGTGACGGCGCGTGCGGCGCCGCGCACGACGTCGTGGGCGCTCGCGACCGCCACCGGCCAGCCCACGAGGGCGAAGCACGGGAGGTCGTTGACGTCGTTGCCGACGTAGAGCACGCGCTCCGGCGCGATGCCCTGCTCCTCGCACCACTGCTTGAGGGCGAGGTCCTTGCGGTCGACGCCGTGCAGGACCGGGATCTTGAGCTTCCGGGCCCGGGCGGCGACCACCGGGTTCTGTTCCGTGGAGAGGATCAGCATCCGCAGGCCCGCCTGACGCAGGGCCGCGATGCCGAGGCCGTCCCCGCGGTGCACGGAGACGAACTCCCTTCCGTCGGCGTCGATCAGCACCCGGTCGTCGGTCTGGGTGCCGTCGAAGTCGAGGACGACCGCGTCGATGTCCTCGGCGGCCGGCAGCGCGCCGGGGCGGCCCGCGTCGAACAGGGGCGCGAGGGCGCGGGCCCGCGCGAGGTCGTGCGGGTCGTCGATCTCCAGCACGCGCGCGGGGTCGGTGCGGACCAGTTCGGTGCGGCCGAAGAAGCGGTGGTGGTGGGTGCGGAAACCGGCCGCGTCCATCGCGTAGGCGGTGCCGGTCTCCAGGTAGTCCTGGGGGCGGTCCTGGCGGCGCGGGCGGTAGGACTTGTCGTGGTTGACGCCGACGCCGCCCTCCTCGGGTTCCTCGGCGTCGCGCCAGACGAAGCCGTGGAAGGGGGCCACGGTGACCGCGGTGTCGGCGCCGTTCTCCACCACCGCCGCCGTGACGGCGTCGATGTCCTCGCGGGTCACGAAGGGGCTGGTGCACTGCACGAGCAGCACCACGTCCACCTCGGTCCGGTGCCGTTCCTCGTGGCTGTCCAGGGCGTGCAGCACGGCGGCCTCGGAGGTGGCGGTGTCCCCGGCGATGGCGGCGGGCCGCAGTACGACCTCGGCGCCGGCCTGCCGGGCGGCGGCGGCGATGGCCTGGTCGTCGGTGGAGACCACGACATCGGTCACCAGCCGCCCGGCCCGGCACTCACGCACCGCCCGGGCGACCAGCGGCACACCGCCGACAGGGGCGAGGTTCTTCGCGGGCACGCCCTTGGAGCCACCGCGGGCGGGGATGACGGCGAGCACACGGCGCGCGGGGGCGGGCGAGTCGGGCATGGGGTGCACTCCTGGTGCGGGGTGGGGGACGGGTGTGGTCTTCACAGGTCACGCTCCGGTCGCCGGAGGGCGGGGGCCGGTGGCAGCGCCCGGCGGACCGGGCAGGGGTGCGTCTGCTGCACGGGCCGGCGGGGCGTACGGGGCGGGGCCGGGGTGGCGGTCGCTGTACTGGCGTCCGCCGTGCGGGGAAGAGCCGCGGCGCTCACAGCTCCGCCAGAACAAGCCCCGACGCTCACAGCTCCGCCGGGAAGAGCCGCGGCGCTCACAGCTCCCCCATCCGCCGGATCACCGGCGCCACCCGCTGCACGCCGTGCCGGTAGGCGCCGCGGGCGGCTCGGCGGACGAGTTGGCGGACCGGGCCGGGGGCTCGGTCGTGGGCCGGGGCGCCGGGAAGCGGGGAGCCGTCCGGGGCGAGGTGGTGGCGGGCGAGGATGCCGGGGAGGTATCCGGGGGCCGTGGCGGGGGTGTAGTACGGGGTCAGCGGCGGGAGCGGCAGGGCCAGCAGCTTGGCGATCCGTTCGCGGGCCGCGTCGAACGCGCCGTCCGTGGCCACGCCCTGGCGGGACACCCACTCCTCGTCGGGGACCGGGCGGTGGCCCGCGTCCAGCTGGTCCCAGGAGGCCAGGCAGCCGGATCCGACGAAGTGGTGGTTGCCGAGCTGCTCACGCACCCCGAGGTCGGTGAGGACCGCGGTGGGGATACGGCGGTGCAGGGACTCCAGGGCGGCCGTGGAGCTGACGGTGACCAGCAGGTCGGTGCGGTCCAGCACCTCGCCCATATGCCCGTACACCAGCTGGAAGTTGGCGGGGGCGGCCAGCTTCTCCGCGAGCTTCTGGTACGGCAACTCCTCGATGTGCGTGGTGTGTTCGCCCGGTCTGGAGCGCAGCTTCAGCAGGACCTGCCGCTCGGGGTGCAGCCGGGCGTGCCGGACCAGGCGCTCCAGCAGGTACGTACGGTCCCGGCGGTTCTCCGGGACGGAGGGCTGCGCGGCGAAGACCACCGTGTACGGGTCGTGCTCCCCGGTGTAGGGCGCGCCGCCCAGGAACGGCAGCGCGACCTCGGTGACCGCCGAGGCGTCGGCGCCGACGCCCTCGTAGACCGCGCGGAACCGCTCGGCGTCCTGGCGGGAGTTGGCGAGGACGAGGTCGGCGCCGTGCCGCAGCAGCAGTCCGTCGGCGAGCTTCTCGTAGACGACGCCGACATAGCCGGTGATCACGACGGGACGCTTCTCGCGGTCCTCCCACACACGCTTGAGGCCGTGCAGCACGGCCTGCACCCCGCCGCCGACGAGGGCCAGTACGACCATGTCGTACTCCTCCTCCCCCATCGCGCGCAGGAACTCCACCGCCGTCACCTCGCGCAGCGAGTCCGCGCGCACGCCGACCTCGGCCAGTTGGCGGGCGGTGGGCGTGGCCCGGCCGCGCAGCAGGAACCCGTCGAGGACAAGGGCGGCTTGCGGGCCATCCCCGGCTCCGGATTCGACGGCCGGGCCCGGGGCGATGCGGCCCGCCGTGAGAGCACCCCATTTCCATCGGGTGTCGGAGTCCGCGAGGACGGCGATGCGCGGCGGCTTCGTTGTACTTGCTGGCACGAAGAAGACGCTAGGAAGCATTTCCCAGGTATAGCCCAACCTCGAATCAACAAAGAGTTAACAACACCCCACCGCGAGTCGAACCGGCCCGTGGAAAGGCGGAAAGCACGGGCGATGCACGGATCCGACACATTCAGTTCACCCGCCGTACGCGCGCCGTCAAGTTCCCTCGCGGACCGCCGTTCTAATCTTCTGCGGGTGCCAAAGCTTTCCGTGATCGTGCCGTTCTACAACGTGCAGCAATACGCGCCGGACACTCTGAGAAGTCTTCGGGCCAATGCTCGTAAGGACTTCGAGTTCATCCTGGTGGACGACCATTCGGCGGATGACACTCCGGTGATCCTCGAACGCGCTGCCGAACAACTCTCGGATGTCGCACAGGTGCGCTACATCCGACGCGAGGTGAACGGAGGACTCGCCACCGCCCGCAACACCGGACTGGACGAGGCGGGAGGGGAGTTCCTCACCTTCCTCGACGGCGACGACTGGCTGGCGCCGGGCTACCTCGGCGAACTGGCCGCCGCCGTCGAGGAACTGGGCTGCGACTTCGTGCGCACCGACCACGTCCAGGCCAAGGCCCGGGCCCGTTCGGTGCACCGGGTGCCGCACGGCCGCCGCGGCGAGGTCCTCGACCCGCGCGCGGCGATCCTGCCCGCCGACCGGACGACCTCCGTGGACTACGCCTACGCCTGGGCCGGCGCCTACTCCCGCCGGCTGCTGGACGCGGGGCTGCTGCACTTCACGGACGGACTGCGCACCGCGGAGGACCGGCCGTGGATCTGGAAGCTGCACCGCGAGGCGAGGTCGTTCGCCGTGCTCGGCCTGCTCGGCGTCTTCTACCGCCGGGGCGTGGCCGGTTCGCTCACCCAGATCGGTGATGTCCGTCAGCTCGACTTCATCCGGGCCTTCGACCAGGTGGTCGAGGAGACGGCGGCCGACCGGGAGGCGGACCGGCTGCTGCCCAAGGCGGTACGCACCTACTGCGCGATCATCGCCCACCATCTGTCGGACGAGTCCAAGTGGGAACCGGCCGTGGCCAGGAAGCTGCGGACCATGAGCGCGGCGGCCATACAGCGCATGCCGCAGGACGCGCTCGGAGACGTACTCGACACCATGGACCTGCGCCGGGCCGGCCGGCTGCGGCGGCTGCGGCGCCGGTTCACCACTGCCAAGGCGGCCGCATGACTGCTCGTCGGACCACCCAGATCCACTGCGTCTCCACCCTGTACGGCGCCGCCACGCTGGCCGCCGCGCTGGAGTCGGGGTGCTTCGCGGAGGCGGACCGCCGGCTGCTGCTGGTGTTCACCACCTCCGCCTGCCCGGAGACCACGGTGCCCGTCGACCGGATGCCGGGGTTCGAGCCACTGCGCGACCACTTCGACGCGGTGCTCTCCTTCAACGAGGCGATCCGCCCCTTCCACCCCGGCGCCTGGGCGCCGCGCCAGGAGGACCTGCCGCTGTTCGAGCGGTACGTGCGGCTGCTGTGGGGGCTGGGCGAGGACCGGGTGGAGCTGGTCCTGGAGTCCCTCCAGGTCAACCCGGCGCTCGCGGTGGCGCAGATCTTCACCGGCGCCCCCGTCCATGTCTACGCCGACGGCCTGATGAGCTACGGCCCCACCCGCAACAAGCTCGACCCGCTGGTCGGCACCCGGGTGCGGCGCCTGCTCCACCTGGAGCTGGTGCCGGGCCTGACCCCGCTGCTGCTCACCGAGTTCGGGGTGCCCGCCGAGGTGGTGCCGGGCGAGGCCTTCCTGAAGGTGATGGGCGAACTCGCGGGCGCGGTCGAGGACCTGCCGGTGCTGCCGGACGACTGCGCGCTGCTGCTCGGCCAGTACCTGTCGGCGCTGAACATCATGACGCCGCAGGAAGAGGAGGAACTGCACCTGAGGATGGTGCGCGGCGCCGTCGCCCGCGGGCACCGCGCGCTGGTCTTCAAGCCCCACCCCACCGCGCCCGCCCGCTACAGCCGCGCCCTGGAGACCGAGGCCGAGCGGCTCGGCGTCGAACTGACGGTGCTGGACGTCCCGGTGCTCGCCGAGACGCTGTTCGAGAAGTCCCGCCCCGCTCTGGTCGTCGGCTGCTTCTCCACCGCCCTGTTCACCGCGTCCGCCTTCTACGGCCTGCCCGTCGCCCGCATCGGCACCGAGCCGCTGCTGGCGGGGCTCGCGCCGTACCAGAACAGCAACCGCGTCCCCGCCGTGCTGGCGGACGCGCTGCTGCCGGACCTGGAGCGGCGCGAGGGCGAGGAGCCCGTCCCCGAGGAGACCCTGGGCGCGCTGATCGCCGCCATAGGGTTCACCATGCAGCCGCAGATCCACGCGGACCTGCGCCCGGCCGCCGAGCGCTATTTGTCCCAGCACTACTCCCCGCGCACCCGCCGCTTCTTCAAGCGCAAGCGCCTGACCGCCCTCGGCCTGCCCGGCGGTATCCCGCAACGCCTGTCGTTCCTGCCGCGCAACTCCGTGGCGCGCCGGGTGCTGCGGCGGGCGAAGGCGTTGGGGAAGTCATTGAGACGCTGAACCGTTCGGGCCCTCACCCGCGTGGGGGCCCGGACCTTTCGACCGCACGAGAAAGGCAAAACGACGTTCAGGTGAACTCACCAGTACTACCGGACCAATTACGGGCCGGTCTGCTGAGGAATTCCCTCGCCCCTGACTAGCGTGCGTCACGCACCCGGCGTTCATCCGACAAGGGGAATTTCTGTGGCCTCCACGACCGTCCGCACGGTGATCGATCCGCCCCGGCGGGCGCGGCGGACGGCTCCCGGACCGACCCGGCTGCGCGCGCTGGACGGACTGCGGCTGCTGGCCGCGCTGATGGTGGCCGCCTATCACTACGGCGGGCGGGGCGGCGAGGTCTCCGACGCCTGGGGCAGCTCCGCGGCCGACCAATTCCCCGCGCTGCACGGGTACTTCGCCTACGGCTGCCTGGGCGTCCAGGTCTTCTTCGTCATCAGCGGGTTCGTGATCTGCATGAGCGGCTGGGGGCGGCCGCTGAAGTCCTTCTTCGCCTCCCGCGCCGCCCGGCTGCTGCCCGCGTACTGGGCCGCCGTGCTCCTGGTGACCGCGGTGTTCGCGCTGCCGGTCGTGGCCTACGAGGCGGTCGCGCCGAGTGACGCGCTGGTGAACCTGACGATGCTCCAGCAGCCGCTGGGCGTCGACCGGGTGCTCGGGGTCTGCTGGACGCTGTGGGCGGAGGTCCGCTTCTACGCGCTGTTCGCCCTGTGTGTGGTCCTGCCCGGCGTCACCCGGCGGCGGGTGGTGCTGTTCTGCGCGGGCTGGACGCTCGCGGCGGTCGTCGCCGAGGCCGCGCACGAGCCGCTGCTGGACCTGGTCCTGATGCCCGAGTACGCGCCGTTCTTCATCGGCGGCGTCGGCCTCTACCTCGTCCACCGCGACCGCCGGGACCCCTACGCCTGGGGCATCGCCGGGGTGGGCTGGCTGATCGGGCAGCACTACGCGGTGCGCGGACTGTGGCAGGCGCCGGGGCCGGACGTCTTCGCGCACCGCTCCTCGTTCGGCATCGTGCTGGTGGTGACGCTCGGCTTCCTGGCCGTGGCGGCGGTCGCGCTCGGCCTGCTCGGCCGGGCCGACTGGCGCTGGCTGACCGTGGCCGGGGCGCTGACGTACCCCTTCTACCTGGTCCACGAGCATCTGGGCTGGGTGGTCATCCGGGCCCTCCACCAGGAGCTCGGCCTGTCCTCATGGGCGACCTTCGCGCTGACGGTCGCCTCGATGCTGCTGCTGGCCCGGCTGCTGAACCGTTACGTCGAGCGGCCGCTGACGCCGCGGCTGCGGGACGCCCTCGCCGGGCGGCGGCGCCGCTGACGGACCCGCCCGGGGTCAGCGCACCCCGTACGTGGCCTCGATCCCGGCGAGGACCATCGCCAGGCCCTCCTCGTAGTGCGCGTCGAAGTCGGCGAAGATCTCCGGGCCCGCCGCCGCCGTCAGGGGGAAGTCGGCCAGCCGCTCGGCCCTGGCCTCGATGGGGGGCACGGCCGCCTGCTCCTCGGTGACGAAGCCGAGGGTGTAGGTGTACGTGGTCGTCGTGGCCCGGACCGCCTGCGGCAGGGTGAAGCCGGCCGAGGTGAACAGGCGCAGGTTGTCCTCCATCTGCTCGGCGTACTCGTTGCCGGTGAAGCTGGAGCCGCTGAAGACCTTGGCGCCGTCGCGGTAGCGCAGCAGGGCCGCGCGCAGTCCGCGGTTGGACTTCAGCAGCCGCTCCCGCCAGGTGTCGGCGGGGTCCAGGTCGGAGTCCGCGATCATCCGGCGGTACATCTCGGTCGCCATCTCGTCCAGCAGGGCCTGCTTGTCCTTGAAGTGCCAGTAGAGGGCCGGCGCCTTGACGTCCAGTTCCTTGGCGATGGCCCGCAGGGTCAGGCCGTGCAGACCGGCCTCGTTCAGCAGCTTCAGCCCGGCGGCGGCCACCTGGCGGCGGTCCAGGGGGGCTCTTCGTTCCTTCGTCACGCTTGACAGCTTAACGCCGTTAAGGCCATCCTCGTGAACGACGGCACTTAACAACGTTAAGGAGAAATGCCATGGAAACCGACGTTTTGATCGTGGGTGCGGGGCCGACCGGGCTCGCCCTCGGCGTGGATCTCGCCCGGCGCGGCGTGGACGCGCTGGTGGTGGAACAGGCGGACGCCCTGTTCCCCGGCTCGCGCGGCAAGGGGCTCCAGCCCCGGACGATGGAGGTCTTCCACGACCTCGGAGTCGTCGAGGCCATCCAGGCGGCGGGCGGGCGCTACCCGGTCGGGATGGTCTGGAAGGACGGCCGCCGGCTGGGTGAGCACCACCTGTTCGACCCGGCCGAGCCGACCGAGGACGAGCCCTACAACGACTCGTGCATGGTGCCGCAGTGGCGGACGCAGGAGATCCTCTACGCCCGGCTGCTGGAGCTGGGCGGGAGCGTCGCCTTCGGACGGGAGGCGGTCTCGCTGGAGCAGGACGCCGACGGGGTGACCGTCACCTTCGCCGACGGGGGCACCGTCCGGGCCCGGTACGCGGTCGCGGCGGACGGCGGCCGGTCGGCGGTGCGGCGGGCGCTCGGGGTCGGGATGACCGGCGAGACGGTCGACCCGCAGCCGACGCTGGTGGCGGACGTGCGGCTCACCGGCATCGACCGGGACAACTGGCACATCTGGCCGCCGTCCGAGACCGTGGGCTTCTTCACCATCTGCCCGCTGGCGGGCACCGAGGACTTCCAGGTGGTGGCGCAGTTCCCGGAGGGCGCCGAGGTGGACACCTCCCCGGACGGCGTGCGCAAGACGGTGGCCGAGCGCACCCACCTCGCCCCCGAGGACGTCACCGAGGTCCTGTGGGCCTCGGACTTCCGGCCCCGGGCCGCGCTGGCGGACAGCTTCCGCGTCGGCCGGGTCTTCCTCGCCGGGGACGCGGCGCACATCCACTCACCGGCCGGCGGCCAGGGCCTGAACACCAGCGTGCAGGACGCCTACAACCTGGGCTGGAAGCTGGGGGCGGTGCTGCGCGACGGGGCCGACCCCGGGCTGCTGGACACCTACGAGGAGGAGCGGCGCCGGATCGCCGCCGACATGCTCCAGCTGACCACCGGCGTGCACCGCGGGGAAGTCCGGCGCGGCAAGGAGACCCGGCAGCTCGGGCTCGGCTACCCCGACTCCTCCCTCACCGAGGAGACCCGCACCGAGCCGGAACCGCTGCGGGCGGGCGACCGCGCGCCGGACGGCAGGCTGGGCGGCGTACGACTGTTCGACGCGTTCAAGGGTCCGCACTGGACGCTGGTCGCCGTCGGCACCGAGGTGCCGCAGGTGCCCGCAGCGGTCCACGTGGTCTGCGGCCCGGAGCAGCCGTACTACGGACAGGGCCTGTTCCTCGTACGGCCGGACGGGTACGTCGGCTGGGCGGGCGCGACGGCCGAGGGGCTGCCCGCCTATCTCGCCCGGTTCGGTCTGTAGGTCTCCGGTCGCCTACGCGCTCGCCATCGTCAGCTTCACCGCGAAGCCGAGGAACAGCGTGCCCGCCGCCGAGGTGGCGCCCGCCGACAGGCGCTTGCGGCGGCGGAAGGCGGCGGCCAGCTTCGTCCCGCCGAATATCAGGGCGCTGAGGTAGAGGAAGCTGGCGAGCTGGGCGAAGGCGCCCAGCACCACGAAGGACAGCGCCGGGTAGGCGTACTGGGGATCGACGAACTGCACGAAGAAGGCGACGAAGAACAGGATCGCCTTGGGGTTGAGCAGGCTGACGACGAAAGCGCGCCGGAAGGGCCGCTCGTCGGCGGCCGGGGCCGGGGCCTGTTCGGCGGTGGCCTCCCGCCGGGTCCGCCACATCCCCCAGGCCGCCCGCAGCATGCCGACGGCCAGCCAGGTCAGATAGCCGGCACCGGCGTACTTCACGACGGCGAACAGCACGGCGTTGGTCTGCAGCAGCGAGGCCACTCCGGCCGCGGACAGGGTCATCAGCACCGTGTCCCCGCACCACACGCCGGCCGCGGCGGTGTACCCGGACCGGACGCCCTTGCGGGCGGCCACGGAGAGCACGTACAGCGAGTTGGGGCCGGGCAGCAGGACGATCAGGATCAGGCCCGCGAGATAGGTGGGAAGGTCGATCACGCCGAACATGGAAGGGAGTGTCGCACGAGGGTGTGACACTCCCTTACCGGATTTCGCAGGGCGAGACGGACGGCCCCTCAGAAGGCGTCGGAGGGCACGTAGGTGCCCCAGACCTCGCGCAGCGCGTTGCAGACCTCGCCGACCGTCGCGCGGGCGCGCAGGGCGTCCTTCATCGGGTACAGGACGTTGTCCTCGCCCTCGGCGGCCTTCTTCAGGGCGGCCAGGGCGGTGTCCACGGCCTGCTGGTCCCGCTCGGCGCGGAGCTTGGCGAGCCGCTCCGCCTGCTGGGCCTCGATGGCGGGGTCCACGCGCAGCGGCTCGTACGGCTCCTCCTCCTCCAGCTGGAAGCGGTTGACGCCGACGACCACCCGCTCGCCGGAGTCGGTCTCCTGGGCGATGCGGTAGGCGCTGCGCTCGATCTCGCTCTTCTGGAAGCCCTGCTCGATGGCGGTGACCGCGCCGCCGAGCTCCTCGACCTTGCGCATCAGCTCCAGCGCGGCCCCCTCGACGTCGTCGGTCATCTTCTCGATGACGTAGGAGCCCGCGAACGGGTCGACGGTGGCCGTCACATCGGTCTCGTAGGCGAGTACCTGCTGGGTGCGCAGGGCGAGGCGGGCCGACTTGTCCGTCGGCAGCGCGATGGCCTCGTCGAAGGAGTTGGTGTGCAGGGACTGGGTGCCGCCGAGGACCGCCGCGAGGCCCTGGACGGCGACGCGGACCAGGTTCACCTCCGGCTGCTGGGCCGTCAGCTGCACACCGGCGGTCTGGGTGTGGAAGCGCAGCATCAGCGACTTGGGGTTCTTGGCGCCGAACTCCTCCTTCATCACCCGCGCCCAGATCCTGCGGGCCGCGCGGAACTTGGCGACCTCCTCCAGGATGGTCGTGCGGGCCACGAAGAAGAAGGACAGACGGGGGGCGAAGTCGTCGACGTCCATGCCGGCGGCGACGGCCGTACGGACGTACTCGATGCCGTCGGCGAGGGTGAACGCGATCTCCTGCGCGGGGGACGCGCCGGCCTCGGCCATGTGGTAGCCGGAGATCGAGATCGTGTTCCACTTCGGGATCTCGGCCTTGCAGTACTTGAAGATGTCCGCGATCAGGCGCAGGGAGGGCTTGGGCGGGAAGATGTACGTCCCGCGCGCGATGTACTCCTTCAGCACGTCGTTCTGGATCGTGCCGGTCAGCTTGTCGGCGCTGACGCCCTGCTCCTCGGCGACCAGTTGGTACAGGAGCAGCAGCAGGGCGGCGGGGGCGTTGATCGTCATCGACGTGGAGACCTTGTCCAGCGGGATCCCGCCGAACAGGACGCGCATGTCGTCGATGGAGTCGATGGCCACACCGACTTTGCCGACCTCGCCGGAGGCGATCGGCGCGTCGGAGTCGTGGCCCATCTGGGTGGGCAGGTCGAAGGCGACCGACAGGCCCATGGTGCCGTTGGCGATGAGCTGCTTGTAGCGGGCGTTGGACTCGGTGGCGGTACCGAAGCCGGCGTACTGGCGCATGGTCCAGGGGCGGCCGGTGTACATCGTCGGGTAGACACCGCGGGTGAAGGGGTACTTCCCCGGTTCGCCCAGCTTCTCGGCCGCGTCCCAGCCCGCCAGGTCCTTTGGCCCGTAGACCGGCTCGATGGGCAGTCCGGACTCAGACTCGCGCGCCATGGTGTGTTGCCTCCCGCCGAGCAGTTTCGCTCGCTGCCTATTACTCACTGGTACAGCCCGACCCTTCGACGGACTGTAGCCGCGTGCGGCGCGCCCGGAGGAGTGCAGCACGCTGGGACCTTCCTCACAGCCGCGATGCGGTCCCGGTCACAACGATGCACCGTCGTTCGCAACCAGTCATCCGCGGGGAGCATCTCTAGGGACATCCACGTCTTTTGGGGGCCGGATGGTGAGCATGAGGAGATCGGCCGCGGCACTGGCGTCGGCGGCCGTACTCGCGGGCTGCACGGTGCAGACGGGCGAGGACGGCGGGTCCCCGGTACGGATCGAACTGCCGGACCGTGAGCCGTCGGCGTCGGCGTCCCCGGAGTCCCCCGGCGGGAAGGCGTCGGACGACGCCAAGCCGAGTGCCTCCCCTTCCTCCCCCGCGCCGCCCAAGGTCCTCTGGTCGCGCGGCGACACCGGCCGGGACGTCCGGGAACTGCAGGCCCGGCTGCGGCAGGTGGCGTGGCTCTTCGACGGGCCCACGGGGACGTACGACGACCTGACCGAGCGGGCGGTGAAGGGGTTCCAGGGCAAGCGGGGACTGCCGCGCACCGGCAAGACGGACACGGTCACCTGGAAGCGGCTGCTGAAGATGACCACCGAGCCGGGGAAGTGGGACCTGTACCTGATGGGCGGGCAGCCGGCCGCCGAGCCCGATCCGCGGTGCCTGACCGGGCGGGTGCTGTGCATCGACAAGACGAGCCGCACCCTGCGCTGGATGATCGACGGGCGGACCCTGACCACGGTGGCGGTGCGCTTCGGCTCGCAGTACACGCCGACCCGCGAGGGCGTGTTCCAGGTGTACTGGAAGTCCCGGCACCACCACTCCACGCTGTACGACTCGCCGATGCCGTACGCGATGTTCTTCAGCGGGGGCCAGGCGGTGCACTACTCGTCCGACTTCGCGGCCCGGGGATACGCGGGCGCCTCGCACGGCTGTGTGAACGTCCGGGACGAGGCGGCGATCGCGGAACTGTTCGACCAGGTCCGCAACGGCGACAAGGTCGTCGTCTCCTGGTAGCTGTGGGGCGCGGACGGGACCGGGGGAACGTGTCCCGCCCGCGCCAGGTGCACGAGCCGTAGGTACGGGGGGAACCCCGGCTCAGTGCGAGGGCCGATGACCAGTCGGCTCACTTGATACTGCGCCCCCGTCGCCGAAAACGTCACACCCCGCGCGAAAAAATCTTGCGGCTTTACTGATGCGCAGGTCAGGGGGTGTGTCGTGGGGGATTGTTGGGGGCCGTGGGGCGGTGCCGGGGCCGTCGGTCAGAGGGCCGGGCGGTGGGCGCGGGCCAGGGCCGCGGCGGCCGCCGGGGAGTCGGTCGGGGCGTCGGCGGAGCGGTCGCGGCGGTCGTCGTCCCGGCCGTGGTTCCTGCCGTGGCCCTCGCCCTTGCCCTGACCGTGGCCGTGCCCCTTGCCGTGGCCACGGCCTCGGTCGTCGTCGTCCTGGTCGCCGTCGTCGTCGTGGTCCTTGCCCCGGCCGTCGGGCTTGGTGCGTTCGTGGTCGACGCCGAATCCCGCGAGCAGGCCCCTGCAGTACTTCGTGACGCGGGCGGGGTGGCCCGCGAGGGTTTCCAGGGCCTGGCGGCGTTCGTCGGAGAGGTGGCGACCGGCCCGGACGTCGCGGCAGGCGGCGGCCACGGCGGCGCGGGACCAGGCCTCGTCGGTGTCCTTGTGGCCGTCGCGGGGGGAGGGGTCGGGCCGGGTGCCCGGCTGGTGCGGGGTGGCCGGGGGCGGCATCGTCCCGCTCAGTTCCCTGCCGGACGGGGGCTCGCCGCCCAGGGTGTCCTTCGGGGACGGCGACGTCTGCGGGCGGTCGGGCACGGCGGCCGAGACCGAGGCGGCCGGGCTCGGTTCGTCGCTGTCGAACGGCGTGGGCAGGGCTCCGGTTCCGGCGGCGACCGCGACGCCGCCGAGCATGCCGACGGCGAGCGCGGCGGCGAGCCCGAAACGGGCCCGGCGCGCCCAGCGGGGGGCCCGGGTCTCGCGTGCGGGGGTGCCGATCCGGACCAGGCCGACGTCCGCCGCGTCCTCGCCCGCGGGGGCGCCGGAGGCACCCTCACGAGGGGAGCGGGCCGCGCGGAACGCCGTCAACGCGGCGGCCTCGCCCGGGAGTTCGGTGCTGATCGGGGCCGGTTCGGCGGTCAGCGCCTCCAGCGTCTTGGCGAGGCGTTCGGCTTCGTCCCGGTCGACCGGGTCGACAGCGTCCAGTGGCTCACCGTTCAGCAGACGTTCCGCCGTCTCGGGGTCCAGCCATCTGAAGCGCTCATCGGCCATCACACATCCTTCTGCGTCCGCGCGCGCGTATGCGTCACACTCGCGGACGTCACCGCACGCCCGCGCGGTTCTCGCGGAGAGGGCATCGCGTCGAGGACCCCGGCGGATTCCGGATCGGTGCCGGGCGGGTCGCCGAGGAGTTCGGCGAGGCGCTTCAGACCCCGGTGCGCCGCGGTGCGTACCGCGCCCGGACGCTTGCCCAGGGTGTCGGCGGCGGTCTTCGCGTCGAGGCCGACGACCACGCGCAGCACGACGGCCTCGGCCTGGTCCTGCGGGAGCCGGGCGATCAGGGACAGGGTGCTGTCGGTGGCCAGCGCCTCGATGGCCTCACCGGCGGTGTCGCACTCGGCGGCGCGTCCGGTCAGTTCCGTCTCGTCGCCGACGGTCGCGGGGCGGCGCCCGCGCATGCGTATGTGGTCCAGCGCCCGGTTGCGGGCTATTCGGGCGGCCCAGCCGCGGAAGCGGTCCGCGTCCCCGCTGAAGCGCTCCAGGTCCCGGGCGATCTGCAGCCACGCCTCCGACGTCACGTCCTCGGCGTCGAGGTCGCCGACCAGGGTCCGTACGTATCCGAGCAGGCGAGGGTGCACCGTGCGGTACACAGTCCGGAACGCGGTCTCGTCCCCGTCCTGTGCCGCAAGCAGCGCGGCGGTCAGCTCCGCGTCGTCCCCCAGCACTCGGTACCTCTGTTGGTGGTCAGGTGGATGCCCCGGTCAGGCGGGCCCGCCGACGGTTTCAGTGATCGTTCAACTTTCCGTGCGGCGCGAAAGGCACGTTACGACCTGAAACCGCTGCTCGTCCATGTCCGTACAAGGCGGAACACAGTCGGGACAACGCGGGGTGTGACAGAAAACGCACTCTCGGCGCTGTAGGAAGTACGGGCCGCCGCGCGGCCCGTGCCGCGCGACGGCCGGGGCCTCTCCTGTGGGGGGTGGCGGCCCCGGCCGTTGCTTTGGCAGGGCGCAGAGGGTGTCTCGCGTCAGTTCTTCGGGCCGGTGGTCCGGCCGCCGCCGGCATTGCCCGCGCCGTTCTGGGCGCCCTGGCCGTTCTCGCTGCCCCGGCCCGCGGCGCCGCGCCCCTCTTCCGCCCTGGCGGCCTCGCCGGGCTCCTCCGCCTCGTCGCCGAGCAGTTCCGCGCAGTACGCCTCGACCTTGTCCGCGCCCCCCGCCGCCTGCGTCAGCCGCGTCCAGGCCGTCGACTTGAGCGCCTTGCCGTTGCCCGCCACGCGGGCGTAGGCGCGGCAGTGGGCCTCGGTGTCCTTCGCGGTGTCCGGGCGGTCGGCCGGGCCGTGGCCCGGAGTGCCCGGGCCACGGCCGGTGACGGGGCCCGAGTGCGACGGGGCCGGGGCCGGGTGGGACCGGGTGCGTGCGGGCTCGGTGTCGGAGGCGTCCGAGGAGGAGCCCGCCGTGCCGATCGCGGCGACCGCGACTCCGCCGAGGGCCAGGCTCGCGAGGATCAGGGAGAGCGTGGCGCGCAGGGAGCGTGCCGTGTGGCGGCGGGTGCGCGGGCGCCAGTCGTCGCGGCGCCGGGTGCGGGCCCGGTGCACGCCCGCGTCCCGGGCCTCGCGGAAGGCGGCGACGGCACGCCGCTCGGCCTCGGCGTCCAGGGCCTCCGGGCGCATGGCGGCGGCCAGCAGGGTCTCCAGGTCGGAGCCGCCAGGGTGCGCGCTCGGACGGCCGGCCGCGCCGCCGTCGCTCAGCTGTTCACCCATGTCCGTGTCCGTTCCTGTTCCGCCCTGTCCGCCCCGGGGCACAGCGGCCTGCCGGGTCCTGCGTGGCCTCTGGGGCCCGTGCGGGCCGCGTGACCCGTGGGGTCGACGCGGTCTCCGCGACCGGTGAGAGGGACCGCGCTGTCCTGTCCTACGCCCGCGCGCCCCACGACGTTCATTTCGACTCCCCCAGCGTGCGCGGGCTCTCATCCGTCACACTCGCCGCGCCCAACTGGTCCGCCAGCCGCTTCAGACCCCGGTACGCGGCCGTGCGCACCGCACCGGGCCGCTTGCCGAGGACCCGTGCCGCGGCCGGTCCGTCCAGTCCGACGACCACCCGCAGCAGCACCGCCTCCGCCTGGTCCCGGGGCAGCCCCCGCACCAGTTCCAGGGCGTGCGCGGTGGAGATCGACTCCAGTGCCTGCTCGTGCGTGCTGTGCGGTCCCGGAAGATCGAGTACGTCCTGCTCGGTCGCCGTCCCCCGGGGCCGTACCCGCTGCCGGCGCAGATGGTCCAGCGCCCGGTGCCGGGCGATGGTCGCGCTCCAGCCCCGGAAGCCCGCCCCGTCGCCCCTGAACCGGCCGAGGTCCCGGGCGATCTCCAGCCAGGCGTCGGCGGCCACGTCCTCGGCGTCGTCGCCGACGATGCCGCGCAGATAGCCGAGGAGTCCGGGCTGCACGATCCGGTAGGCGACCGCGAAGGCCGCCTCGTCGCCCTCCTGCGCCCGCGCCACCGCCCTGCCCAGCTCGGCGTCGTGCGCGTGCCCGCGGCGGGGTTCCGCTCCCTGGCCCAAGAACTGTCCTCGTCCTGCCGAGTTCACGGCGGACCCGTGCCGTTCGGCACGCCCCGCCCCTGTGTTCACGCCTCCACGGGCAACAGCGCCACGCTTCACAGAAGTGTCACAGGACGCCGTCACCCCACCCGTCTCAGGCGACGGCCCGCCGGGCGCGGTGCGGGGCCGGGCGGGCCCGCCCGTGCAGGGTCAGGTAGAAGGTCCGCAGGGAGTCCTCGGGTGCCCCGGACTCGAACCGGTTGCGGACCTTGCCGAGCGGGTTCCACACCCGGCCGTCCGGCATCCGTACCCCCACCGGCTGCCCGAAGAGGTCCCGCTGCCGCTCGTCGCAGTCCACCCAGCGCGCGCCCGCCCGGCGCACCAGCACCTCACCGACGTACGCGCCGAGCCCGAGGAGGGTCTCGGCGGCCCGGTCCGGGTCGGCGCCGCCCTTGCGCAGGCCGTCCAGAAGGAAGTCGACGACCCGCAGGCTGGCCACGGAGTAGTCGAGCGGCAGCCGGCCGCGGGCGGTGACCCGGGTGACGAAGTCGGCCGCGTGACCGCGCATCCCGCTCGCGCCCGGCACCCCGACGTCCGTGTGTCCCATCGCCCCGCCCCTCGCTCGATCCGGGAGCGCGCCCGGTCGACTCCCCCATCCGACCCAGCGGATTTCGCCACCCGGGCATCACAGGTTCGGGCTGTGCTCATCCGCACACAGAAATCACACAGCCGCGTACAACCTTTCGCGAGGGTGATGTTTGCGGTCCGCCCAACGCTGGGGGGAAGGCATGCCTGTTACAGGTGTGACTGTTGTGTCCAATCTCCCTAGGGGTGGGGTAGTTGAGTCCACGTCGGACCCATGCGTACAAACCGCTCAGTCTCAAACGGCGGGCCTGGCTGACCGTCGGAGCGGTCGTCCTGAGCGGAGCGGGGGTCGTCACGTACGCGATGGCCGACCCGCCCGCGCCCGCCGACGACAAGCCCGCCGAGCGCGCGCCGTCGGTGCGGACGCTGAAGCTGCGGAGCGAGGGCGGCGGCCGCAAGGGCCTCGACAAGCGCGCGACGGAACAGTTCAGCGCCGTCGTGGTGACCTGGGACGACCCCGAGGCGGAGACCAGGGGCACCCCTCAGGTGCGCACCCGGGACATCGACACGGGCAGGTGGTCGCCGTGGCGGGACCTGGTCCTGGAGCCGAGCCAGGCCGAGGGCGGGGAGGCCGAGCGGGCCGCCCTGCGCGGCGGCACGGAGTCGGTGTGGACCGGCGAGTCCGACGGTGTCGAGGTGCGGGTCGTGGGCGACGACGGCACCGAGGTGGGCGGCCAGCCCGCCGGGATGGACATCAAGCTGCTGGACCCGGGCACCGGCCCGGAGACCGAGCTGCGGCCGGCCGCCTTCGCGGCGGAGACCTCGGCGCCCGCGGAGACCTCCGCCCCTGCGGAGACCTCCGCCCCCGCGACGACGGAGTCCCCCACGGCGACCGTGTCCACCACGCCCACCGAGTCCGAGTCGCCGACCTCGACCCCGACCGACACCGGGTCGCCGACCCCGACCCCGACGCCCACCGGGACCGTCCCCGAGCCCCGCCCCTCCACGGTCGTCAAGCCGCCGATCATCACCCAGGCCCAGTGGGGCGCCTCCACCGACTACAACGGCACGCCGACCTACGGCACCGGGATCAAGGCCGCCGTCGTCCACCACACCGGCGTCGACACGGACAACACGCTCTCCTGCGCCGAGTCCGCGGCCCGGATGCGCACCATCCAGCAGGCGCACTTCGCCCAGGACTACTTCGACGTCGGCTACAACTTCGTCGTCGACAAGTGCGGGCAGATCTTCGAGGGCCGCAGCGGCGGCATGGACCTGCCGGTGGTCGGCGCGCACGACGCCGGTTTCAACACCGACACGCTCGGCATCTCCTACATCGGCAACTTCGAGTCGGCCAAGCCCAGCAAGGCCGCCCTCGACGCCATCGCGCGGCTGGTCGCCTGGAAGTTCGGCATGTACGGCGTCGACCCGGGCGGCAAGGTCACGCTGACCTCGCGCGCGCCGAAGGGCTACAGCGGCAACAAGGTGGCCGCGGGCACGGAGATCACCCTGCCGCGGGTCTTCGGCCACCGCGACACCAACACCACGCTCTGCCCCGGCGCGAACCTGTACCCGAAGCTGGGCCACATCGCGACGCTCGCCGGGACGCCGGGCATCTCGCACGCCCTGCCCACCGCCGACTTCAACCGCGACGGCGTCAGCGACCTGGTCGCCGGTACCCCGAAGGCCAACAGCGTCACCGTCGTCCCGGGCAGCGTCGACGGTCCCGTCCCGGCGTCCCGGGTCGCCCTGACCCAGAACAGCCCGGGGGTTCCGGGCAGTTCGGAGTCCGGTGACGCCTTCGGCGCCGCCACCGCCTGGGGCGACGTCAACGGCGACGGCCACGCCGACCTCGCGATCGGCGCCCCGGGCGAGGACGACACCAGCGGCAGCGCCGACCGCGGCTCGGTCACGGTGATGTACGGCCCGGGGCTCGACACCGGTTTCTCGTACACCACGAGCGGCGTCACCCGGGCCGGTGCCAAGCTCGGTTCGGCGGTGGCCGTCGGCGACTTCGACGGCGACGGCAAGGCGGACGTCTTCGCCGCGGGCTCCGGCAAGGGCGGCAGCTACCACGTGCGGCTGACCGACGGAGCGACCACGTCCGGCACCCTGACCACGGCCACCGGTGCGGTGGCGTACCTGGACGCGGCGAGCGGCGACTTCAACCGGGACGGCTACTTTGACGTGGCCCTGAACTACCGCGACTCGGGCGGCACCGGCCGCGTGGTCCGCTTCGCGGGCTCGGCGTCCGGCCTGACCAAGGCGGGTGTGCTGTCGGTCAAGGGCGGCCGCTCGGTCGCGGCCGGTGACTTCGACGCCAACGGCTACGACGACCTCGTCATCGGCCAGCCGGTCGCCGCGGAGTCCGGCGCGATCTCCGGCGGACAGATCACCATGCTGTTCGGCACCTCGACCGGCTTCACCACCACCGGCATGAAGGTCGTTCACCAGGACACCGCGGGCGTGCCCGGCGGCAACGAGTCCGGCGACGCCTTCGGCATCTCCGTCTCGGCCGGTGACTTCGACGCCGACGGCTACGCCGACGTCCTGACCGGCGCCCGCAACGAGGACCTCACCCGCGGCGGCGTCCCCTACGCCAACGCGGGTACCGCGGTCCTGGTCAGGGGCGGCCCGAGCGGGCTGACCGGCTCCGGCGCGCTGGCCCTCTCGCAGGACACCGCGGGCGTGCCCGGCGCCGCCGAGAAGGGCGACCAGTTCGGTACGTCCGTGTCGCTGACCGACCTGTCCGGCTACGGCCGCGCCGACCTCACCGTGGGCGCCGAGGGCGAGGACGCCTTCAACGGCATCCTGCTGCACGTCCCGAGCAGCAGCGGCGGCCTCGGCATCGCCGACGCGGTGGCCTACAGCAGGTCTGTGCTCGGCACGCCGACCGGGGGGCGGCTCGGGCAGGTGCTCGCGCCGTAACGGCCCGGAACACGACCCGCCGGGGTCCCGCTCACCGGGCGGGGCCCCGGCCGCAGTTCATATCCCGCGTGTCGCGTCCCGGCACAGCAGCCGCAGCGAGCCGTCCTCGGTGAAGCAGCGGCGGGCCTCCTCGATCGGATCCCACAGCCTGCCGTCGGGCGTACGGAGCCAGTGCTCCCCGCCGGAGGCCCACCACTCGGCGCCGGTCTGCCGGGCGATCACCTCACCGGCGTACGCCCCGAGCCCGCGCAGCACCTCGGCCACGGCCTCCCACGGGGTGCCCTCCCGGCGCAGGTCGTCGATGATCCGGTCCACCCGCCACAGGCTCTGCGCCGAGTAGTCCAGGCGCAGTCGCGCCCCCTCGCGCATGGTCGAAACCGCGTCCGCCGCCCATCGCACCGGCTTCGTCGCGGCCGTGGGCCTGGTCTGCTGCTGAGTCGTCGTCACACCGACAAGAGCGCGCCCACCTCGGGTTTCGTCACCCGGATCGGACGGCTGCGCGCAACCGCCGCAGGATTGCCCCACGGCCGCCCCAGGACCGTCACAGGAACCTTGCGGGAACCGGGTGTGACACCTCGGCGCCGCCGTGCGCTCCACTGACTGATGAGCGTGTACTTCCATCTGCGCGCGGTGCCGCCCTCGGCGCTGCGCAACAGCGCGTCCTGGTTGCGCCGTCTGTTCGACGACGACTGGGACACCGTCCGCGACCGGATCGGCAGGCACCGCGAGGAGGTGCTGGACAAGGGGTACCTGCACCACGAGTTGCTGTACGCGGGCGTGCCGCCGCACCGGGCCCAGGAGGGCCCGTGCACCCAGGTGGTGCTCGGTGGCCGCCCGATCGGTCACCCCGATCCGTCCCGGCCGCCGTTCCTGCTGCTCACCGCGGCCCAGGCCGACCGGGTCGCCGAGTACCTGGAGGACACGGATTTCGCGGACCTGTGGGAGCGGGCCCGCGAGGAGGTGATGCGCCCTTACGGCATGCCGGAGCTGGAGCGGGACGTACGGGGCGCGTTCGCGGCCGCGCACCGGGATCTGCGGGCCTTCTACGCGCAGACCGCCCACTACGGCGACGCGGTCGTGAAGTGGCTGATGGGGTCGGACAGTCGGCTGACGCGGGAAGAGGGCACGCCGGTGGGGTGAGGCACATGAGGGTCAGCCCCGCCCCCGCGCCCGTCTGGACACCACCGCGCGCAGCACCCGGCGCCCCTCGGTGCACACCTCCAGTGCCGGGCGCAGTCCGCCCGCGTCGTGCTGGGCGAGCAGCTCCAGCACCGTGACCTGGCGGCGCAGTTCGGCGGCGACGAGCGGCGGCATGCCCTCGGTGTCGCCCTCGCGACGGGCGTCGACGGGGGTGTCGTCGTCGGCGGCGTCGAGCAGCCGGTGGATCTGGAGCGCGGCGACCGAGCAGGCCTCGGCCCACGCGCGCACCGCACTGTCGGCCGGGACCTTCGGAGCGGCGTCGAGCATCCGGTGGGCGAGGGCGGCCGCCTCGTCCTCCTCGGAGTCCTCGGGGCCGCCGACCTTGCCGCGCACCTGGTCGAGCAGGGCGGCCCACTGCCCGGTGTCGCCGCCGATGCCGAGGGTGCCCCACAGCGGCCGCAGCAGCTCGTCGTCACCGCCCAGCAGGGGCACACACCGATCCAAACAAGCCAACCCGCTGGCGGCCAGTCCGCGTTCGTCCGCCCGAGCGATCAGCTCCACCAGACTCATGCACGCCTCCTTCGCCTGCGGTCCTCCCTTACGGAACCCGCACTTCCCCTAACTGCGTGCGACGGCTCCGGAGTGTCACAGGGGCGCCACGCCGAGCCGGTCGAGCAGCCGGAAGAAGTGGTTTTCGGCCAAAGAGTCGGGGTCGGTGTCGAACACGTCAAGGAGCCCGTCGGCGGTCACCGTGTGCCCGGCCTCCGCGGCCCAGGCGACGGCCCGTTCGGCGGCGTCGCGCGGCTGGAGGAAGTAGTCGTCGAGCGAGACGTCCTCCCCCGCGCCCAGCCGACGGGCCATCGCCTCCCGGCCCAGGCAGGCGGCCCACGCCCCGCTCTCCGGGCCGGCCGCCTCGATCACCGCGCACTCGCTGTCCATGACGTACCCGAACAGTGCGGGCTCGCCGGTCTGATGGGCGAGCTCCAGCATGTTCCCGACGTCGCCCTCGCCGCCCGGGTACTCCCAGATCTGCCAGCCGCCCGCCGTCTCCTGGCGCAGCGTCATGCCCGGCGCGCCCGACAGCGCCGCCAGTTCCGCGAGCGGCCGCTCGGCGCGCCCCACGACGTAGTACCCCCAGTAGCCCATCTCCGTCCCCCCACGCTGTTCGGTTCGGCTCCGGCCGAATACACCACAGCCGTACTGCCGTTCGCAGCCGAACCGGACAATTCCGTACGCGGGGCTCAGCCGAGGCGGTCGGCGAGGGCCTTGAACTGCGCCCAGGACTGCTGGGGCTCGCCCGGGTTCCAGAGCTTCTCCACCGTCGCCCGGATCGGCATGCGCACCCCGGCGGCGACCTGGTCCTGGGTCTGGGAGTTCGCCAGGTCGCACCAGACGGCGAAGGAGCCGCCGAGGATCTGCGGGTCGTAGCGGGCCGGGACGGGCTCGGTGCCGCGCAGGACGCGCGGGGTCCACTGCTCGTAGATGCGCTGCCCGGTGGGGTAGACGAAGGTCTGCGGCTGGCCGAGGACGTAGTAGAGGAACTCGTCGTTGTAGTTGATGACCTTGCGCCCCTCCGCCAGGTACTCGGCCGGCCGGCGGGCGCCGATCTCCTTGCCGGTCCAGTAGGCGACCTGGATGTCCTTGTCGGGCTTGACGGAGGTGTCGCGGAAGAAGCCGTCGTTCCACGCCCGCACGGTCTTGTCGTGGACGCGCATGGTGGCGGCGCGCTCGTTGACCCAGGCGGTCGCCAGGTCCGCGACGGTCGCCCCGGCGCCGAACTCCTGCCGTGCCGCGTTCGCGAGCTGCGGGAAGGACGCCTCCGGGTCGGCGACGGTCAGCGCCTGGTACTCGTCGCCGCCGAGGTGCCACTGGCCGCCCGGGAACAGTTCGGCGTACTCGTTGAGCAGGTCGTCGACGATGTCGTGCGACTCGTCCTTGGAGATGTCGATCGCCCCGCGCGTGGGCACGCCCTGGGTGTTGCGCAGTTGCAGATCGGGGTGGGCCTTGAGGACCGCGCCCAGGTGGCCGGGCGAGTCGATCTCGGGCACCACGGTGATGTGCCGCCCGGCGGCCAGCTTGACGATCCGGCGGACCTGCGCCTTGGTCAGGTGCGGCTCGGAGACGATCTCGGGGTGCGAGTCGGACTCGATGCGGAAGGCCTGGTCGTCGGAGAAGTGCAGTCCGAGCTGGTTGAACTTCAGGTCGCCGAGCTCCCGGACCCGGTCCTCGATCCAGTCGGCGGTGAAGTGCTTGCGCGCGATGTCCAGCATGAACCCGCGCACCGGCTTGGCGGGCTCGTCGCGCACGACGCCCTCCGGCGCGGTGCCCCCGGCGTGCACGGCCTGCTTCAGGGTGCGGGTGCCGTAGAACACGCCCGCGTCGGCGGGCCCGCTGATGGTGACCCGCCCGCCGCGCACGGTCATGGTGTACGACTCCGGGTCCGCGCCCTCGTCGTCGTTGAGGGACAGCCGTACGTCCCCGGCCAGCACGTCGTTCTTCTCGCCCGCGTAGCTCAGCCCCAGCTCCTGGGCGAGCAGCCGGCCCTCGTCGGCCAGCTCCGGGTCCTCCACGACCACCCGCTGCCCGCGCCGCGGCTTCCAGCCGGGCCCGCGCGCCGGGGTGTGCGAGCGGACCGCGGGGATGGTGCGGGGCACGGTGGACAGCGCGTACGACGTCGAGGGGCTCGGCGCCGCGTCCGGCGCCGACCTGGAGCGGCCCGCCCCGGACTCGGCGCTGCCACTCGGCTGCCGGGACACCGAACCGGCCGGTCCGCCGTCCCCGTCGTCGCCGGAGGCCCACAGCCCGACACCGACCCCGAGCGCCGCGACCAGGGCCCCGACCAGGAGGGACCGCCGCAGGACCTTGTTCTTCTCCGGCGCCCGGCGCCTGTGCTGACTCACCCCGCCAACGTACGACCCGCGCGGTCGACGTGCGTCACCCAGACGTTCCGAAACTCTCCCGTTCGGCTGAAATTCGGGCATCGGTCGGACGCCTCACGTCCTATCTCGATAACGTGGCGCCACATCTCTCACAGCTTCCCCTGCCGAAACGCACGTGACGCCCACACACCTTCCTGGCCGAGTGGCCATACCCCACCAGAAGCGCGCCACCACTCTGGAGCGCTTCAACGCGGTACCCGCCGAGGAGCTCCGGCGCACCCTCCTGACCTGCCTGCACAGCCTGCGCTGGGCGCACCGGGTCGCCGCCCACCGGCCCTATCCGACGCCGGACGCCCTGCTGGCGGCCTCCGACGAGGCGGCGTACGACCTGACCCCGGCCGACCTCGGCGAGGCGCTGGCCGCGGAGAGCCTGCCGCCGCTGCCCGAGGACGCCTACTCGGTGGCCCACCTGGCGCTGGGCGCGGCACACGCGGCGTACGAGGCGAAATTCGGCCACGCCTTCGTCGTATGCCTGGACGACCTGCCGCCAAACGAGGCCGTCGACCATGTCCTGGCGGCCATCCGGTCACGATTGGCGAACGATCCCGAGGAGGAGCGGGTCGTGGCGTGGGAGGAACTGCGCCGCCTCGCCCAGGGCCGCCTGCTGGACCTCCTCACGGAGTAGCGGCCGGACCTCCCCACGGAGTGACGGACGCGGCCGGATCACCCATCCGCGTGCCAGTTTGATCACACAGGTAGGCCCGGCGTAAGGCGTACGGGCAACCGTCGCTACGATGCTGGGGGCCGGTGGACCGTACCCGGCCGGGCCCGACCGACCACACAAGCCGGCGCGGCCCCAATCCCCGCTCCCGGAGGGACTTCCGTGCCGGCTGGAACGCTGTACCGCGGCCGGGAAGGAATGTGGTCCTGGGTGGCTCATCGAGTCACCGGTGTCCTCATCTTCTTCTTCCTGTTCGTTCATGTGCTGGACACCGCTCTCGTACGTGTCTCCCCCGAGGCCTACGACGAGGTCGTCGCGACGTACAAGACGCCGATCATCGCGCTCATGGAGTACGGCCTGACCGCCGCCGTCCTCTTCCACGCGCTCAACGGTCTGCGCATCATCGCCGTCGACTTCTGGTCCAAGGGCCCGCGCTACCAGAAGCAGATGCTCTGGGCCGCCGTCGGTCTGTGGCTGGTGCTGATGCTGGGGGCGATCTACCCCCTCCTCGGCCACGCCGCTCGTGAACTCTTCGGGAGCTGACGCCCATGTCCACGACTGAGAAGACCGCGTCCGGAATCGGCCCCGTCGAGGGCGGCTCCGTCTACAACGTCGACAACCCGGCCCCCTACATCGAGGCCCCGCGCAAGCGCACCAAGAAGACCCCGAAGTCCACCCGGGGCAACTTCGAGATGGCCGCCTGGCTGTTCATGCGCCTGTCCGGTGTCGTCCTGGTCGTCCTGGTGGTCGGCCACCTGCTGATCCAGCTCGTCCTCGACGGCGGTGTCTCCAAGATCGGCTTCGCGTTCGTCGCGGGCCGCTGGGCCTCCCCGTTCTGGCAGGTCTGGGACCTGCTGATGCTGTGGCTGGCGACGCTGCACGGCGCCAACGGCCTGCGCACGGTCATCAACGACTACGCGGAGCGCGCGAACACCCGGCTGTGGCTCAAGGGCCTGCTCTACACCGCCACGGTGTTCACCATCCTGCTGGGCACGCTGGTGATCTTCACCTTCGACCCGAACATCCGCTAGGCACGGGGCTGCGAGAATCATGAAGATCCACAAGTACGACACCGTCATCGTCGGCGCCGGCGGCGCCGGTATGCGCGCCGCCATCGAGTCGACGAAGCGCAGCCGCACCGCCGTGCTGACCAAGCTCTACCCCACCCGCTCCCACACGGGCGCCGCGCAGGGCGGCATGGCCGCAGCGCTGGCCAACGTGGAGGAGGACAACTGGGAGTGGCACACCTTCGACACCGTCAAGGGCGGTGACTACCTGGTCGACCAGGACGCCGCCGAGATCCTGGCGAAGGAGGCCATCGACTCCGTCCTCGACCTGGAGAAGATGGGCCTGCCGTTCAACCGCACCCCGGACGGCACCATCGACCAGCGCCGCTTCGGCGGTCACTCCCGCAACCACGGCGAGGCCCCGGTGCGCCGGTCCTGCTACGCCGCGGACCGCACCGGCCACATGATCCTCCAGACGCTGTACCAGAACTGCGTCAAGGAGGGCGTGGAGTTCTTCAACGAGTTCTACGTCCTGGACCAGCTGATCACCGAGGAGGACGGGGTCAAGAGGTCCGCCGGTGTGGTCGCCTACGAGCTGGCCACCGGTGAGATCCACGTCTTCCAGGCGAAGGCCGTCATCTACGCCTCCGGCGGCTGCGGCAAGTTCTTCAAGGTGACCTCCAACGCGCACACCCTGACCGGTGACGGCCAGGCCGCCGTCTACCGCCGGGGCCTGCCGCTGGAGGACATGGAGTTCTTCCAGTTCCACCCGACCGGCATCTGGCGCATGGGCATCCTGCTCACCGAGGGCGCCCGCGGTGAGGGCGGCATCCTGCGCAACAAGGACGGCGAGCGCTTCATGGAGAAGTACGCGCCCGTCATGAAGGACCTCGCCTCGCGTGACGTCGTCTCGCGCTCCATCTACACGGAGATCCGCGAGGGCCGCGGCTGCGGTCCCGAGGGCGACCACGTCTACCTGGACCTCACCCACCTGCCGCCGGAGCAGCTGGACGCCAAGCTCCCGGACATCACCGAGTTCGCCCGGACCTACCTCGGCATCGAGCCCTACACGGACCCGATCCCGATCCAGCCGACCGCGCACTACGCCATGGGCGGCATCCCGACGAACGTCGAGGGCGAGGTGCTGGCGGACAACACCACCGTCGTCCCCGGCCTGTACGCCGCCGGTGAGGTCGCCTGTGTGTCGGTGCACGGCGCCAACCGCCTGGGCACCAACTCGCTGCTGGACATCAACGTCTTCGGCCGCCGCGCGGGCATCGCCGCCGCCGAGTACTCCCAGAAGGCCGACTACGTCGAGCTGCCGGAGAACCCGGCGCAGTTCGTGATCGACCAGGTGGAGCGGCTGCGCACGTCCACCGGCACCGAGCGGGTGGCCACGCTCCGCAAGGAGCTGCAGGAGACCATGGACGCCAACGTCATGGTGTTCCGCACGGAGCAGACGATCAAGACGGCGGTCGAGAAGATCGCCGAGCTGCGCGAGCGCTACAAGAACGTCTCGATCCAGGACAAGGGCAAGCGGTTCAACACCGACCTGCTGGAGGCGATCGAGCTCGGCAACCTGCTGGACCTCGCCGAGGTCATGGCGGTCTCCGCGCTCGCCCGCAAGGAGTCCCGCGGCGGTCACTACCGCGAGGACTACCCGAACCGCGACGACGTCAACTTCATGCGCCACACCATGGCGTACCGCGAGGTGGGCGACGATGGCACGGAGTCCGTGCGTCTCGACTACAAGCCGGTCGTCCAGACCCGCTACCAGCCGATGGAGCGTAAGTACTGATGGCTACCCCCGTTCTGGACAAGGTCGAGGCGGAGTCCGCGGCCTCCCCGTACATCACGGTCACCTTCCGGATCCGCCGGTTCAACCCGGAGGTCTCGGCCGAGGCGACCTGGGAAGACTTCCAGCTGGAGATCGACCCCAAGGAGCGCGTCCTCGACGGTCTCCACAAGATCAAGTGGGAGTTCGACGGCACCCTGACGTTCCGTCGCTCCTGCGCGCACGGCATCTGCGGCTCCGACGCGATGCGGATCAACGGCAAGAACCGCCTGGCGTGCAAGACGCTGATCAAGGACATCAACCCCGAGAAGCCGATCACGGTCGAGCCCATCAAGGGCCTGACGGTCCTGAAAGACCTCGTGGTCGACATGGAGCCGTTCTTCCAGGCGTACCGCGACGTGATGCCCTTCCTCATCACGAAGGACACCAACGAGCCGACGCGCGAGCGGCTGCAGTCCGCCGAGGACCGCGAGCGCTTCGACGACACGACGAAGTGCATCCTGTGCGCCGCGTGCACGTCCTCGTGCCCGGTGTTCTGGAACGACGGGCAGTACTTCGGCCCGGCGGCCATCGTCAACGCGCACCGCTTCATCTTCGACTCGCGTGACGAGGCCGGCGAGCAGCGCCTGGAGATCCTCAACGACAAGGACGGCGTGTGGCGCTGCCGCACGACCTTCAACTGCACGGACGCCTGCCCGCGCGGTATCGAGGTCACCAAGGCGATCGCGGAGGTCAAGAAGGCCCTGATCACCCGCCGCTTCTGACGTACGCCGTTCGTCGGACCGCGAGGGCCCCGTTTCCCCTGGAAGCGGGGCTCTCTGGCATATGCCACACCTTCGGGTGAACGCCCACGAAGCGGCCCTGGGGGCGCCACGCGCCCTACGATGATGCTCTCGACACCCGCCCCTAGGAGGCACGCGATGTCCGCAGCATCCGTCGAGCGGCCCCACGACGAGCGTCCGCTGATCGCGGAGGCCAACCGTCTCATGGACCGCCTTCCGGGCTACCGCGTCGAGATCATCGGAGGCCAGATCCTCGTGACCCCGCCACCGGACGGCCCGCACGCCGTAGTCCTGACCGACCTCATGGTGCCGTTCATGACCGCCGGACTGCACGGCGTGGATTCGAAGGTGATCCAGGGCATCGGTCTCTGGCTGGAGACCGGCGCCGAAGACTACGCAATTCCTGACCTTGCTCTGGTGGACGCGGACTTCCGCGACCACCTCATCGAGAACAACTGCTACGACCCGGTCTGCTTCCGTCTCGTCCTGGAGGTCACCTCCAGCAACTGGAAGACCGATCTCAAGACCAAGGTCACCTCCTACGCCGACGCCAAGGTCCCCGTCTATGTGATCGTCGACCGCAAGCACCAGCGGCTGCACGTCCTGACCGACCCGGCCGGGGACGACTACGCGACCCATCGCATCCACTCCCCCGGCCAACTGGTCACCCTCCCCGACTCCATCGGCGCCGAAGTCACCCTGGACGTCGCGGAGATCCTCCAGGCCGGCGACGTGCGTACGTGACGCAGGGCACTCAGCCGACGCGTTGAACATGTTCAAAAGGCAGGGCTGAGTCTCCCTTGTCAGCGTTTTGAACGCGTTCAACAAGGGGGGCGGCATGGACCGCACGGTCATCGCCTACGTCATCTACCTGGTCGTCAGCATCGCCCTGACGGTCTGGGTGGCCCGCACGCTCAGCCGCAACGGGCGCGCCCCCTGCCGGCCTCGTGGCATATCCGGCGCTTGATCAGCTCCCGGACCGTCAGGCGGTCCTCCGCATCGTTGAGCCGCAGGCCCGTCGCGCACTGCCTAGCGGTCGCCTCGTCGACGAAAGCCACGTGTCCTGTACGCCGACTGTACGAGCCGCCATTGACATCCCGGGCCCCGGCCGCTCATCCATCCATTCTGACAGCATGTCGGATGACGAGTCGTACGAACGGCGCGGTCCGACAACATGCTGCAGACCGTCGGCAACCTCGGCGAGGCCGTCGGGTTCTACGAACGCGCTGGGTTCACAGCAGCGTTCCGCTTGGACGAGTCGGGGATCACGCTGCTCAAGGTCGCCGAGACGCCCCGAATTTCGCGGTCCCGCCGTTGATCCAGGGGCTCCACGGTGTCGGGGGCCACCCGTTCGGGTGAGCAAGACTGAACGAGCCGCAGGTGGTCGTACATGTGTACGTTGAGTGATCGTGAAGCTGGTCGTGCGGGTGAAGCTGCTGCCGACGCCTATGCAGGCGACGGCACTTGAGGCAACTCTGCGTGCCTGCAACGAGGCCGCTACCTGGCTTGCGGCGCACGCTTTCGCGCACGATCAGGCCGCCCTGGACGCCTGGTCACAGGAACGGGAGAAGTCGGACACGTCCCGCCCGATGGGCGACAGGCCGCGTAGGCCTCGGCCGGTCCGGTCCTCCTGGGCGGGCCTGCAGGCGCTGGCCTATGGGGAGTTGAAAAAACGCGGCCTGTCCGCGCAGCCTGCCCTGCACACGTTGCGGAAGGTCGCCGACGCATACACCACCCTCGCGGCGAACACTCGGGCCGGGAACCTGGGCAGGCCCGGCTCGAAGCGCTACGAAAAGGCGCTGTCCAGGCCGGTGGCCTTCCGGCCGGATGCGGCCCAGGCGTTCGACGACCGTTGTCTGTCCTGGCAGGCGCAGGAACGGACAGTGTCGATCTGGACCACCGGCGGACGTGTGAAATCCCTCGCATACACCGGGCAAGCCGAACAACTCCATGTCCTGGACGCCTACCGGCAGGGCGAGAGCGATCTCATCCACTCCGATGGCCACTGGTACCTCCTGGCGACCTGCGAGGTCCCAGAAGCCGTGCTCAATGCCCTGCCGGACGGGTTCCTCGGAGTTGATCTGGGGATCGTGAACATCGCCACCACATCCACCGGCATCCGGCATAGCGGCCGCGGGCTGAACCGGACCCGGGACAATGCCCGACGGGTGCGGTCGAAGCTGCAGAGGAAGGGCACGAAGTCCGCCAAGCGGCGGGCGAAGAAGTACGCAGGCCGGGAAGCACGGCGGGCTCGCGACATCAACCACAAGATCAGTAAAGGCATCGTGGCGGAGGCTGAACGCACCGGACGCGGGATCGCCCTGGAAGATCTGGGCGGCATTCGTGAACGGGCACGGCTCAGGAAGCCCCAACGCACCGCGCTGCACTCCTGGTCCTTTCACCAGCTCGGTGCGTTCGTCGCCTACAAGGCGAAGCGGGCCGGGGTCCCGGTGGTGTACGTCGATCCGGCGTACACCAGCCAGGAATGTTCCCGGTGCCACCACGTCGACCGACGCAACCGGCCTGCCCAGGCCGTGTTCGCGTGCAGGTCCTGCGGCTTCGTTGAGCACGCGGACCTGAACTCGTCCCAGAACATCGCCGCCCGCGGCTGGTGGACTTGGGTTCGCGGGGCCGAGTCACAGGCCCCTGCCAGCGCCGCTCTCACGCTCCTTGCGTAAGACGCCGGAGGTGGCTGGACGCAGCCGCGGCCTCATCGCAGCCAACGATGACCCGAGCAGCAAGCCCAGGACTTTCAGTTCCGGGTAGTTGACGTACAACTTCTTCCCGAACCGAATGTACGGGCCGTACTTCGGCACCGACGCGCAGAATCTGTACCAGGCGGCTCAGTCGTCCTGATCCGCACTGGTTAGTCTCGCTCCGTGCCCTCGAAGAACGACAGCCTTGAGCCCAGCAAGTCCGAGCAGACCCGCGCGCTGATCCTGGAGACGGCGATGCGGCTGTTCCAGGAGCGCGGCTACGACAAGACCACCATGCGGGCCATCGCCCAGGAGGCCGGGGTCTCCGTCGGCAACGCCTACTACTACTTCGAGGGCAAGGAGCACCTCATCCAGGGCTTCTACGACCGGATCGCCGCCGAGCACCAGGTGGCGGTCCGGGAGGTCCTGGCCCGCGAGACCGACCTGGAGGCGCGGCTCGCCGGGGTGCTCAAGGCGTGGCTGGACATCGCCACGCCGTACCACGAGTTCGCCGTGCAGTTCTTCAAGAACGCCGCCGACCCGGACTCGCCGCTCAGCCCCTTCTCCCCGGAGTCGGAGCACGCGCGCGTGGAGGCGATCAGCGTCCACCGGCAGGTCCTCGCGGGAGCCACGAAGACGAAGGTGCCGGAGGAACTGCGGGACGTCCTGCCCGAGTTGATGTGGCTCTCGCAGATGGGCCTGGTGCTGTACTGGATCTTCGACCGGACTCCGGGCCGCGAGCGCAGCTACAAGCTCGCCGAGCGCGGCGCCCGGCTCACCGCGCGGGGTGTCTCGCTGGCCCGCTTCCGGGTGCTGCGCCCGCTGGTGCGCGAGGTGCACGAGCTGTTCACGGACTTCCTGCCGGGGATGACGAAGGCGATGCCGAACCCCGGCGGGAAGTCGTAGGGCGAGGAGTCGTAGGTCGGGGACTCGCAAGGCGGGAAGTCCTGGGCCGGGTGGTCACGAGCGTTGTCGACACCCGCCCGTGACCACCGCGCCCGGCGCCGCGCTCAGTTGACCGCGTCCATCTCGCCCTCCGCCAGCTCCACGTCGTGCACCAGCGGCTCCCCGCCGACCACCACCTGCCGGGCGCGCGAGCCGTACCCGGGGGCCGTGGCCGCCAGCAGATAGGTGCCCGGCGCCGGGACGGAGACGATGAAGGAGCCGTCGGCCAGCGAGGTCACCCGGTCCAACTGGCGGCCGCCCTTGGTCAGCAGCGTCACCGCGGTGTCCGGCACGGGGTCGCCGTCCGCCGTACGGACGTAGCCGTGGACCACGGAGGCGCCGCCCCGGGGCTCCGGCTCCGCCGCCGTGTCCTGCTCCTTCGGCTCCACCGCCAGGTGCGGCAGCCGCTTCTCCAGTCCGGCGGGCAGCCACCAGTTGGCCTTGCCGAGCAGGTGCATCGCGGCCGGGACCAGCGCCGTACGCAGGATGAACGCGTCCAGCGCGACCGCCGCCGCGAGGCCGACGCCCGCCATCGCGCCCTCCATGTCGCCGCTGAGCACGAACGCGGAGAACACGCAGATCATGATCAGGGCGGCGCAGTTGATGACCCGGCTGGTCTCGGCGAGCCCCACCCGCACCGCGCGGGCGTTGTCCCTGGTGTGCACCCACTCCTCGTGCATCCGGCTGACCAGGAACACCTGGTAGTCCATGGACAGACCGAACAGCAGCGAGAGCATGATCACCGGCAGGAACGAGGTGATCGGGCCCTCCTTGCCGATGCCGATCAGTTCCGTGCCCCAGCCCCACTGGAAGATCGCCACCAGCACGCCGAAGGACGCGGCCGCCGCGATCAGGTTCATCAGCGCCGCCGTCAGCGGCACCACCAGCGAGCGGAACGCCACCAGCAGGAGCAGGAAGCCCAGCGTGATGATCGTCGCGACGAAGTAGGGCAGCCGGTCGCCGGTCACGGCCGCGAAGTCCTTGAACACCGCCGTGACTCCGCCGACATGGGCCTCGGCGCCGGAGGCCGGGATCACCTCGTCGCGCAGCCGGTCGATGAGGGCGTCGGTCTCCTCGGACTGCGGGGAGGTCGTCGGCACCACGTTGATCACCGAGACGCCGTTGGCGGGCGGCACGGCGACCGCCTGGGCCACGCCCTCGGTGCCGGAGATCTCGGTGACCAGGGACTCGGGCGCGGGGCCGTCGACGACGACCTGGAGCGGTCCGTTGAAGCCGGGGCCGAAGCCCTCGGCGAGCAGGTCGTAGGCCTGCCGGGTGGTCGTGGACTCCTGGTGGTTGCCCTGGTCGGTGGCGCCGAGCCGGATCGACAGCACCGGCAGCGCCAGGACCGCCATGACCACCAGCGCGCCCGCCGCGATGGACCGCGGCCGCTTCTGCACGAACACCGACCAGCGCGCCGCGAGACCGCTCGCCTCCTCCGGCTCCGGGCCCTTCTCGGCGAGCCGGCGGCGCTGCCTGCGGCTGAGCACCCGCGGGCCGAGCAGGCCCAGCAGGGCGGGCAGCAGGGTGATCGCGGCGAGCACGCTGAGCACCACGGTCAGCGAGGTCGCGATGACCACACCGTCCAGGAACCGCATGTTCATCACGAGCATGCCGGCCAGCGCGATGCACACGGTGCCGCCCGCGAACAGCACCGCGCGCCCGGAGGTGTTGAGGGCGGTGACCGCCGCGTCCTCCGGCTTCACCCCGCGCAGGATGCCGCGCCGGTGCCGGGTGACGATGAACAGCGCGTAGTCGATGCCGACGCCGAGTCCGATCAGCGAGCCGAGCAGCGGGGCGACCTCGGGCACGTCGGTGACATGGCTGAGCAGCATCGTGGAGAGCATGCCGGTGCCGACCCCGGCGATCGCCACCACGATCGGCAGCAGCATCGCGAACAGCGAGCCGAAGGCGAGGAACAGCACGATCGCGGCGGCGAGGATGCCGACCGCCTCGGCGGTGCCGGCCGGCGGTTCCTGGGCGCGGGCGATGGCCTGGCCGCCCAGCTCCACCTGGAGGCCGTCGCGTTCGGCGGCCTGCGCGGTGTCGATGATGTCCTCGATCACCTCCTTCGGGATGGAGTTCGCCTGCTCCTGGAAGGTGATCTGGGCGTACGCGATCCGCCCGTCCTCGCTCACCTGCGGATCGGTGACCTCACCGACCCCGTCCGTCCGGCCGATCTCCGCGAGGGCCGGTTCGATCCGGCTCCGTACGGACTCGTCCCGCACGGAACCCTCGTCCACCTTCCACACCACCGTGTCGGTGTCCCCGGCACGCTCCGGGAACGCCTTCTCCATCAGGTCGTACGCGCTCTTGGAGTCCGTGTCCGGCAGCGAGAAGACGTTCGCGTAGTCCGTGCCCGCGGCGCTGCCGCCGAAGCCCAGACCGAACAGCGTCCCCACCCACAGAAACAGGACCACCAGCCGGTGCCGATAGCACCACCGTGCCAATGCCGCCACGCCCATCGCTCCTTCATCGGTCGTCGGTCGGTCCCCCAGGTCCTGTCAGACAGAATCGGCCGGGCCCCTCGCGCACGGACATGCGACGGGCTCGACTCCAAAGGAACTCCAAAGCACGGGGCCGCCCGGCTGTCAGTGATCGCGCCGATACTGGGGACATGACTACGGCTGCGGGCACGGTGCTGGTCGTGGAGGACGAGGAGAGCATCGCGGACGTCCTCGCCATCGCCCTGCGCTACCACCGGTTCGAGGTGATGACCGCGGGCACCGTCCGCGAGGCCCTGGCGCTCACCGGGCACACCCGGCCCGACGTGGCGCTGCTGGACGTGATGCTGCCGGACGGCGACGGCCGCGCGCTCGGCCGCCAACTGCGCGAGGCGCAGCCCGACCTGGCGCTGGTCTTCCTCACCGCGCGGGACTCGCCCGCCGAGATCGTCGGCGCCCTCGGCTTCGGCGACGACTACATCACCAAGCCGTTCGACATCGACGTGGTGATCGCCCGGATCACCGCCGTACTGCGCCGCACCCGCCCCGCCGACGTCCTCCCCCAGCGCCCGCCGCTGCGCTACGGCGACCTGGAGCTGGACGAGTCGACGTACTGCGTGCGCCGCGCGGGCCGCACGGTGGAACTGACCCCCACCGAGTACGCCCTGCTGCGGTTCCTGGTCCGCAACGGCGGCCGGATCGTGCCCAAGGAGCAACTGCTGCGGCACGTCTGGCAGTACGAGCACACCCCGCCCGAGTCGACCGTCGTGGAGACCTACATCAGCTACCTGCGCCGCAAACTGGACACCCTGGGGCCGCCGTTGATCACCACCCGGCGCGGTGTGGGCTACGGGCTGGCATGAGGCTGCGGTCCGTTCTCGGGCTCCCGCGCGGGCACCGCGGGCGGCACTCCCTGCGCGCGAAGCTGACGCTGGCCAATGTCGCCCTGCTGGCGCTCGGCATCGTCGCGGCCACCGCGATCAGTCTGATGGCGGCCCGCCACTACCTCCTGGACAAGATCGACTCCGAGCTGACCACGACCCGCACCACGCTCCAGAACGCCGGGTTCAGCCTGGGCCAGATCGAGTCCCTCGGCAAACTCGGCATCGCCATGGACCAGTTCGCGGGCCTGGGCGACGAGTCCCTGCCCGCCTCCACCGACTCGGTGTTCGTCGCCGTCGACAACGAGGGACGCCCGATCCCCCTCGGCCCGCTGAAGCCGACCAAGCGGCAGCACGCGGTCGCCGCGGCGGCCGGGGACCCGGCGGACCTCGCCGCGTCGGAGACACCGCGCGATGTCGACGTCGACGGCAAGCCGTACCGCATGATCGGCGCCCGGCTCTCGGACGGCACGCTCGTGCTGATCGCCACCTCCACCGACGCCCTGCACGAGGGCATGGCCAAGGCCGTGAAGCTGGACCTCGCCTTCGGGACCGTGCTGCTGGCGCTGCTGGCCTGTCTGACACTGATCAGCGTCAGCCGCCGGATGCGCCCGCTGGAGGACATGGTGGAGACCTCCTCCGCCATCGCCGAGGGCGACCTGACCCGCAGAGTGCCCTCCAGCCGGGAGACCACCCTGGAGGTCGAGCAGCTCCGGGTCGCCCTCAACTCCATGCTCCACCAGGTGGAGCTGGCCTACCGCACCCGCGAGCGCAGCGCGGCCCAGCTGCGCCGCTTCGTCGCGGACGCCTCCCACGAGCTGCGCACCCCGCTCGCGGCGATACGCGGCTACCTCCAGCTCTACGACAAGGGCATGCTCAGCGACCCCGACCAGCGCAAGCGGGCCTGGGAGCGGGTGATGACCGAGGCCGACCGGATGGGCCGCCTGGTCGACGAACTGCTCTGCCTGGCCCGCCTCGACCAGCAGCCCGAACTCCGCTTCCGCAACGTCGACGTCAGCCGCCTGGTCCGGGACGCGGCGGAGGACCTGCGCGTGCAGCAGCCGGACCGCCCGGTCACGGTCTCCGCCGACGGCGCCGTCCTGGTCCGCGCCGACGAGTCCGGCCTGCGGCAGGTGCTGGGCAACCTCGTCGCCAACGTCCGCACCCACACGCCGGCGGACACGCCGGTCCACCTGTCGGTGACCCGCGGCGACGGCGCCGTCCGCCTCCGCGTCGCCGACGAGGGCCCCGGCCTGCCCCCGGACGACGCCGCCCGCATCTTCGACCGCTTCTTCCGCGCGGGCGGCGGCGCGGGCAGCGGCCTGGGCATGGCCATCGTGCAGGGAGTGGTGCAGGCGCACGGGGGGAAGGTCCGGGTGGACACGGAACCGGGGGAAGGGCTACGGGTGACGGTGACGCTTCCGGCGTAGGGGGTCTCGGGGTGAGGACCTCGGTACGAGGACCTCGGTACGGGCGTCACGGCGGCGGGGCCTTGGCCCGGCAGCCCGGCTCCGGGCGCCACGGTCCGGGAGCCCGGGCCTGGCAGTAGCGATTCGGGCGCCACGGTCCCGGAGCCCCGGCCCAGCCGCCCCGAACCCGGCGTCACAGTGGTGAAGCCCAGCCCGACAGCGCCGATCCGGACGCCACGGCCCGGGAGTCCCGGCCTGGCAGCAGCGATTCGGACGCCACGGCCCGGGAGCCCCAGCCTGGCAGCAGCGATTCGGACGCCACGGCCCGGGAGCCCCAGCCTGGCAGCAGCCATTCGGACGCCACGGCCCGGGAGCCCCAGCCTGGCAGCAGCCATTCGGACGCCACGGCCCGGGAGCCCCAGCCTGGCAGCCCCGCCCCGGGCGTCGCGGTCCCGGCGTCACAGTGGTGAAACCCAGCCCGGCGGCCCCGCCCCAGGCGTCGCGGTCCCGGAGCCCCCGGACGGCAGCCCCGGCCCGGCCGCCTCGATCCTGGAGTCCCGGTCCCGGCGTCCCGGTCCTCGTGCCCCGGCTCGGCAGCCCCCGTCAGGCCTGGCGGGAGGCCAGTTCGATCACCGTGATGTCCGACGGGGCGCCGACGCGCGTGGGTGGGCCCCAGGCACCGGCGCCGCGGGTGACGTAGAGCTGGGTGTCGCCGTAGCGTTCCAGGCCCGCGAGGGTGGGGTTGGCGGCGGAGGCGATGAGGTTGCCGGGCCAGAGCTGGCCGCCATGCGTGTGGCCGGAGAGCTGGAGGTCCACGCCGTGCTCGACGGCGTCGTGGATCTGCACCGGCTGATGGGCGAGGAGCACGCACGTACGTGCCGGGTCGCGGTCGCCGAGCGCCCTGGCGAAGTCGGGGCCCTGCCCCTCGTCCTCGCCCGCGATGTCGTTGACCCCGGCGAGGTCGAACCAGGGCAGCTCGACGCGGGCGTTCTCCAGCGGCAGCAGCCCGAGCCTGCGCACCTCCTCGACCCACTGCTCGGCGCCGGAGAAGTACTCGTGGTTGCCGGTGACGAAGTACGCGGGCGCGTTCAGCCCGGTCAGCGGCGCCGCCGCCGGGCCGAGGTCCTTCACGCTGCCGTCGACCAGGTCGCCGACGATCGCGACGAGGTCGGGCTGGGTGGAGTTGACCGTGTCGACGACCTTCTGCGCGAAGCCCCGGCCGAGGACCGGGCCGAGGTGGATGTCGCTGACCACGGCGATCCGGTAACCGTGCGCCCGGCGCGGCAGCTTGGCCAGCGGCACGGTGACCCGCTTCACACTCGGCCCGTTCAGCACCCCGTACGTGCCCACGCCGACGGTCGCCACGGCCGCCGCCGCCGCGGCGCCGCCGACCACCCGGGAGACGAAGAGGCGGCGGGAGGGAGCGGGAGCCGCGGGCTCCGGAGCGGCGGCCTCGGACTCGGGTTCGCTCGTCCCGGCCGCGCCCACCTGCACCGGCTCCGCCTGCCGCACCGCCACCTCGGCGGGCCGCCGCCGTGCCGGCCAGCGGCGCAGCAAGGGCCGTACCGCCTCGCCCACCAGCAGCCCCAGCAGCAGGTAGATCGACAGCGCCAGCCACAGGAACCCGGGCCAGGCCAGCGTCCGCTGGAGCCAGAAGGGCGCGCCGGTGCGCTCGGCCACCAGCGCGCCGAACGCCATCAGCCAGCCGCCGGCCACCAGCGCGGCGCCCGCGCGGCGCCCCCAGCCCGGCCCCCTGGTGGTGTCGCGGAACAGACGGCGCCACACGTACCAGTTGCCGGTCACCAGGACCGCCAGCGCGAGCACTGCGAAGACGATGACCACGTGAGTCGTTTCCCTCTGTTCTCGGGGTCCTTGGGGTCCGGCTGCCTATGAGGGCTGCTTACGGGCGCTGCCTATGAGTGCTGTTTACGAGCGCGCCTATGAGGTCTGGCGCAATGCGCGCAGTCCACGCAACCCGATGCCCCCGACGACCGTCCCCAATACGAAGGAGACCACCGCGAGCAGCAGGTGCACCCAGAAGTAGCCCGTCGGGTCGCCCGCGTCGTCGAACGCGAGCCCGCTGCCGTCCTTGACGAGGTTCTTGACGAAAGTGATCCAGATGACCCAGCTCCACACCCCGAAGGCGAGCAGGAACCAGGAGACGGGGCGGCTGAGCTTCATACGTTCAGTATCACCGGCGCGTGTCCGGTTCCGCGGCCGGGGTGGGGGCCGGGGCACGACGTCCCCTGCCGTGCCCTGTACGTTCTCGTCCGTGTCCGCACCCCAGAAGACCACCAGGCGCTCGCTGCTGGTCACTTCCGCCGTTCTGTCGTCCCTCGCGCTGACCGCGCCCGTCTCCTACGCGGCCCCCAGCCCGTCGCCGTCCGCCACTCCCCCGGCGAACATGTCGACGGTGGGCGGCGAGCGGCTCGGGCAGCCGGGCACCCAGGTCAATCTGGCGAGCGGGGTGCCGGTCCTGCCCAAGGACCTGTCCGCGCGGTCCTGGATCGTCGCCGACGCCGAGTCCGGCGACGTACTCGCGGCGCACAACGCGCACTGGCGGCTGGCCCCCGCGAGCACGCTGAAGATGCTGTTCGCCGACACCCTGCTGCCGAAGTTCCCCTCCTCCACCGAGCACAAGGTGGTCCCCTCCGACCTGGCCGACGTGGGTGCCGGCTCCAGCATGGTCGGGGTGAAGGAGGGCGAGACCTACACCGTCCACGACCTGTGGCTCGGTGTCTTCCTGGCCTCCGGCAACGACGCCGTGCACGTGCTGTCGAAGATGAACGGCGGCCTCGACAAGACCGTGGCGGAGATGAACGAGCACGCCGAGGAGCTGCAGGCGCTCGACACCAACGTGGTCTCCCCCGACGGCTTCGACGCCCCCAAGCAGGTCTCCTCCGCCTACGACCTCACCCTGTTCGCCCGCTCCGGCCTGCAGAAGAAGGACTTCCGCGAGTACTGCTCGACGGTCAGCGCGAAGTTCCCGGGCGAGACGAAGAAGAACAAGAAGGGCAAGAAGGTCCGTAAGTCCTACGAGATCCAGAACACCAACCGGCTGCTGCGCGGTGACGTCGACGTTCCGGTCTACGAGGGCATCGCGGGCGTGAAGAACGGCTTCACCAGCAAGGCCGGTACCACCTTCACCGGCGTCGCCGAGCGGGACGGCCGGGTGCTTCTGGTGACGGTCATGAACCCGCAGAAGAAGGTCAGCAACGAGGTCTACAAGGAGACCGCCAAGCTCCTCGACTGGGGCTTCAAGGCGTCCGGCAAGGTCGAGCCGGTGGGTGAGCTGGTGCCGCCGAAGAGCGTGTCGCAGGCGAGCGCGCAGCCGGGTGCCAACCCCTCCGGTGCCGCTTCGGGGTCGGGCAAGGGCTCGGGCGAGGCCGGTGGCTCCGAGGCCTCCGACAAGCCGGGCGTGGGCGCCGCGTCCGAGAGCGGCTCCAGCGGCATCGGGATCGCGTTCGCGGTGACGGGCGGGCTGCTGGTGCTGCTCGCGGCGGGCGCCTACCTGGTCAACCGCCGCTGGCCGCTGCCGGATCTGGTACGCCGTCGGCGCTGACGTCCGCGTCCTGCTCGTCCCCCTTGCCGGGCGTGGCCGTCCAGGCGGCGCAGAACACCACGAGTTTCGCGGTGAAGTTGATCCACAGCAGCAGGGCGACCGGCACCCCGAAGGCGCCGTACATGCTCTTCGTGGCCACGCCCTGCATATAGCCGCTGAGCAGCAGTTTCAGCAGTTCGAAGCCGATCGCGCCGATCAGCGCGGCGACCAGCAGGCGGCGGCGCGGCGGCTCCACGCGGGGCAGCAGGGTGAGGACGTAGAGCAGCAGCAGGAAGTCGGCGAAGACGGCGACCGAGAAGGCGGCGACCCTGAGCAGGACGCCGCCCCAGCCGCCTTCGTCGAGGCCGAGTTCGCGGGTGATCCAGCCGACCAGCGCGGAGGCCACGGTGGACACGCCGAGAGTGAGCAGCACGGCGCCGCCCAGGCCGACGAGGACGCCCGCGTCCTTGACCTTGCGCAGGAGGGGGTTCTCCTCCGGGTCCTCCAGTTCCCACACCGCGCGCAGGCTGTCGCGCATGGAGCCGACCCAGCCGATGCCGGTGAACAGCAGCAGGACGCCCGCGATCAGGCCGATGGTGCCGGCGTTGGCCACCAGTCCGTCGATGTTGAGCTTGTCGGCGATCCCGGGCACCTGGTCGGCGATCTTGTCCTCCAGCTTGTCCTGCTGGTCCCGGCTGAGGGTCGCGGCGGCGACGGCGGCGGCCACGGCCAGCATCGGGAACAGCGCCACGAAGCTGGTGAAGGTCATCGCGGCGGCCAGCATCGTCCACTTCACGCGGTCCATGCGCTCGTACGACCGCCACGCGTGCGTGGTCATCAATCGGGCGGCGAGCGGTCCCACGACGGGGAGCTTTTTCAGCCAGTCCATGATCCGACTCTCCCCTCGTGGCGGAAGACCCATGTCCGGGTTCCCCAGAACCGCAGAACAGTCGCCAGGGCCATCCCCACTCCGGCGCCCGAGACGATGTCGGCGCGCCGGGAGGTGAGGCCGAGGCCGTAGTGGCTGACGGCGAGACAGAGCAGTTGCACGGCGGCTCCGGCGATGTTGACCGCGAAGAAGACGGCGTAGGGGCGCAGGCCCCGGGGGCGGGTGTGCCGGTAGGTGCCGAGCGCGTTGCCCGCGTAGGCGACCGAGCAGCCCGCGACGAAGGCGATCGCCTTGGCGGTGAGCGGGTTCAGGCCGCCGGGTCCGCGCAGGGCGACGAACAGGGCGGTGTCGACGGCGTAGGCGAGCAGTCCGGCGGCGGCGAAGCCGAGGAGTTCACGGCGGTGGGGAACGGCGGGGGGCGCGCGGGTCGGGCTGGGCGCCGGGGGCGTGCTCACCAATTCGCCACCGCCAGCGCGTACATGGCCATCCAGACCAGCGCGATCAGCGCGAGGGCGCGGTCGCGCAGGACGACCTCCTCGGGCTCGCCCGCGGTGCCGCGGTCGGCGAAGACGGCGTAGCGCAGGACGGCGAGGATGAAGGCGACGACCGACAGCTGCCGCCAGGGCAGCACGCTGGTGTGTGGCACGCCGCCCTCCTCCAGGGCCCACAGGCAGTACCCGAGGACGGCGACCCCGGCCGCGAGCTGCCAGACGAAACGCAGGTAGCCGGTGGTGTACTCGGTGAGCAACGCGCGCGTGGCGCCCGCTTTCCCGGCCATCTGCACGGCCTCCGAGTAGCGCTTGGCCGCCACCATGAACAGCGCCCCGAAGCCGGTCGTGATCAGGAACCAGCGCGAGAGCGGGATGCCGAGGGCGAGCCCGCCGACCATGGCCCGCATCAGGAACCCGGTCGTGACGACCACCAGGTCGACGACGAGGACGTGCTTGAGGCTGACGCAGTACGCCAGTTGCATGCCCAGGTAGGCCGCGAGCAGGGCGGCGACGAGGGGGGTGCTCAGCCATGCCGCGGCGGCCGGGGCGAGCACGGCGAGGGCGCCGCCGACGGCGTAGGCGACCGGTACGGGCACCTGTCCGGCGGCGACCGGGCGGTGCCGTTTGGTGGGGTGCGCGCGGTCGGCCTCGGCGTCACGGGCGTCGTTGATCAGATAGACGGCGGCGGCGCACGCGGTGAAGAGGACGAACACCAGCGCGAGTTGGGTGAGCGCGCGGGTGGTGAACAGCTCTCCGGCGGCGGCCGGGGCGGCGACGACCAGGACGTTCTTGACCCACTGCTTGGGGCGTGCGGTGCGCAGCAGGCCGCGCAGGAGACCGCGGGAGGGGGGCGGGGTGCCGTCGGCGCGCGGGGGCGTGCGCTGTCCGTGGAGCGCGGGTTCTCCGGTGGTAAGGGCGGTCGTGCCCGCGAGAGGCGCGGCCTCAGTCATGCACGCCCCCTCGCATCCAACGCGCCCCGACCCGCGCCGTGAGCGCCCCCAGCACGGCGCCCGCCGCCACGTCGGAGGGGTAGTGCACGCCGACCACCAGCCGGGAGAGGCACATGGCGGCGGCGAGGGGAGGGAGGGCGAGGCGGGGCACGGCTGCTGCGCCTGGCGCACGGCCTCCGGCGCGCGCCCCCAGCATGCCGAAGGCGACCGCGGCGGCGGTCGCGGAGGTCGCGTGGGAGCTGGGGAAGGAGTGGCGGCCCGCGGTGCGCACCAGGGGTACGACGTGCGCGGGGCGCGGGCGGCGCACCACCCTCTTCACACCCATGCTGACGAGGTGCGCGCCCGCGGTGAGCGCCGTTCCGCGCAACCAGGCGCCGCGCCGGGCGCCGTCCACGGCGGCTCCCGCGAAGCCCGCCGCGAGCCACAGGGCGCCGTGCTCGCCGGCCCAGGACAGGGCACGGGCGGCACCGGCCACGCGCGGGTCGCCGCCGTACGCGCGCAGCGCCGAGAGGATTCGGTCGTCCAGGTGGTCCATGTGGACTCACTGTTCACGCCCACCCGGCCGGAACACCGGCAATATTGAGCGACATCCCATTAATCACCCATTTCGGGGAGGAAAGGGATGTTTCACGACAACTCATCAACAGTACGGCGATACGGTCGCCGACATGTCTGCCGACACCGTTCCCGTCACAGGATGGGGCCGTACCGCCCCCACCAACGCCCGTGTGATCCGCCCCCGGACGTTCGAGGAGGCCGCGGCGGCCGTCCGTGGCTGCGGGACCCGGGGCGGCATCCCGCGCGGCCTGGGGCGGGCGTACGGGGACGCCGCGCAGAACGCGGGCGGCGCCGTGATCGACATGACGGCCCTGGACCGCGTGCACGCCATCGACGCCGACGGCGGCACCGTCCTGTGCGACGCGGGCGTCTCCCTGCACCGCCTGATGCAGGTCCTACTGCCTCTCGGCTGGTTCGTGCCGGTGACCCCGGGCACCCGCCAGGTCACCGTGGGCGGGGCGATCGGCGCGGACATCCACGGCAAGAACCACCATGTCTCCGGCTCGTTCTCGCGGCACGTCCTGTCCTTCGAACTGCTCACCGCCGACGGCGAGATCCGCACGGTCAGCCGCGGCACGCCGCTGTTCGACGCGACCGCGGGCGGCATGGGCCTGACGGGACTGATCCTCACCGCCACGCTCCAGCTCCTGCCGGTCGAGACCGCCCTGATGTCGGTGGACACCGAGCGCGCCGCCGACCTCGACGACCTCATGGACCGGCTCACCGCCACCGACCACCACTACCGCTACTCGGTCGCCTGGATCGACCTGCTGGCCCGCGGCGCCGCCACCGGCCGCGCCGTCCTCACCCGTGGCGACCACGCCCCCCTGGACGCCCTGCCGACGGGCACGCGCGCGTACCGGGACCCGCTCGCCTTCCGCCCCGCCCGGCTGCCCTCCCCGCCCGCCCTGTTCCCCGAGGGCCTGCTCACCCGCCGCACGGTCGGCCTGTTCAACGAGTTCTGGTACCGCAAGGCCCCACACGCTCGTGCCGGCGAGCTCCAGCCGATCTCCGCCTTCTTCCACCCCCTCGACGGCGTCCCGCACTGGAACCGCGTCTACGGCCGCGGCGGCTTCGTGCAGTACCAGTTCGTCGTCGGACACGGCCAGGAGGAGGCCCTGCGCCGGATCGTGCGGCGCATCTCGGAGCGCCGCTGCCCGTCCTTCCTGGCCGTCCTCAAGCGCTTCGGGGACGCCGACCCCGGCTGGCTGTCCTTCCCCGTACCGGGCTGGACGCTGGCGCTGGACATCCCCGCGCGCCTCCCCGGCCTCGGCGCCTTCCTCGACGAACTGGACGAGGAGGTGGCCGCGGCCGGCGGGCGGGTCTATCTCGCCAAGGACTCCCGTCTGCGGCCCGAACTGCTCGCCGCGATGTACCCGCGCGTGGCCGACTTCCGGGCGCTGCGCGCCGAGGCCGACCCGCGCGGGGTGTTCACCTCGGACCTGTCACGCCGTCTCGGCCTCTAGGGCCGCCGTCCCCGCAAGGAGCCGCAATGAAGGACGCCTTCGGCCTCCCCCAGTCCCTGCTCGTCCTCGGTGGAACGTCCGAGATCGCGCTCGCCACCGCCCGCCGCATGATCGCCCGCCGCACCCGTACCGTGTGGCTCGCGGGCCGCCCGACGCCCGCCCTGGAGGACGCGGCCGAGCAGTTGCGCGCCCTGGGCGCCCAGGTGCACACCGTCGCCTTCGACGCGCTGGACACCGAGTCCCACGAGTGGGTGCTCGGCAAGGTCTTCGCCGAGGGCGACATCGACCTCGTGCTGATGGCCTTCGGCATCCTCGGCGACCAGGCCCAGGACGAGCGCGAGCCGCTGGCCGCCGTGCGCGTCGCGCAGACCAACTACACCGGCGCGGTCTCGGCGGGCCTGATCTGCGCCCGGGCCCTCCAGGCACAGGGCCACGGCTCCCTGGTCGTGCTGTCGTCCGTGGCCGGGGAGCGGGCCCGCCGCGCCAACTTCATCTACGGCTCCAGCAAGGCGGGCCTCGACACCTTCGCGCAGGGCCTGGGCGACGCCCTCCACGGCACCGGCGCGCACGTCATGGTCGTACGCCCCGGCTTCGTCCGTTCCCGCATGACGGCCGGAATGGCGGAGGCGCCCCTGGCCACCACTCCGGAAGCGGTGGCCACGGCCATCGAACTGGGCCTGCGCCGCCGCTCGGAAACGGTGTGGGTCCCCGGCACCCTGCGCGTGGTGATGTCGGCCCTCCGCCACATGCCGAGGCCGCTGTTCCGACGCCTGCCGATGTAGGGGCGCGGTGGCACGTCCTCAAGGGCCGCGACCGGCCCCCACGCAGCCACGGACAAAGGCCGACGTGAATCCGGTCAGCCGACGGAGCTAACTCGCGGGAATGGACCCGCGCTCCACCGGCGAGGCCTGCGGCGGCACCACGGCACCGCCGAAGGCGAACTCCCGCAGCTTGCGCCACACGCCGTCCGCGCCCTGCTCGTAGAGCGCGAACCCGGTGCAGGACCACTCGGCCTCGTAGTCGGCGAGTTCCTCGTAGGCGCGGTCCATGGCCGCCTCGTCGATGCCGTGCGCGACGGTGACGTGCGGGTGGTACGGGAACTGGAGCTCGCGCGCCACGGGCCCGGACGCGTCCCGGACCCGCTTCTGCAGCCAGGAGCAGGCCGCGGCACCCTCGACGACCTGGACGAACACGACGGGCGACAGGGGCCGGAAGGTCCCTGTGCCGGACAGCCGCATCGGGAACGGCCGCCCCGACGCCGCGACGTCCATGAGGTGCGCCTCGACCGCCGGCAGCAGCGCGCCGTCGATCTCGGTCGGCGGCAGCAGCGTGACATGCGTGGGGATACCGTGAGCCGCGGCGTCGCCGAAGCCCGCGCGCCGCTCCTGGAGCAGGCTGCCGTGAGGCTCCGGGACCGCGATCGACACGCCGATCGTTACGGTCCCCACGTCGTCTCCTGTCGTCGTGACGGTCGGTTCTGTCAGCCGTCGGCTATCGACTGTACGGCCACGGCTGTGCCGTGGGCAGGCGCGGCCGTGTGATGTGCAGCGCTCTGCCCAGTAGTACGTATGTGCGGTGTGGACTGCCTCAGTGTTTGGCGGGCAGGAAGCCGACCTTGTCGTAGGCCAGCGCCAGCGTCTCCGCGGCGACGGCCCGCGCCTTCTCCGCACCCTTGGCCAGGATCGAGTCGAGCGTCTCCGGGTCGTCCAGGTACTGCTGGGTCCGCTCCCGGAAGGGCGTCACGAACTCGACCATGACCTCGGCGAGGTCGGTCTTCAGCGCACCGTAGCCCTTGCCGTCGTACTTCTGCTCCAGTTCCGCGATTCCTGTGCCCGTGAGGGTCGAGTAGATCGTGAGCAGGTTGCTGATGCCGGGCTTGTTCTCGGCGTCGTAGCGGATGACGGTGTCGGTGTCGGTGACCGCGCTCTTGACCTTCTTGCCGGTGGTCTTCGGCTCGTCGAGGAGGTTGATCAGGCCCTTCGGCGTGGACGCCGACTTGCTCATCTTGATCGACGGGTCCTGAAGGTCGTAGATCTTCGCCGTCTCCTTCAGGATGTACGGCTTGGGCAGGGTGAAGGTCTCCCCGAAGCGGCCGTTGAAGCGCGTGGCGAGGTCGCGGGTCAGCTCGATGTGCTGGCGCTGGTCCTCGCCGACGGGGACCTCGTTGGCCTGGTAGAGCAGGATGTCGGCGACCTGCAGGATCGGGTACGTGAACAGGCCGACGGAGGCCCGGTCCGCGCCCTGCTTGGCGGACTTGTCCTTGAACTGGGTCATGCGGCTGGCCTCGCCGAACCCGGTGAGGCAGTTCATGACCCAGGCGAGCTGGGCGTGCTCGGGGACATGGCTCTGGACGAAGAGCGTGCAGCGGTCCGGGTCGAGTCCGGCCGCGAGGAGCTGGGCGGCGGCGAGCCGGGTGTTGGCGCGCAGGTCCGCGGGGTCCTGCGGGACGGTGATCGCGTGCAGGTCGACGACCATGTAGAACGCGTCGTGGGTCTCCTGCAGGGCCACCCACTGGCGGACGGCGCCGAGGTAGTTGCCGAGGTGGAACGAGCCTGCGGTGGGCTGGATTCCGGAGAGCACGCGGGGTCGATCAGAGGCCATGCGGACCATTCTCTCAGGTTCCAGGACCCGATCCGGAACCTGTCGAAATCTGATCTGACACAGGTGGGAACCGATCCGTCTCCTGCGGTGTAACAAGGGTGTGAGAACGCGGGAGGGGGGCCGCATCGTCGATGAGGCCGCGGTGATCGCCCGGGTACGCGCCGGAGAGCCGGAGGCGTACGCGGAGCTGGTGCGTGCCCACACGGGCATCGCGCTGCGGGCGGCAGCCGCACTCGGCGCCGGTGCGGACGCGGAGGACGTGGTGCAGCAGGCATTCGTCAAGGCGTACTGCGCGCTGGGCCGGTTCAAGGACGGCTCGGCGTTCCGGCCGTGGCTGCTGTCGATCGTCGCCAATGAGACGAGGAACACAGTGCGTACGGCGGCCCGGCAGCGCACGCTCGCCGGCCGTGAGGCGGCCCTGGCGGAGGCCGAGCCGCTGATACCGGAGTCGGCGGACCCGGCGGTGGCGACGCTGCGGACGGAGCGCCGCGCGGCCCTGCTGGCGGCGCTGGAGCAGCTGAGCGAGGAGCACCGCCTGGTCGTCACCTACCGCTATCTGCTGGAGATGGACGAGCCGGAGACGGCCCAGGCCCTGGGCTGGCCCCGCGGGACGGTGAAGTCCCGTCTCAATCGCGCACTGCGCAAGCTGGGCAGACTGCTGCCGGACTTCGAGCCCGGGGAAGGGGGTGAAGGAGCATGAGCGACAGGCGCGAGCCGTACGACGGTGACGGCGGCCCGGGGCTGCCCGAGGAGCTGCGTTCGCTCGGCAGGTCCCTGGACCGGCCCGGGGCGGACGGTCCCGAGACGATGGTCGAGCGGGTGCTGGGGCAGATACTCGCCGAGAGTCTGCCGGTGCCGGTGGCCGAGCCCGCCCGGCCCGGGGAACGGCTGCGGTCGGCGCGCCGGTGGACCCGGGTGCGGTGGCGTTCGCTGACGGTGACGTTCTGCGGCCTGCTCGCCGTGCTCGTGCTCACTCCCCCGGTGCGGGCGACGGTCCTGGACTGGTTCGACTTCGGCGGCGTCGGGGTCCGCTACGACCCTTCGGCGCGTCCGACGGCGAGCGCCGAGGTGATCCGTTGCGAGCGCTCGGAGTCGGTGTCGTTGGCGCGGGCCGAGCGGCAGGCCGGGTTCGCGCCCGCCGTGCCGCCGGCGCTGGGCAGGCCGGACGCGGTGACGGTGACCGAGGAGCCGGACGGGCGGTTCCTGGTGAGCCTGTGCTGGCAGGAGGGCGGCGGGACGGTCCGGTTGGACGAGTTCCCGGAGCGTCTGGACATCGGCTTCGTCAAGACCGTGCGGGAGCAGCCGGAGTTCATCGCCCTGGGCGACACCTCGGCGCCGGACCCCGCGCTGTGGTTCGCGCGGCCCCATCTGCTGAGTTTCTGGCTGGTGGGCGAGGACGGCTCCCCGCACACCCGGAAGGAGCGCACGGCCGGACCGACGCTGCTGTGGACGCACGGGGCGGGCACACCGGACGGCGAGACGCTCACGCTGCGCCTGGAGGGCGTGCCGTCGAAGGAGCGGGCGGTGGAGATCGCGAAGTCGCTGAAGAAGTCCTCCGAATAGTCGGTCGCGGGTGGGAACCCCGGCGGGTCGAGCGGTGTACCAGAAGTGACACGCGGCCCGCGGACGGGCCGCTCGGCGATCGACTGTTCGGGGGTTCGGATGCGCGGGCGAGTACGCGGTGGGACGGGCGTTGGGCGTCGACTGGCGGCGCTGACCGGGGCGTTGACGGTGACGCTGGGGATGTGGGTGTGGGGCGCGGCACCCGCGTCGGCCGGAGGGCCGACGAGTGCGTTCCTCTCCTCTCCGGCGACCGGGGAGACGGCGGGGCTGTACTACTCGGACCGGGAGTACACCGAGCTGGACTCCCTGCTGGAGGCGGGCGCGCTCGGCGCCCCGCCCGACGGGGCGGTGGCGGACCGGGGCATCACCGTCACCTGGCTCATACACGACACCGAGCCCTGGCGGATCGACCGGATCTACCCGGTGACCCGGGGCGAGGACGTCTGGGTGTACCGGTCGATGGAGCTCACCGATCAGACGAAGGGCAGCTGGCACCGCGCCTCCGAGCCCGAGCGGCTCCGGGAGCTGCTCGTCGACGTGGGTGTGATGGGCGAGCCCGCGGGCGGCGAGGATCTGTCGGCCTTCTCGCTCCGGGAGATGTACCGGTCGACCCAGGAGGACGGCCCCGTGGCCGAGCCCTCGGCGCCGACCACGCCGTCACCCCGGCCCCTGGAGTCCGCGCGGGCGGGCGAGGACACCGACTGGTGGTGGGCCCTGCCCGGCGGCGCGGCCGGGGCGGCACTGGCGCTGACGGCACGGCCCCTGGCGGGTCGGCTGGGGCTGGGCGGCCGGAAGGGCGGGCCGGGTGAACAGGGACCGCGGCAGGAGCTGCTGGACGCGTGAGCGCCGCGGGCGGACCGGATCGGCCGGAGCGACGGGATCAACGGGATCGACGGGAACAGGGAAGAGGACCAGGACGGATGAGCGGCTCGGGGAGGCTGACGGTGGCGCGGCTCGCGCTGCTGGGGCCGGTGGCGGCGGCGCTGGCGCTGTGCGGCGGGGTGCGGGCGGCCGTGGCGGACGACGGCGCGACCCGGCCGCCGGACATCGCGATCGTGGTAGCTGGCGGGGCGGGGCAGCCGACGGCGGTGCCGTCCGGCGAGGAGCGGTTCGCCCAGCTGTGGGAGCTGATGAAGCCCTCGTTCAACGGGACGGAGCCGGTGCCCGACGCCTGGCGCGAGGGCAAGCACCCCCCGGTGCGGATCAGTGTGGTGTGGGGGCTGACGGGCGTGGGCGGCTGGCCCATGACCGGCAGCATCCCGGGCGGGGACGTGGCGATCGAGCGGCAGGACGAGCTGGTCGTCGCCGAGGACGGCACGCCCTGGGTGCGCTCGGACCCGGCACCGGAGGTCGAGGACGACGACATCCGCTGGCACCGGGCATCGCGCTCGCTCTACGAGCGCATGGACCGGGCCGGGCTGCTGGGCGAACCGGTCCGCGGCATGGCACCCGAGGCCGACGACCCGGGACCGGCGCCGGATACCCGATGGTGGGCGGCCGGGGGCCTGGCCGTGGGCCTCGCGTCCGGTGCCGGGGGCACGCTGGCGATACGCCGCGCGGCGGCCCGGCGGGAGGCCGGACCGCCGCGTGAGGGACCGCGTCAGCAGCTCATCGATCTGTGAGAGTCATCGTTCCTTGACAACTCAACAGGGCGTTTTCAGCCGAGGTCGATCTCGGGGTAGAGCGGGAACCCGGCCACCAGGTCGGTCGCCCGGCGGGAGATCTCGTCCGCGATCTTCGCGTCGAGGACATGGGCGGCCTTGGAGGGGGCGCCGGACTTGGTGGTGCCGGGCTGCGCGGTGGTCAGGACCCGGTCGATGAGACCGGCGACCTCGTCCATCTCGGCGGTGCCCAGACCGCGGGTGGTCAGGGCGGGGGTGCCGATGCGGATGCCGGAGGTGTACCAGGCGCCGTTGGGGTCGGCGGGGATGGCGTTGCGGTTGGTGACGATGCCGGACTCCAGCAGCGCCGCCTCGGCCTGGCGGCCGGTCAGTCCGTAGGAGGTGGCCACGTCGATCAGGTTCAGGTGGTTGTCGGTGCCGCCCGTCACCAGGGTGGCGCCGCGGCGCATCAGGCCCTCGGCGAGCGCGCGGGAGTTGTCGACGATGCGCTGGGCGTAGTCCTGGAAGGAGGGCCGGCGGGCCTCGGCCAGGGCGACGGCCTTGGCGGCCATGACGTGCGGGAGGGGGCCGCCGAGGACCATGGGGCAGCCGCGGTCGACCTGGTCCTTGAGGGAGTCGTCGCACAGGACCATGCCGCCGCGCGGGCCACGCAGCGACTTGTGGGTGGTGGTGGTGACGATCTGGGCGTGCGGGACCGGGTCGAAGTCGCCGGTGAGGACCTTGCCCGCGACGAGGCCGGCGAAGTGGGCCATGTCGACCATGAGGGTCGCGCCGACCTCGTCGGCGATCTCCCGCATGATCCGGAAGTTCACCAGACGGGGGTAGGCGGAGTAGCCCGCGACGATGATCAGCGGCTTGAACTCACGGGCGGAGGCGCGCAGGGCGTCGTAGTCCAGCAGGCCGGTGGCGGAGTCGGTGCCGTAGGAGCGCTGGTCGAACATCTTGCCGGAGATGTTCGGGCGGAAGCCGTGGGTGAGGTGGCCGCCGGCGTCCAGGGACATACCGAGCATGCGCTGGTTGCCGAAGGCCTGGCGCAGTTCGGCCCAGTCGGCGTCGGAGAGGTCGTTGACCTGGCGGACACCGGCCTTCTCCAGGGCGGGGGCCTCGACACGGGCGGCGAGCACCGACCAGAAGGCGACGAGGTTGGCGTCGATGCCGGAGTGCGGCTGGACGTAGGCGTGGCGGGCGCCGAAGAGCTCCTTGGCGTGCTCGGCGGCGAGCGACTCGACGGTGTCGACATTGCGGCAACCGGCGTAGAAGCGGCGGCCGATGGTGCCCTCGGCGTACTTGTCGCTGAACCAGTTGCCCATCGCCAGCAGGGTCGCCGGGGAGGCGTAGTTCTCGGAGGCGATCAGCTTGAGCATCTCGCGCTGGTCCTGGACCTCCTGCCCGATGGCGTCGGCGACGCGGGGCTCCACGGCGCGGATCACATCGAGCGCGGCGCGGACGGCGGTGGATTCGGGGGAAAGGGGCTGCTCGGGCATGTCGGCCTCCGGACGGCGTGGCGTTCAGCGTTCACGGTTCGGCCCAGGCGCACGGCACACAGTCACGACCGGGCCGCTCCCCGATGGTCGGTCCCATCCCAGCGCGCCAGTCACGGCCCGCTGATCAGCCTACCGGGCGCGCCGTCGGGTGAAGGTCCCGCGTCCACCATCCGAGCAAGGATAGGAAGGGGGTCCCGCTTGTCTTCCGGTGTCTTCTGGAGGTCCCGTGAGCACTACGGAAACCCTCATCGCCGCCGCCGAGGCGCACGGCGCGCGCAATTACGCGCCGCTGCCGGTCGTCGTCGCCTCGGCCGACGGGGCGTGGATGACGGATGTGGAGGGCCGGCGCTATCTGGATCTGCTGGCCGGCTACTCGGCGCTGAACTTCGGGCACCGCAACCGGCGGATCATCGAGGCGGCGAAGGCGCAGCTGGAGCGGGTGACGCTGACCTCGCGGGCGTTCCACCACGACCGGTACGCCGCGTTCTGCGAGCAGCTCGCGCAGTTGTGCGGCATGGAGATGGTGCTGCCGATGAACACCGGCGCGGAGGCGGTGGAGACCGCGGTGAAGACGGCCCGGAAGTGGGGGTACCGGGTCAAGGGCGTGCCCGCGGAGATGGCGAAGATCGTGGTGGCGGGCAACAACTTCCACGGCCGGACGACGACCCTGATCAGTTTCTCCACGGACCCGGAGGCCCGGGCGGACTTCGGGCCCTACACGCCGGGGTTCGAGATCGTGCCGTACGGGGATCTGACGGCGATGCGGTCGGCGCTGAGCGAGAACACGGTGGCGGTGCTGCTGGAGCCGATCCAGGGCGAGGCGGGGGTGCTGGTGCCGCCTCAGGGGTATCTGTCGGCGGTGCGGGAGCTGGCGCGGGAGCGGAACGTGCTGTTCGTGGCCGACGAGGTCCAGTCCGGGCTCGGGCGGACAGGGCGGACGTTCGCCTGTGAGCACGAGGGTGTCGTGCCGGACATGTATGTGCTGGGCAAGGCACTCGGGGGCGGGGTGGTGCCCGTGTCGGCGGTGGTGTCGTCGGCGGAGGTGCTGGGGGTGTTCCGGCCCGGGGAGCACGGCTCGACGTTCGGCGGGAATCCGCTGGCCTGCGCGGTGGCGCTGGAGGTGATCGCGATGCTGCGCACAGGCGAGTTCCAGGAGCGGTCCGCGCGGCTGGGTGAGCGTCTGCACCGTGAGCTGGCGGCGCTGGCGGACGGCGAGCGGGTCACCGCGGTGCGCGGGCGCGGGCTGTGGGCGGGCGTGGACATCGCCCCGAAGCACGGCACCGGGCGTGAGGTGTCGGAGCGGCTGATGGACCGGGGTGTGCTGGTGAAGGACACGCACGGGGCGACGATCCGGATCGCGCCGCCGCTGGTGATCTCCGAGGAGGACCTCGACTGGGGGCTGGCGCAGCTCGCGTCCGTGCTGGAGGGCTGAGGCCCCCACGGCTCAAAGGATCACGTGCGGGAGGAAGCGGGCGTACTCGTCGGTGACCAGACCCGCCGACTCGCGGATGCCGAGGCCCGCCGACTCGTCCTCGACGACCCAGGCGCCGAGGACGACGCGGTTGCCGTCGAACTCGGGCAGCGGCGCCAGCTCCTGGTAGCAGCAGGGCTCGTCGCGGACGACCGGGTCGGCGCCGGGTTCGTGGACGGTGATGCCCGCGCCCTCGCGGCCGAGGAGCGGCTTGGCGACGTAGCCGGTGGTACGGGCCAGGGCGCGGGGGCCGTCGAGGTGGGCGGGGAGCAGGTTCGGGTGGCCGGGGTACAGCTCCCAGAGGACGGCCAGGAGGGCCTTGTTGGACAGGAGCATCTTCCAGGCCGGTTCGATCCAGAGGGTGGATCCGGTGCCGCCGCCGTTGTCGAGGGTGTCCAGGACGTGGTCGGCGAAGCGGTCGGTGGTGAGCCACTCCCAGGGGTAGAGCTTGAAGCAACTACGGATGAAGCGCAGCCGGTTGTCGACGAAGCGGCCCGAGAGGCGGTCCCAGCCGATCTCCTCCATGGAGATCCAGTCGGTGTCCAGGCCGGCCTGGTCGGCGGTCTCCTTGAGGTAGGCGACCGTCATCAGGTCCTCACCGAGTTCGTCGGCGGAGGAGTGCGCGAAGTACAGGGGACTGCCGGGCGGGAGCAGGGCTGACTGCTTCTTCCAGGCGTCGACGAGGCGTTCGTGGAGGGAGTTCCACTGGTCGGCGCCCGGGAAGCGCTCCTCCATCCAGAACCACTGCGGAGAGGCGGCCTCGACCAGGGAGGTGGGGGTGTCGGCGTTGTACTCCAGCAGCTTCGCGGGGCCGCGTCCGTCGTAGCGCAGGTCGAAACGGCCGTAGACGGAGGGGAGTTCGGCGCGGCGCTGCCAGGCCTCGGTGATCGCGGCGACCAGACGCGGGTCGGTGATGCCGAGGTCGGCGAAGCGGTTGGCGCCGACGATGTGGTCCGCGGCCCGCAGGCACATGCGGTGCAGTTCCTCGACGACCTCCTCCAGCGCCTCGACCTCCTCCAGGGAGAAGACGTAGTAGGCGCTCTCGTCCCAGTACGGGCGCAGGGAGTTGTCGGGGTAGCGGGTGAGCGGGTAGATCAGCCCCTGTTCCTCGACAGTGCGCTGCCAGTCGGGGCGGGGGGTGATGGTACGGCGTTCCATGTCGGGCGTCCGGGGTCCGTCGGGTGTCCGGCTCAGCCGCCGCCGCTGCCGGAGCCGGAGCAGCCGAAGCCGCCGCGGTCGACGGCCTCGGTGCGGCTGAAGGTGCCGTACTCGGCGTAGCCGTTGTCGACCTCGGCGTCGTAGTACCAGGCGGCGTCGGTGCCGCCCCTGCCGTTGCGCTTCTTGCCGCTGGAGCCGTAGGAGGAGCCCGAGGAGCCGGACTTGCAGTTCTTGTCGGCGATGACCTTGTAGCCGTCCCAGGTGTAGCTGTCGCGGTCGACACAGCGGCGGTCGGGCTCGGAGCCGCAGGAGGTCAGGGCGGCCGCGACGACTCCCATGCCGCCGAGCACGACGGTGCTGGACCGCAGTCGGCGTTTCGTCTCAGCCATGTCCTGTCTCTCCCCCGGGTACGTCGGCTGGTCGATCACCTTACGGCAGCACCCGGCACAGGGCCTCCAGGGCCCCCGCCCATGCGTGGTCCGGGGGTGTGGCATAGCCGACGACCAGGGCGTCGAGGGGCTCGGCGCAGGCGTGTTCGTGGCGGAAGTGGGCCAAGCCGTGCAGGGACAGGCCCTGCCAGTGGGCGGCCTGGACGACGGTCGCCTCGGTGCCGGGCGGCAGGCCCAGGACGGCGTGGAGTCCGGCGGCGATGCCGGTGACCCGGACGTCCGGGGCGCGTTCGGCGAGGGCGGTGACCAGGGCGTCGCGGCGGCGCCGGTAGCGCAGCCGGGAGGCGCGGACGTGGCGGTCGTAGGCGCCGCGGTCAAGGAACTCGGCCAGGGTCAGCTGGTCGAGCACCCCGCAGGTGTCCACGTCGCCCTTGGCCGCCGCCACCGGCTCCACCAGGGCGGGTGGCAGGACCAGCCAGGCCAGGCGCAGGCCGGGGGCGAGGGCCTTGCTGGCGGTGCCGAGGTAGACGACATGGTCGGGGTCCAGGCCCTGGAGGGCGCCGACGGGCTGGCGGTCGTAGCGGAACTCGCCGTCGTAGTCGTCCTCCAGGATCAGACCGCCGGTGCGGCGGGCCCAGTCCACGACGGCTGTGCGCCGGGCGCGGTGCAGGGCGGTGCCCATGGGGAACTGGTGGGCGGGCGTGAGCAGTACGGCGGCCGCGTCCCGCAACTCGGACGGGTCGGTGCCCAGTTCGTCGAAGGACAGCGGGGTCGTCGTCAGGCCGGTTCGGGTGAGGACCTTGCGGTGTTCGGGGAGGCCGTAGGACTCGACGGCGATCGTGCGGGCGCCGCGGGCCTGCAGGACGGTGCCCAGCAGGCGCAGGCCGTGGGCGAAGCCGGCGCAGATGACGATGCGTTCGGGGTCGGCGAGCACTCCTCGGGCGCGGGAGAGGTAGCCCGCGAGGGCGGTGCGCAGTTCGATGCGGCCGCGTGGGTCGCCGTAGCCGAGGACGTCGTGGGGGGCCGCGGTCAGGGCGCGGCGGGCCGCCTTGAGCCATTCGGCGCGGGGGAAGGCTGCGAGGTCGGGGGTGCCCGCGGTCAGGTCGTGAGCGGGGCGGTGGCGCGCGCGGCGGGCGGGGACGGCGGCGGTGGGGGGTGTGGAGCGGTCCTCGGCGACCCGGGTGCCCGAGCCCTGGCGGGCGGTGAGCCAGCCCTCGGCGACGAGGTCGGCGTAGGCGTCGGCGACGGTGTTGCGGGCGATGCCGAGGTCGGCGGCGAGGGAACGGGAGGACGGCAGCCGGGTGCCGGGGGTGAGCCGGCCGGTGCGGACGGCCTCGCGCAGCGCGTCGGTGAGGCCCCGGCGCAGTCCCGGTCCGGTGGCCGGTTCGAGATGGAGGTCGATACCCAGGGCTCCCGAAGTGGCCCATGTGTCTGCCATGGAAATGGACCATACCTCTGGGCTTTTCGGTTCGTAGGGTCGAGGGCATGACGATGACCACCGATCACACCGCCCCTGTCGAGTACGCGCCCGAGCATGCCCCTCGAATGAACTGGTCCGAGCATGTGCCGGAGGTCTACAAGGCCATGGTCCGGCTGGACGCGGCCGCCCGGCGGGGTATGGACCCGAAGCTGCTGGAGCTGGTGAAGATCCGCGTCTCCCAGATCAACCACTGCGCGTTCTGCCTGGACATGCACACCAAGGACGCGCTCGCCGCCGGGGAGAGCGTGGAGCGGATCGTCCAGCTCTCCGCCTGGGAGGAGTCGGCGCACTTCTACACCGAGAAGGAGCTGGCGGCCCTCGCCCTGACCGAGGCGGTCACCGTGCTCACGGACGGGTTCGTGCCGGACGAGGTGTGGGCGAGGGCGGCCGCCCACTTCGAGGAGGCCGAGCTGGCCCAGCTGCTCGCCTCGATCACGGTGATCAACGCGTGGAACCGTTTCGGGGTCAGCTGCCGGATGGTTCCGGGCCACTACGTGCCGGGCCGGCGATGACCGACCGCGTGGAGGTGTTCCGGGCACTGCACCGGCGCCCGGAGGGGGACCCGCTGATCCTGCCCGGCCCCTGGGACGCGGCGAGCGCGCGGGCGCTGGAGGCGGCCGGGTATCCGGCGCTGGCCACGCCCAGTGCCGGGGTGGCGGCCTCGCTGGGGTACGAGGACGGGCACACTCCGGCAAAGGAGATGTTCGCGGCCGTGGCGCGCATCGCACGGGCCGTGGACGTGCCGGTGTCGGCGGATGTCGAGGGCGGCTACGGGCTCGCGCCGAGGGAGCTGGTGGAGCGGCTGCTGGAGGCCGGGGTCGTCGGCTGCAACCTGGAGGACTCCGAGAACGGGGTGCTCAAGGACCCGCGGCGGCACGCCGACTGGCTCGCCGAGGTGTGCGCGGCCGCCGGGGACGAACTGTTCGTCAACGCGCGCGTCGACACCTTCGTCCGGGGTGTCGCGGATCCCGAACAGGCCATTGAGCGGGCGGTGTTGTACAGCGCGGCGGGTGCGCAGTGCGTGTATCCGATCGCCGCGCCCGTCGATGTACTGCCGCTGCTGCGGGCGGAGATCGAGGGACCGATCAACGCGATCGCCCGGATCGGCGAGGGCCCCTCGCCCGCCGAACTGGGCGAGCGGGGGGCCACGCGGATCACCTTCGGGCCCTACCTTCAGCGGCGGGCGGCGGAGGGGATCGCCGGGCTGCTGGGGTAGCAGGTTGGGTCAGGGCAGCCACGTACGCCAGGTGGACTCGTGGCTGTCCACCCACTTCTTCGCCGCCTCCTCGGGGCTCAGCTTCTGGTCGGCGATCATGAGGGAGACCTCGTTCTGGTCCTCGGTGGTCCAGCGGAACCTCTTCAGGAAGGCGGACGCGTCGCCGCCGTCCTGGGCGAAGCTGGCGTTGAGGTACTTCTGCAGCGGGGTGCGCGGATAGGCGCAGGCGACCTTCGCCGGGTCCGCGTCGCAGCCCTCCTTGTAGGCGGGGAGCTTCACCTCGGTCATGGGGACCTTCTCGAACAGCCACTGGGGGGCGTACCAGTAGGTCAGGAAGGGCTTCTCCTCCTTGGCGAACTGCTTGATCTGGGTGATCTGGGCGGCCTCGGAACCGGCGAAGACGACCTTGTAGTCGAGGTTCAGGTTGTTCACCAGCGCCTTGTCGTTGGTGACGTAGGAGGGCGAGCCGTCCAGCAGTTGGCCCTTGCTGCCGCTCTCGGGGGTGCGAAGCTGCCCGGCGTACTTGTTGAGGTTCTTCCAGTCGGTGACGTCGGGGTGCTGTTCGGCGAAGTACGTCGGGACGTACCAGCCGATGTGGCCGGTGACGCCGAGGTCGCCGCCGTTGACGATCGTCTTCTTGTCCCGGACGTAGCGCTGTTCCTGGTCGGGGTGGCCCCAGTCCTCCAGGATGGCGTCGACGCGGCCCTGGCTGAGCGCGTCCCAGGCGGGGACCTCGTCGACCTGGACGGTGTCGACCCGGTAGCCGAGTTCGTGCTCCAGCAGGTACTGGGCGACGGCCACGTTGGCCTGGGCGCCGACCCAGGACTGGACGGACAGGGTGACCGTGCGGGCGCCCCGGGCGTTGGCGAAGGGCGACGCCTGTGTGGTCATGTCGGCGGCGCCGCAGCCGGTGAGCAGCAGCAGTGCGCCGAGCGCGGCGCCAGTGGCGATGCGAATCCGCATGTCAGGCTCCCTTCCTCGTCGGCTGCGTGACCCGGTCGAGCATCAGGCCCAGACAGACGATGGCGGCACCGGCCACCAGGCCCGTCGCCAGATCGCCCTGGGCGAGGCCGAACACGACGTCGTAACCGAGGGCTCCGCCGCCGACCAGGCCGCCGATGATGACGACGGCGAGGACCAGGACGACGCCCTGGTTGACGGCGAGCAGCAGGGAGCGGCGGGCGAGCGGGAGCTGGACCTGCCACAGCTGCTGGAACGGGGTGGCGCCGAGGGAGCGGGCCGACTCCAGGGCGGCGGGGTCGACCTGGCGCAGGCCCTGCGCGGTGATACGGACGACCGCGGGCAGGGCGTAGACGACGGCGGCGGCGACCGCGGGGGCGCGGCCGACGCCGAACAGGGCGACGACCGGGATCAGGTAGACGAACTGCGGCATCGTCTGGAAGACGTCCAGCACCGGGCGCAGCAGGCGTTCGACGCGGTCGCTGCGGGCGGCGGCGATGCCGGTCGCGAAGCCCAGGAACAGGGTGACGGCGACGGCCGCGAGGACCTGGGACAGGGTGTCCAGGGACGGCTCCCACACGCCGAGCACGCCGATCGCGGCCATGGCGCCGGTCGCGGTGAGCGCGGTGCGCCAGGTGCCGATCAGCCAGGACAGGGCGGCGACCACGAGCAGCACGGCCCACCAGGGCAGCCACAGCAGGCCGTCGCGGACGGGGTCCAGGACCCAGGTGGTGAAGTGGCCCGCCCATGCGGCCGTGCCGCCGATGACGGGGACGCCGGAGTAGAGGTGGGCGGTCATCCAGTCGACGGCCCGGTTGACCGGCTCGGCGATCCCCAGCACCCAGACGTCTGGCCAGTCGAGCCGGTTCATGAGGCGTCCGGCGACCGCGACCGCGAGGGCGCTGACCAAGGCGTACGCCCACAGCGCGGGGCCGCGGTGCGCGGTGCCGTCGGTCGCGGCGCCCACGGCGGCGGTGACGCGGTCCAGGACCACCGCGAGCAGCACGATCGGGATACCGGCCGCCAGGGCGGCGCCGACGTCGACGGAGGCCAGCGCCTGGTAGACGCGGTCGCCGAGTCCTCCGGCGCCGATGACGGAGGCGATGACGGCCATGGACAGCGCCATCATGATCGTCTGGTTGACGCCGAGCAGGAGTTCCTTGCGGGCCAGCGGGATGCGGGCGGTGAGCAGCCGCTGGCGGGCGGTGGCGCCGAGGGAGTCCACCGCTTCCAGTACCTCCTTGTCGGCGCCGCGCAGGCCCAGGGCGGTGAGCCGGGCCATGGGCGGGGCGGCGTAGACGACGGTGGCCAGGACGGCGGCGGGGACGCCGATGCCGAAGACCAGGACGACCGGGAGGAGGTAGGCGAAGGCAGGCAGGACCTGCATGGTGTCCAGGACCGGGCGCAGGGCGCGGTCCAGCCGGTCCGACAGGCCCGCGGCGAGGCCCAGGAGCGCGCCGACGGCGACCGACGCGAGGACGGCGACCACCATCAGGGCGAGGGTCTGCATCGTCGGCACCCACATGCCGAGCGCGCCGCAGGCGAGGAACGCGGCGGCGGTGCCGAGGGCGAGCCGGGCTCCGGCCACGCGCCAGGCGATCAGGGCGGCGAAGGCGGTGGTGCCGGCCCAGCCCGCGGCGAGGAGGAGCAGATAGACGGCGCGTACGGCGAGCACGACGGCGTTGCTGACGTGGCCGAGGACGTACAGGAACAGGGGGTGGCTGTCCCGGTTGTCGATGATCCAGGTGCTGGCGTCGGTGAGGGGGGTGGTGAGGTCGAAGGTGAGGGCGGTCGGCCAGGTGCCGCTGGCCCAGCGGGTGTGGGCGAGGGGGACGAGGAGCGCGGCGAGGAGGGTCAGGGCGAGGAGTTTGCGGGCGGGGGCGCCGCGCAGCACCCCGGGTATCGCCGTGCGAGGGGCGGTTGTGGTGACGGTGGCCATCACACCAGCTCCTCGCTGGGGCCGGCGGTCGGGGGTGGGGTCGCTGGTCCGCGCTCGGCGGGTGCCGCTGCGCCCACCCGTGCCGCCTGGGGGTCCCCCCAGGCCCTTGAGGCACTGGGGGAGGCACTACTGCCCGCAGCTGCGTCAGAAGAAGGACCCACCCCGGCTATCACGTTCAGCAACGCCTCCGCGTCCACCACCCCCACGCACCGCCCCTCCTCCACGACCCGGGCCGCAGCCCCCGCTCGGGCCACGGCCTCGACGGCCTCGGAGATCGTCGCCGTCGGGGGGATCGCGGGGCCGCTGCCCGCCTCGTCGGCCGTGGCGGGGCGCATGGCGGTGTGGACGGTGAGGACCTGGTCGCGGGGGACGTCGCGGACGAATTCGCGGACGTAGTCGTCGGCCGGGGAGCCGACGATCTCCTCGGGGGTGCCGAGCTGGACCACCCGTCCGTCGCGCATGAGGGCGATGCGGTCGCCGAGTTTGAGGGCCTCGGACAGGTCGTGGGTGATGAAGACCATGGTGCGGCCCTCCTCCCGGTGCAGCCGGACCACTTCCTCCTGCATGTCCCGCCGGATCAGCGGGTCCAGGGCGCTGAAGGGCTCGTCGAAGAGCAGCACCTCGGGGTCGACGGCGAGCGCCCGCGCGAGGCCCACGCGCTGGCGCTGGCCGCCCGAGAGCTGGCTCGGCCTGCGCTGCTCCATGCCCTCCAGGCCGACCTTGGCGACGACCTCGGCGGCCCGCGCGCGCCGCTCGGCCTTGCCGATGCCCTGGATCTCCAGGCCGTAGGCGACATTGTCGAGGACCGTGCGGTGCGGCAGGAGGCCGAAGTGCTGGAAGACCATCGCCGCGCGGTGACGGCGCAGTTCGCGCAGCCGGGACTTGTCCATGGCGCGCACGTCCTCGCCGTCGATGGCGATGGTGCCGGCCGTGGGCTCGATCAGCCGGGTCAGACAGCGCACCAGGGTGGACTTGCCCGAGCCGGACAGGCCCATCACGACGAAGACCTCGCCCTTGCGGACGTCGAAGGAGACGTCCCGGACGGCGGCCGTGCAGCCGGTGCGGGCGCGCAGCTCGGCGGGGTCGAGGGCGGCGAGTTCGGGGTTCGCGGGGACGTGGGAGGCCTTGGGGCCGAAGACCTTCCACAGGCCGTCCACCGCGAAGACGGGGGTACTCATCACGCGTCACCGCCGATCAGGTCGACGGCGCGCTCCCCGACCATGAGCACACCGATCATCGGGTTCACGGCCGTCATGGTCGGGAAGACGGAGGCGTCGGCGATCCGGATGCCCTCCAGGCCCCGGATGCGCAACTGGGGGTCGACGACCGCCAGTTCGTCATCGACGGCGCCCATGCGGCAGGTGCCGGCCGGGTGGTAGACGGTGTGGGCGACCTTGCGGGCGTACTCGCTCAGTTCGGCGTCGCCGAGGACCTCGGGGCCCGGGCACACCTCCCGCTTCAGCCAGCTCGCGAGCGGCTCGGTCCGCGCGATCTCGCGGGCGACGCGGATGCCGTCGACCAGGGTGCGGGCGTCGTAGTCGTCCTCGTCGGTGAAGTACCGGAAGTCCAGGGCGGGTTTGACCGAGGGGTCCGGGCTGGTCAGGTAGAGCCGTCCGCGGGACCTGGGCTTGGGGATGTTCGGGGTCATGGAGACGCCGAACTCGGGCCGCCGGTAGCCCAGTCGCTCCGGGTTGTCGGTGAAGGGGATCTGGTAGAAGTGGAACATCAGGTCGGGGCCCGGCTGTTCGGGGTCGCGGCGCACGAACAGGCCCGCGTCGGAGTCCATCGCGGAGTTCTCCGGGATGGGGCCGTGGGTCTCCCAGACGATCACCGACTCGGGGTGGTCGAGCAGGTTCTCGCCGACGCCCGGCAGGTCGAGGGCGACGGGTATGCCGAGCGCCTCCAGGTCCGCGCGGGGCCCGATACCGGAGTGCAGCAGCAGGCGCGGGGAGTCGACGGCGCCCGCGCACAGCAGGACCTCGTTGCGGGCGCGGACCAGGAACTCCGTACCGTCCTTGGCGCGGACGTGCACGCCTTCGGCGCGGGTGCCGTTCAGCTCCAGCTTGTACGCCCAGGTCTCCAGCAGGAGCGTGAGGTTGGCGCGTTCGTCCATCACCGGGTGGAGGTAGGCCACCGAGGCGGAGGAGCGCTTGTTGTTCTCCGGGTGGTAGGCGAGGTCGAAGAAGCCCACGCCCTCGGTGAACGGCTTCTTGTTGAAGCCCTCCACGCGCGGGACGCCGAGTGCCGCCTGGGCGGCGTCGACGAAGTCGCGGGCGATGGCGTTCCGGTCCTTCTCGTCGACCGGGACGATGTTGTTCAGCAGCCGGGCGTAGTACGCCTCCATGGGCACCGCGCCCCACCCCTTGGCGCCCGCCTCCTCCCACTCGTCCCAGTCGGAGGGCAGCGGCTTGAAGGCGATCAGGGTGTTGTGGGAGGAGCAGCCGCCGAGGACGCGGGCGCGGCTGTGCCGGATGTGGGAGTTGCCGCGCGGCTGTTCGGTGGTGGGGTAGTCGTAGTCCAGTTCGCCGCCGAGCAGGCCCATCCAGCGGCGCAGGGTGAGGACGTCGTCGCGGCCGGCGTCGCTGGGGCCGCCCTCGATGACGGCGACGGTGACGTCCGGGTTCTCGGTGAGCCGGGAGGCTATGACGGACCCTGCGGTGCCGCCGCCGATGACGACGTAGTCGTAGACATGGGTGTTCTCGGGCATGGGGGGTTGCTCCAGGAAGGTCGGTCGGGGCGGGCGGTTCAGCCGGCGAACCAGCGGACGGGCTTGGGCGCGAGGTTCTGGTAGACGTGCTTGCTCTCGCGGTACTCGGCGAGACCGGCGGGGCCCAGCTCGCGGCCGACGCCGCTCTTGCCGAAGCCGCCCCACTCCGCCTGCGGGAGGTAGGGGTGGAAGTCGTTGATCCAGACGGTGCCGTGGCGAAGCCGTCCGGCCACCCGGCGGGCGCGGCCCGCGTCCGCGGTCCACACGGCGCCCGCGAGGCCGTACTCGGTGTCGTTGGCGAGGGCGACGGCCTCGTCCTCCGTGCGGAAGGTCTCCACGGTCAGCACGGGTCCGAAGACCTCCTCGCGGACGACCTTCATCTCCCGGTGGCAGCGGTCGAGGACGGTCGGCTCGTAGAAGTAGCCCTCCCCCAGGTGCTCCGGGCGCTTGCCGCCGGTGCGCAGTTCGGCACCCTCGGCGAGCGCGGAGGCGACGTAGGACTCGACCTTGGCGCGCTGCTGCTCGGAGACGAGCGGGCCGCACTCGACGCCGTCGTCGGTGCCCCGGCCGAGGCGGATCCTCCCGGCGCGGCGGGCGAGTTCGGCGACGAAGGGCTCGCGGACGGACTCCTCGACGATGAGCCGGGAGCCCGCCGAGCAGACCTGGCCGCTGTGGATGAAGGCCGCGTTGAGGGCCTGGTCGACGGCCGTGTCGAAGCCCTCGGCGGTGGCGCAGGCGTCGGCGAAGACGACGTTGGGGTTCTTGCCGCCGAGCTCCAGGGCGACCTTCTTCACCGAAACCGCCGCGGCCTGGGCGACCTTGACGCCGCTGACCAGGCCTCCGGTGAAGGAGACCAGGTCGACGTCGGGGTGTTCGGCGAGGCGGGCGCCGACGGTGTGGCCGGGCCCGGTGACGATGTTGGCGACACCGGCCGGGACGCCCGCCTCGGTGAGCAGGTCGATCAGCGCGATCGTGGTCAGCGGGGTGATCTCGCTCGGCTTGACGACGAAGGTGTTCCCGGCGGCGAGGGCGGGCGCGATCTTCCAACTGGCCTGGAGGAGCGGGTAGTTCCAGGGGGTGATCAGGGCGCAGACGCCGACCGGCTCGTGCACGACCACGCTGTGGATGTCGGGCGAGCCCGCGTCCACGACCCGGCCCGGCGCCTCGGCGGCGACGAGGTCGGCGAAGTAGCGGAAGGCGTCGGCGACACAGTCGATGTCGATCCGGCCCTCCTCCAGCGTCTTGCCGGCGTCGCGGCTCTCCAGCAGGCCGAGTTCCTCGCGGTCGCGGACCAGGAGGTCGGCGACGCGGCGCAGCAGGGCGGCGCGCTCGGCGACCGGGGTGCGCGGCCAGTCGCCCTCGCGGAAGGCGCGCCGGGCGGCCTCGACCGCGAGGTCGGTGTCCTTCTCGTCGCCCTCGGCGACCACGGCGAAGGGCCGGGCGTCCGCCGGGTCGATGATGGCGCGGGTCGCGCCGGAGACGGCTTCCCGCCACTCGCCGTCGACGTGGATCGTCCGTCGTTCGTGCTGCCTTGCCATGATCGGTATTGCCTTCCGTTCCTGTGCGGTGCCCCTGAGTCACACGGGGTGTCACCTTCGGGGACCGCCGGCGCCTGCCCGGGGCTCCCGCAATACATGCGCAATTGGGGGGCGAAAGTGGGCGGCGTCACTGAACATGCGGGCAAATAGGGCAAAACGTACGCTGAGTGGGTGATGCGCGACGTCGCGCACCCGGCACGCACCGGTGCGCGGCACGGAGGTGACGCCATGGCCGTCAGGACGCTGATCTCGGCCGCGATGGGCGCGACGCTTCTGCTGGCCCCAATGGCGGCAGCGGCCGACGATCCCACCGCGCAGGAGCTGGCCGAGGAGGCGGAGGACAATCTCCTCGACGCGGAGTCGGTCCATCTGACGCTGACCGACCGCAGCGCGGACAAGGAGACGAGCCGGACCGAGCCGACGGCGATGGACCTGGCCCTGGACCGGTCCGGGAACTGCGTCGGGACGCTGGAGATGGGCGCGGACGGCGGCGCCGTGGAGATCGTCAAGCAGGGCGACGAGGTGTGGCTGAAGCCGGACACCGCGTTCTGGAAGGCGCAGGTGCCGGGCGGCGAGGGCGATGCGGCGGCCGAACTGTTCAAGAACCGCTGGATCCACGGCTCCACGGACGACGCCCTGCTCAAGGGCATGGCCGACACCTGCGACCTGAAGAACTTCCAGCGGGACGTCGACTCCGGCACCGACTCCCCCGGGTCCCTCTCGCTCACGAAGGGCGAGGAGACCACCCGCGACGGCGAGGACGTCATCCCGCTGACCGGCGAGGTGGACGGCGCGCGCACCACGCTCTACGTCACGTCCGACACCCCGCACCGCCTGGTGGAGGCCACCCAGCGCGGCACAGACACGAACGTGCGGCTGACCTTCTCCGACTACGACGAACCCGTGCCGTCCCGGACACCCTCGGCGGACGACACGGTCGATGTGGACCGGCTTCAGGAGGAGTTGGGCAGCCTGTAGCGGGCCCCGGAGGGCCGGGCCCGGAACGGGCCGCAGGCCCCGTACCGGCGGAAACCGGTGCGGGGCCTGCGGGTTGCTCGGGAAGGGCCGACTCAGATGAGACCGAGGGAGCGGACCGCCTCGCGCTCCTCCGCCAACTCGGCGACGGAGGCGTCGATACGGCTGCGGGAGAAGTCGTTGATCTCCAGGCCCTGGACGATCTCGTACTTGCCGTCCTTGCAGGTGACCGGGAAGGAGGAGATCAGGCCCTCCGGGACGCCGTAGGAGCCGTCCGACGGGATGCCCATGGAGACCCAGTCGCCCTCGGCGGTGCCGTTGACCCAGGAATAGACGTGGTCGATGGCGGCGTTGGCGGCGGACGCGGCCGAGGAGGCGCCGCGGGCCTCGATGATGGCCGCGCCGCGCTTGGCGACGGTCGGGATGAAGTCCTCGGCCAGCCACTTCTCGTCGTTGACGACCTCGGCGGCGTTCTTGCCGGCGATGGTGGCGTGGAAGATGTCGGGGTACTGGGTGGCGGAGTGGTTGCCCCAGATGGTCAGGCGCTTGATGTCGGAGACCGTCGAGCCCGTCTTCTTCGCGAGCTGGGTCAGCGCGCGGTTGTGGTCCAGGCGGGTCATCGCGGTGAAGCGCTCGGCCGGTACGTCCGGCGCGGCGGCCTGCGCGATCAGGGCGTTGGTGTTGGCCGGGTTGCCGACGACGAGGACCTTGATGTCGTCCGCGGCGTGGTCGTTGATGGCCTTGCCCTGCGGCTTGAAGATGCCGCCGTTGGCCTCCAGGAGGTCACCGCGCTCCATGCCCTTGGTGCGCGGGCGGGCGCCGACGAGGAGGGCGACGTTGGCGCCGTCGAAGGCGACGTTCGGGTCGTCGCTGATGTCGATGCCCTGAAGCAGCGGGAACGCGCAGTCGTCCAGCTCCATGGCCGTGCCCTCGGCGGCCTTCAGCGCCGGGGTGATCTCCAGCAGGCGCAGCTTGACCGGCACGTCCGCGCCGAGCAGCTGGCCGGAGGCGATGCGGAAGAGCAGGGCGTAACCGATCTGGCCGGCCGCGCCGGTGACGGTGACGTTCACGGGAGTGCGGGTCATGGCGTTCTCCGTATGACAGCTGGCGGTGGGGCGGCACTGCCCCGGTACGGACGTACAGATGATCGATCTCTTGGTATCAAGAGAATCAGTGGTCAGGCTATCGCGCCCGCGTGATCCCCGACGTCCGGGGCGGTGTGGCCCGGCCCACAGCCGCCCGAAAGGGCACCCCGGAGAACGAAAGGGCACCCCGGAGAACGAACGGCACCCCGGAGAACACGAAAGGGCGCCCCGGAGAACACGGAAGGCGGCCGTCCGGTCCGGGAGAGGAGGACCTGGGACGGCCGCCGGTGGGGGTGCCGGTGCGCCGGACTCCCGTGGGGGTAACGGTCGCGTGCCCCCGATGGAGCCGAGTATGCGCGCGGCCCCGGAACTTCGTGGGGCTACTGGGTGCAGCCCTCCTGCCCGGCCGCCAGGGTCACGCAGGCCGTCGCGTCGCCCGCGTCCTTCACCGCGACCATCGGGGTGTAGGCGATGGTGTCGTTCGCGGCGGTGATGGCACCGCTCTCCTCGTTCTTGCCCGCCTTCACCGTGACCTTGTCGCCCTGAGCGCCCTGGGTGACCCGGCCCCAGGCCGCGCCGCAGACCTCGCTGTAGCGGACCTCGACGACCGCGGTGCCCACCTTGGCGGTCTGCGCCGTGGTGACCAGGTCGCCGCTGCAGCCCATGGCCTCCGCGTCCTTGCCGGTGCAGGAGGCCCCACTGCACTCGACGCCCGGCGGGAGGTCGGTCTCCTTGGTCGCCGTGGGGGTCGGGGTGGGAGTGGCGCCCTCGTTCTTCTTCCCGTCGCCCGGGTTCATCAGCCAGAACACGCCGGCCACGACGACCAGCACGCCCACCAGGCCGGCCAGGAACATCGTCAGCCGCCGCTTGCCGTTGCCGGACCCCGCGGGCGGGCCGGAGCGGCCGTGCCCCTGCGGCGGTCCCGCGTACGAGGCGGCGGGGGGCGCCGCCGGGCCCGTACCGCCCGTCCCGACCGTGCCGCCGCCCGACGGGGACGGACCCCGGTAGCCCGCCAGGCCCCAGGAGTTGACGCCGTCCGACCCGGACGAGGAAGCCGAGGAGGACGACGCGGCCGCCTCCTCCTCCGCGGCGTCGCGCACCGGGTTCACCGGCGGCACCGTGGGAGCGACACCGGCCGGACCCGCCACACCCGGCGTCGCCGTCGCGCTGCCGCTCCTGCGGGTCCCCCGGCCGCTCTTGGCCTTGGCCGGAGGCGCGCCGAACTCCCCGAGCGCGGCCCGCGCCTGGGAGATCCGGATGGCCTCCATCGTCATGTCGTGCCGCATCTCGGAGCGGCTCCAGGCCCGCTCGGCCAGCTCCCACATCGTCGTGAGGTGGACCGGGTTGGTACCGGTGACCTCGGAGAGCGCGACGATGGCACCCTTGGGCGCCAGCAGCCGGCCGTTCAGATACCGCTCCCAGGACGTCTTGCTGTAGCCGGTGCGGTCGGCCACCGCCGCGATGCTCAGACCGCTGCGGTCCACGAGCCGACGCAACTGGCTAGCGAACTCCCTGACCTGCGGATCCAGTTCATCCGGCAAGTCCCGCCAACGAGGCATTGCTACCCCCCTCTTCCCCCCGGTCGTGCTGTCTCTTCCCCCGCGCGCGTGCCCGCTGCCGAGTCCCCGGTGTGGCTACCCACAGGGATGCGCCCAGTCAGGATCTCAGTTCCCGGGGTGGGGGCGCACGGGAGCATGGGGGCCGTGAGCGTGCACCGTCGCACGCCCACCGGGCCGCGGTCCAGTGTCCCACCGCCCGCGCCCCCGCGGCCGCACTCCCCCCGGATCACGCCACAGACAGCTGTTCGAGACGTCCCGGACCGTCCCGATTGGCCACGCTAGCCCGACTGTTGAACGACTTCCGTCGAAATCCGCAAACTTGTCAACACATCGCCACACAGAGCGCACATATCCTGTCACCGACAGCACACGAACACACGGCTTTCCCGGCCGGTGGCCACGGCCTCGATCAGGTATCGATTTCTCACCCCAAGGCGAAGGCCCCGATCACCACACCCAGAACCAGCGCCACCGCCAGCCCCACCGCGACCCGCAGCAGCCGCCGCGACGGCTCCTCGGGAGGCGTGTCCCACCAGGGCAGGGTCGGGTCGTCCTCGTAGCCGTCGGCGCCGCCGGCCGGATCCGGGACGCCCTTGGGCGGCGCCGGGCGGGGCCAGGCCTGCACCGCCAGCTCCCACCGCACCACGAACCGGTCGGCGTCCTCCCGCGGTTCCGCCGCCACCCGGCACAGGGCCTCCACGGCCTGCCGGGGCGGCGGCTGGACCGCGTTCAGATAGCGCTGCCAGGAGGACTTGCTGTACGCGGTGCGCGCGCCCAGCGCGACCAGGCTGAGGCCCGTGCGGTCCTTCAGGAGCCGTAACTGCGTCACGAAGTGCCGCACCTCCGGCGGCAGATCGTCCGGCAAGGGCTGCCAGCCGCCCATCGTTCACCTCCACGGCGCGTCACCTCTCCCGCCCCGTTCGAGTGACGACAGCGGACCCGTGGCCGGTTCCGTTCGGCCCGGCGCTGTGGCAGCTCCCGGACACCGTGGCGGAACGGTCACCGCTGTGACACAGCGCCCTGACAGCCGTTGAACAGCAACTTCCCGGCGGGGGAAGGTAAATGCGCGGCGGCGGCCCGTCCTGACTCGGGGGAGGGGACGGACCGCCGTCGCGCACAGGAACGCCGGGGCGCTAGTTGCTGACCGTGAAGTGCAACGTGTCCTTCAGGAACGGGATCTCCAGCAGCGGATTGGGCTGCACCATCAGCGCCAGCAGGACGATCACCGTGCCCATGAAGCCGTAGGTGACGATATCGGTGAAGCGGGAGCGGACCGCGAGCATGCCGACGCCGGGCAGCAGCCAGCGCAGCAGGGCGCCGACCAGCAGGCCGGCGCCGACCAGCAGGGTGCCGGCGCGGAAGGCGTCCAGGGCGGTCACCAGCAGGCCGGTGCCGACCAGCGCGGCCACCAGCAGGATGGGCCACTGACGGGCGGGCGCCGGGGCGTCGCCGGGGGCCGCCCGGCCGCCGCCCTCGGGCCGCGCGGTGTCCCGGGTGAACAGCGGGAACCGGCGGGTCGTACGGCGCGGCCTGCCCTCGGCGTCGGGCGCGCTGACCGCGTCCGCCACCTCGATGTCGTCCCGGTCGCTGTCAGCCGACACTGCGCTCCGCCGCCTCGACCACGTTGACCAGCAGCTGGGCCCGGGTCATCGGGCCGACACCGCCGGGGTTCGGGGAGATCCAGCCGGCCACCTCGCGCACGTCCGGGTGGACATCGCCGACGATCTTGCCCTCGGCACTGCGGGAGACACCGACGTCGAGGACGGCGGCGCCCGGCTTGACGTCCTCGGCGCGGATCAGGTGGGCGGAACCGGCCGCCGCGATGATGATGTCGGCCCGCTTCAGGTGGGCGGAGAGGTCCTTGGTGCCGGTGTGGCACTGGGTCACGGTGGCGTTCTCGCTGCGCCGGGTCAGCAGCAGCGGCATCGGGCGGCCGATGGTCACACCGCGGCCGACGACCACGACCTCGGCGCCCTTGATCTCCACGCCGTAGCGGCGCAGCAGGGTGAGGACGCCGTTGGGGGTGCAGGGCAGCGGGGCGGGCTCGTTGAGGACGAGGCGGCCGAGGTTCATCGGGTGCAGACCGTCGGCGTCCTTGGCCGGGTCCATCAGTTCCAGGATGCGGTTCTCGTCGATGCCCTTGGGGAGCGGCAGTTGGACGATGTAGCCGGTGCAGGCGGGGTCCTCGTTCAGCTCCCGCACGACCGCCTCGATCTCCTCCTGGGTGGCGGTGGCGGGCAGTTCGCGCTGAATGGAGGCGATGCCGACCTCGGCGCAGTCGCGGTGCTTGCCGGCGACGTACTTCTGGCTGCCGGGGTCGTCTCCGACGAGGATCGTGCCGAGTCCGGGCGTGACGCCCTTCTCCTTCAGCGCCGCCACGCGGGCGGTCAGATCGGACTTGATCGCGGCTGCGGTGGCCTTGCCATCGAGAATCTGGGCGGTCATGGCCCCATCCTCGCCGATGACGGGGTCCCGGTTCCAATCCGGTCCACGGGGGCTCGGTCACACCGCGCGCGCCCATGATCGGCGATATTGCACTTGCACAACACACGCACACTGCGGCTGGACAACGAACCGGCCGCTGAAGAACGATGGCAGGACAGTGCCGCGGGCAGTACCGGGGGGACGAACCGCATCTGTAGAACCTTCCTCCGTACCGTGCCGCTCGTCGTCCCCACATCGGTACACACGGAGGAACATCGCCATGAGCTTCGGCGACCCGAACAATCCCTACGGCCCTCCGCAGGGCCAGCCCGGCTACGGCCAGCCGCAGCAGCCCGGTTACGGCTACCCCGTCGCCCCGCCGCCCGGCCAGCCCTACGGCGGCTACCCCGCCGTCCCCGTCCAGATGCCGGGCACGGTCCGCGCGGCCCGCGTCATGCTCTTCGTCCTGGCCGGTTTCCAGGCCCTGGGCGGCGTGGCGATGATCGCGGCCAGCGCCTGGTTCGCCGAGTACTTCGAGGAGCTCCTCGAATCGGACAGCACCATCTCCTCGCAGGACGCGGAGACCATCGCCGACATCGGCGCGGGCATCGTGATCTTCTTCGGCGCGGTCGTGCTGCTCTTCGGGCTGTGGGCCTTCCTCAACGGTCTGCGGTTCGCCACGGGCCGCGGCGGCGTCCGCGTCTCGGCGATCATCTACGCCTCGCTGGTGACTCTCTTCAGCGTTCTCAGCCTGCTCGGCGGCAACTTCTTCGCCCTGATCAGCCTGGTCCTCGGCGTCCTGATCATCGTCTACAGCTCGAACAGCAACGGCAGCATCTGGTTCAACCGGCCGAACTACTGAGCGGCCGAAGCCACCGCAACGCGACTCGGGGCGGCCCCCTGACGGGGCCGCCCCGAGTCGTTCAGGCGCGTGCTCGGGTTCAGTGGAAGAAGTGCCGCGTCCCCGTGAAGTACATCGTCACGCCCGCCTTCTTGGCGGCCTCGACGACGAGTTCGTCGCGGACCGAGCCGCCGGGCTGGACGACCGCCTTGACGCCGGCCGCGGTGAGGATCTCCAGGCCGTCGGGGAAGGGGAAGAAGGCGTCGGAGGCGGCGTAGGAGCCCTGGGCACGCTCGGCGCCCGCGCGCTCGACGGCCAGCTTGGCGGAGTCGACGCGGTTGACCTGGCCCATGCCGACGCCGACGGAGGCACCGTCCTTGGCGAGCAGGATGGCGTTGGACTTCACCGCGCGGCAGGCCTTCCAAGCGAAGGCCAGCTCGGCGAGTTCGGCCTCCGAGAGGGCCTCACCCGTGGCCAGGGTCCAGTTCGCCGGGTCGTCGCCGTCGGCCTGGAGCCGGTCGGTCACCTGAAGGAGGGCACCGCCGTCGATCGCCTTGACCTCGACCGGGTTGGACGGGGCGTCGGGGCAGCGCAGCACGCGGATGTTCTTCTTCTTGGTGAGGACTTCGAGGGCGCCGTCCTCGTAGTCCGGCGCCACGATGACCTCGGTGAAGACCTCCGCGACCTGCTCGGCCATCTCCTTGGACACCGGGCGGTTGACGGCGATCACACCGCCGAACGCGGACAGCGGGTCGCAGGCGTGCGCCTTGCGGTGCGCCTCGGCGACGTCCGCGCCGATCGCGATACCGCAGGGGTTGGCGTGCTTGATGATCGCGACGGCCGGCTCGGCGTGGTCGTACGCGGCACGGCGGGCGGCGTCCGTGTCCGTGTAGTTGTTGTACGACATCTCCTTGCCGTGCAGCTGCTCGGCCTCGGCGAGCCCGCCGGTGCCGGAGACGTACAGGGCGGCCGGCTGGTGCGGGTTCTCGCCGTAGCGCAGGGTGTTCTCGCGCTCCCAGGTGGCGCCCAGGAAATCGGGGAACTGCGAGTCGTCGACCGGGGCGTAGGAGGAGGCGAACCAGCTCGCCACCGCCACGTCGTAGGCCGCCGTGTGCTGGAACGCCTCGGCCGCGAGCCGCTTGCGGGTGGCCAGGTCGAAGCCGCCGTCCTTGACCGCGGCGAGGACGTCGCCGTAGCGCGCGGGGCTGGTGACGACCGCCACGGAGGGGTGGTTCTTGGCGGCGGCGCGGACCATCGAGGGGCCGCCGATGTCGATCTGCTCCACGCACTCGTCGGGCGAGGCACCGGAGGCGACGGTCTCGCGGAACGGGTAGAGGTTCACGACGACCAGGTCGAACGGCTCCACGCCCAGCTCCGCCAGCTGCCGCTGGTGGTCCTCCAGGCGCAGGTCGGCGAGGATGCCGGCGTGCACGCGCGGGTGCAGCGTCTTGACCCGGCCGTCCAGGCACTCGGGGAAGCCGGTCAGCTCCTCGACCTTGGTGACGGGCACACCGGCGGCGGCGATCCGGGACGCGGTGGAGCCGGTGGAGACGAGCGAGACGCCCGCCTCGTGCAGGCCACGCGCGAGGTCCTCAAGACCGGTCTTGTCGTAGACGCTGACGAGCGCCCGGCGAATCGGCCGCTTGTTGCTCTCGGCGGTCACTGGATAACTACCTTTCGTCCCTCAATGCGATAGCCGTTGCGGGCGAGGCGCCCCACGACCTCGACGAGCAGCCTGCGCTCGACTTCCTTGATGCGCTCGTGCAGAGCGCTCTCGTCGTCCTCGGTGCGGACCTCGACCACGCCCTGGGCGATGATCGGTCCGGTGTCGACGCCGTCGTCGACGAAGTGGACGGTGCAGCCGGTGACCTTGGCGCCGTACGCGAGTGCGTCACGGACGCCGTGGGCGCCGGGAAAACTGGGCAGCAGAGCGGGGTGCGTGTTGACGAACCGGCCGCCGAAGCGGGCGAGGAATTCCTTGCCGACGATCTTCATGAACCCCGCGGAGACCACGAGGTCGGGCTCGTGGGCGGCAACGGCCTCGGCGAGCGCGGCGTCCCACTCCTCGCGCGTCTCGAAGTCCTTGACCTTTCGTACGAAGGTCGGGATGCCGGCGCGCTCGGCGCGAGCCAGGCCCTCGATGCCGTCACGGTCGGCGCCGACGGCCACGATCTCGGCGCCGTAGGCCTCGGTACCGGTGTCGCTGATGGCGTCGAGCAGCGCCTGGAGGTTGGTGCCGGATCCGGAGACCAGCACGACGAGGCGCTTGGCAGCCACGGCGGGGCCCTTTCTCGGGGGTACGTCGGTACGGTGGCCGGGCCCGTACGCCGCTCTGTACGTTCGTACGAATGCTTCGGGTTCCCGGATACGGGGAAGCCTACGAAGCGGCCGACCGTCAGCAACGATACCGGCACACCGGACAGCCCCCGCGGGACGGGGGCGTGGCCGGAAGGTAGCGTCTGGGAGGAGCCGGGTCGGGAACGCCGTTCGTGAGCGGTGCGTTCACAGGGTGACGGACCTGGTGCCACCTGCCATGTCAGCCGTACTCACCAAGGGGAAGACGCTCACTTGATGCCGGACCGCAGCCTGCGACTCCTCCCGCTCCCCCCGCAGCCAGTGCAGGGAGGGGAGCGCCACGGCGTGCTGCTGCGCGAGCGGCCCTCCTCGCCCCCGGACGCCCCCTCGGGCGGGACGAACGGCGACGAGCGCGGCGACCAGCCGAAGGACGACAACCCCTTCGCCCCGCCGCCGGAGGGCACCCCGGACCGTCCCTGGCAGCCGCGCCGCCCGGCATCGGGCGACGGCGACTCCGACGCCTCCGGAGGGGACGGACAGAGCTCGCCGTGGGGCCACCAGTGGAGCGACCGCCAGCCCGGCCGCTCCCCCGGCGGCTTCGGCGAGCGCCCCCGCCCCGAGGGCGGCCAGGGCAACAGCGGCGGCCCCGGTTCGGGCATGCGCTGGGACCCCACGGACCCGGCCCAGCGCCGGGCGCGCTACGCCCTGCTGTGCGGTATGTGGGCCTTCTTCTTCGCCCTGTTCAGCTGGCCGTACGTCGCCCTGCTGCTCGGCGCGCTGGCCCTGCACTGGAGCATCAGCGCCCTGCGCGCCAAGCCCCGCACCCCCGACCCCGACTCCCCGGCCCCCGCGACCTCGGGCCGCCCCCAGACGACGGCGGCGGTAACGGGCCTGGTCACGGCCTCCCTTGCGCTGGCCCTGGTGGCAGCGGGCTTCGGCGCGAAGCTGGTGTACAGCGACTACTACACATGCAAGAACGACGCCCTGACGAACGAGGCGAAGAAGTCCTGCGACGACCTGCTGCCGGAGCAGCTGCGAGGGGTACTGGGGAACGACGGCTGAGCGCTCCAGCCGTGCGACGGTCGCGTCCCAGCCCGTCCGGCGGAGCGATTCAGCCCGTCCGGCGTTTGAGGACGAGGCCCGTTCAGGGCCGACAGCGGGGGTCCGGGGGCGGCAGCCCCCGGGGACGGGACGGGTAGGGGAGGCGGGGGCGAAAACACCCTCACGGCGCCCCCGGAGGCGCCGACTCCTCGTCCTCCCGCCCCGCTGCCTCCCTCAACGCGGCCCACCGAGCCTCCCGAGCCGCATCGTCCGCCTCCCAGGGCACCGGCTCAGCGGGCAGCAAGTCGTACCCCTCCCCGACCTCCACCGCCCCCTCCGCCCCCTCCGCCCCCGCCACCACCGGCGCCGCCTTCTCCCGCCGTACGAAGAACCATCGCCCCTCTCCCACCCGGGGCCCGGCGATCCTCGGCGCACCGCCGTCCCGCGCCCCCCGGCTCCCCCAAATCCGCCCCACCACAGCCACCGGCACCGCCACCCCCACCCCCCACGCCAGCACAGCCAGCCCCACCTGCCACCACACCGGCCCGAACGAGGCGAGCGCCCCCACCCCCAGCGGCCCACCCGCCACCGCGCCCAGCCCCGCCATCACCCCGGCCCACAGCACACACGCCACCAGCGCCACGCCCGCGGTCCGCCACCGTGACCAATCACCCCCGCGCCCGGCCCGCCCCACGAACCACCCCACCACCGCCCCGGCCGCCACCGGCACCGCACCCGCCGCCCAGTTCAAGGGCGCCCCTTCCCCCTCCGCCGGCACCGCCGACAGCAGCGGAAACGGCGGCAGCAACGCGACGGGCGAGGAGGACAGCGGCCCGACGACATGCCCTGCCCCCAGCAGAAAGCCGGGCCCGAGGGCGTAGGACGCGGCCCACACAGCAGCGTTCGGCAACAGCACCAGACACAGCAGCAGCACCGCGAACTGCCCCGACGCCCCCTCCGTCAGCCGCAGGAACGACGCCCGCGCCGCACCCCCGTGCCACACCAGCGACACCGCCAGCAGCAGCGCCCCACCCCCGAACAGCACCGCGACGCCCGCCCCCGCGCCCCGCGCCGCCGCGTCCAGCCGGGCCCGGGGCCCGTCCCCGAGGAACAGCCGCCGCACCCCGCCGGGCATGAGGAGCAGTACCTCGTCCACCGCGTCGCGCGGACGCCCGTACGAGGTCCACACCCCCGCCCCGGCCGCCCCCACCGCGACCAGCGGTACGCACACCCCGGCCCACACCCAGTCCGGCCGCAGCACACCCCCGGCGGCGTACCCGGCGGCGCCCGCGCCCACGCACAGGTAGCCGGTCACCACGCCCGCCCACGCGGTACGGCCGGACACCGCCTCCCCGTCCATCGCGTCCCGCGCCGCCCGGTGCACCAGCCACACCGGCAGCACGACCAGCAGCAGCGGGGTGACGCCGACCGGCGCGGGCACGCCGGACAGGGTGTCGACGCGGACCAGTTCCACCCCGTGGGCCAGCAGCCACAGCGCCGCGGCCACGTGCAGGGCGCCGTCCGGCCCGCTGTCCGGATACGGCGAGCTGATCCACAGCACCATCACCAGGACGGCGAACGCCCCGAGCCCGAGCCCGGCGGCCAGCACGCCGCCCAGGAGGGCGGTGGCCAGTCCGGGCGACCGGTCGCGCAACCGGGTGAGCAGGGACGACAACGGCGATCGGCGAGCGGTCATCTGGATCACGCCCGCCATGCTCCCAACGACACGCGCTTTCCCGTCGTAACAGGCGAACCTCCGCTGTGTCGCTCAATATACGTTTATGTACCTTTTCGTACGGAGGGGCGTCCTGTGACACGGAGCCCTGCCAGCCCTCTTCCACCCCCCAAGGAACGCCGACGCCTGCGCGAGGCCGCTTCGTTGACGCAGGCTCAGGTCGCGGCACGGATCGGCGTCACCCGGGAGACGGTGCGGGCGTGGGAGACCGGCCGTACGACACCGCGCGGCCGGAAGCGGGAGGCGTACGCGAAGCTGCTGGGCGAACTGAGCGCCCCTCAGCAGGACCTCGTCGACACGGCCGAGACGCTCACGCCGGTACGAACGGACCTGCCCGAGCACGCCCCTGTCGCACCCCCTCCTCACCCAAGAACGCTCCCCACCGCCGGACTGACGCCCGCTCAGGCCTTCGACGCGCTGTACGCGTTCTGCGCCCCAGCGCTCGTCCGGCAGGCCTATCTGCTCACCGGACGCCGGGAGCTGGCTCGGGAGTCGGTGGAACGGGCCTTCCAAGTGGCCTGGCAGCGCTGGCCGGAGGTGGCCCGCGACCGGGACCCGGCGGGCTGGGTGCGGGCGACGGCGTACGAGTACGCACTCTCCCCCTGGCACCGGTTCCGCCCCCGCTACCGGCACCCCGAACCCCCGCCCGCGGACCCCTCCGACCGGGCCCTGATGGACGTACTGCTCACCCTGCCGCCGCCGTACCGCCGCACCCTGGTGCTCTACGACGGAGTCGGCCTCGATCTGCCGGACACCGCGGCGGAGACGGAGGCGAGCACACCCGCGGCGGCCAACCGGCTGCTGCACGCGCGCGAGGCGGTCGCCGAGCGGCTGCCGGAACTGGCGGACCCCGCCACGCTGCACCGGCGGCTCGCCGAGGTGGCCTCCGCGGAGCGGCTGCGCGCCGCCAGGCCGCCCACGGTGCGCACCGGCAGCGAGCGCCGTGCCAGCTTCTGGACCCGCGCCGCCATCGCCTTCACGGTCGCGCTGATCGGCACCACCGCGCTCACCCTGCGCACGGCGCCGACCCGGTACGAGCCCCCGGTGCCGCCGGGCGCCACGGTGCAGGGTGTCCCGCCGAAGATGGCCCCGGGCCCGCTGTCGGAGAAGGAGCGCGAGCTGCGGGAGAAGCTGCGCGGGGAGACCGTGAGCGGCCCGCAGCGCCTGGTCCCGCGGGCGGACTGACCGAGTACGGCCGGACAACGCGACGGGCCCGTCCCCACCAGGGGGACGGGCCCGTCGTCAGCGTGCCGGAAAGGCGGCTGGAAGGTGCCGGGAGGCTCAGGCGGAGAGGATCTCCCGCGCCAGCTTCGCCGTCTCGGTCGGCGTCTTGCCGACCTTGACGCCGGCGGCCTCCAGGGCCTCCTTCTTCGCCTGGGCGGTGCCGGACGAACCGGAGACGATGGCGCCCGCGTGGCCCATGGTCTTGCCCTCGGGGGCGGTGAAGCCCGCGACGTAGCCGACGACCGGCTTGGTCACGTTCTCCTTGATGAAGGCCGCGGCCCGCTCCTCGGCGTCGCCGCCGATCTCACCGATCATCACGATCAGGTCGGTGTCGGGGTCGTCCTGGAAGGCGGCCAGGGCGTCGATGTGGGTGGTGCCGATGATCGGGTCACCGCCGATGCCGACGGCCGTGGAGAAGCCGATGTCCCGCAGCTCGTACATCATCTGGTACGTCAGCGTGCCGGACTTCGAGACCAGGCCGATACGGCCCGGCTTGGTGATGTCGCCCGGGATGATGCCGACGTTCGACTGGCCCGGGGTGATGATGCCGGGGCAGTTCGGGCCGATGATGCGGGTCTTGTTGCCCTTCTTGCCGGCGTACGACCAGAAGGCGGCCGTGTCGTGCACGGCGATGCCCTCGGTGATCACGACGGCCAGCGGGATCTCGGCGTCAATGGCCTCGACGACCGCGTCCTTGGTGAACTTCTCCGGCACGAAGATGACGGAGACGTTGGCGCCGGTCTTCTCGATGGCCTCCTTGACGGTGCCGAAGACGGGTACCTCGGTGCCGTCGAAGTCCACGGTCTGACCCGCCTTGCGCGGGTTCACGCCGCCCACGACGTTGGTGCCGTCACCGAGCATGAGCTTGGTGTGCTTCATGCCCGTGGCGCCGGTCATGCCCTGGACGATGACCTTGCTGTCCTTGTTGAGCCAGATAGCCATGGTGTGTTGTGTCCTCGTCCTGAGTGCTTACTTGGCGGCGTGGGCCAGCTCGGCGGCCTTGTCGGCCGCGCCGTCCATGGTGTCGACGCGCTGCACCAGCGGGTGGTTGGCGTCGGTGAGGATCTGTCGGCCGAGCTCGGCGTTGTTGCCGTCGAGGCGGACGACCAGCGGCTTGGTGACCTGCTCGCCGCGGTCCTCCAGCAGCTTCAGGGCCTGGACGATGCCGCTGGCGACCTCGTCACAGGCGGTGATGCCACCGAAGACGTTGACGAAGACGGACTTGACGTCCGGGTCGCCCAGGATGATCTCCAGACCGTTGGCCATGACCTGGGCGGAGGCGCCGCCACCGATGTCCAGGAAGTTGGCCGGCTTGACGTTGCCGTGGTTCTCACCGGCGTACGCGACGACGTCCAGGGTGCTCATCACGAGACCGGCGCCGTTGCCGATGATGCCGACCTCGCCGTCGAGCTTGACGTAGTTGAGGTTCTTCTCCTTGGCGGCGGCCTCCAGCGGGTTGGCCGCGGCCTTGTCGTGGAGCTCCTCGTACTCGGGGTGGCGGAACTCGGCGTTGTCGTCGAGCGACACCTTGCCGTCGAGGGCGATGACCTCGCCGGAGGCGACCTTCGCGAGCGGGTTGACCTCGACGAGGAGGGCGTCCGACTTGATGAAGGTGTCCCAGAGCTTGACCAGGACGTTGACGACCTTGTCCGCGACCTCGGCCGGGAACTTGGCGGCCTCGACGATCTCGCGGGCCTTCTCCTCGGTCACGCCGTCGATCGGGTCGATCGCGGTCTTGGCGACGGCCTCCGGACGGGTGGCCGCGACCTCCTCGATCTCCATGCCGCCCTCGACGGAGGCGATGGAGAGGAAGGTGCGGTTCGCACGGTCGAGGAGGAAGGAGACGTAGTACTCCTCGACGATCTCCGGAGCGGTCTCGGCGATCATGACCTTGTGGACCGTGTGGCCCTTGATGTCCATGCCGAGGATGTTCGTCGCATGCTCGACGGCCTCGTCGACCGTGGCGGCGAGCTTCACGCCACCGGCCTTGCCGCGGCCGCCGACCTTCACCTGGGCCTTGACGACGGACTTGCCACCGAGGCGCTCAGTGGCTGCGCGGGCCGCCTCAGGCGTGTCGATGACTTCACCGGCCAGCACCGGTACATCGTGCTTGGCGAAGAGGTCCCTCGCCTGGTACTCGAACAGGTCCACGCGCTTCCGTCCCTATCAGTGATCTCGCGGTTCGTTGGATGCGTGGGCGTGCCGCGAAGGGCAACGTGACGTCCGCTCTGTCACAAGGGAGGCGCACACGGTGTCCGAGCGCGCGGCATGTCCGTCTCGCAGGTTATCCCCGCTTGCGGAGGGCTTCTAAATCGGGAGTCACACCTGAGCGGTGATACCTGTCACATGATGCCGCGCTCACTGGCACGGGGTGCCGGAGGTGAGGGGCCTCACCGGGCTGGGGTCCGACCCGGTGAGGCCCGTGGTACCGCCCGAGGGGGCACGAATCGGTGCCTCCCAAGGGCTCCGGCCGGGCGATTCCCACCCCAATGAGAACCGCCCGGCCCTTCCGCGGACCCGGCCCCCGGACACTCCGACGGCTTCGGCCGTCCGGGTGCCGGTCAGCCCGCGGAGCCTGGGGTCAGGGGGTGAGGGTGGAGGTGGGGAGGCGTGGTGCGGGGATGGAGAGGCGCGTGGTGGCGGTGGGGCGTGTGGGGGTGCAGCGGTGCGCGGCGGTGCAGCGGTGCGCGGCGGTGGAGCGGCGGATGTTCTTGGTCATCCGGGCGTCAGACCCTTCGGGACATCGGGGTATCACGGACATTCCGGGCCGGGGTTGGCGACCTCGGCGGGTGTCCGCCTAGGCGGGGGATACGGGGATGTCCCGGTACGCGTCCCGGGGCCCGTCCGCCTCGGCGCGTGCGGCGGTGCCGGGCGCCGGGCGCAGTGGGGCCCGGTGGTCGGCGGTGACGGCCGTGGTGTCGGCGTGCCTGGGGGTGCTGTGGTCGACCGTCGCCTGGTGGTCCGGGGGGCTGTCCGGCGCGTCGGTGGGCGGGTGCGGGGCGGGGGTGGGGGCGAGGGCGGGAGGCGGGGCAGCGGGCTTGGGGAGGTGCGCCGAGGCCTGCGGCACGGTGACGTCGTACGGCGGGCCGGATCGCGGTGCGGGCCGCTCGGTCCGCGTGCCCTTGGCGCGGGAGGCGGCGCCCGGCTCGTCCCGCGCCGGGGTCTGCGGCTTCGGCGCCGGCTCCGTGGCGCCGGGCGCGGGGAGCGTGCCCGCGGGCCCGGCGGGGAGGTCCAAAAGCTCCGGGAGGGCGGGGAGCGCGGGCAGCTCCGGCGCCTCGGGTGATTCGGGCAGCGGCGTCACGGAGGGTGGCGGCGGAAGCTGTTCCCGGGCCTCGTCCAGTTCCTCGGTCACCGCCCGGACGACCTCGTCGACCGGCCGCACGACACTCTCGACGAGCCGCTGCCCTTCCGGAGGCAGCGGCAGTACCTCTCCTACGTCCTCGGCCACCCGCCCGACCGACACGCGCACCTCAGCCGTCGGCGCCGTCAGCCCTGCAAGCCCTGTCGGTCCCTTCGGTCCGTCCTCCGCCGCCTGGGCCCGCTGGCCCGTGAGCAGCCCGAGTGCGAACAGCCCGCCCACCAGCAGCGTCAGATACAGCGCACGCCGAACGGCGGCACCGGACAGGGCTGCTGGGACGGTCAAGGGACGCGGGTCCTCCCGTACGACGGAACGGGCGGCGTCGATCCTTGCACGCGGCTCCCTCCGGCGCGCAAGCCCCGTGTTACCGATGGGTACTGATGTCCCTTTTGCCAACTCCCCAGCTTCTTGCGCCGGCTTCCTACACGGCCTCCGGCACCGGGATCGGCCGCTTCTCGATCGCCGCCGCCATCACCTCCGGGAACAGGTCCGGCGTACAGGCGAACGCCGGTGCGCCCAGCGCGGCCAGCGCCGCCGCGTGCTCCCTGTCGTAGGCCGGCGCCCCCTCGTCGGAGAGCGCGAGCAGCGCCACGAACTGCACGCCGGACGCCTTCATCGCCGCCACCCGCTTGAGCATCTCGTCGCGGATACCGCCCTCGTAGAGGTCGCTGATGAGCACCACGACCGTGTCGGCGGGCCGGGTGATCTGCGACTGGCAGTACGCCAGCGCCCGGTTGATGTCCGTACCGCCGCCGAGCTGCGTGCCGAACAGCACGTCCACCGGGTCGTCGAGCTGGTCGGTCAGATCGACGACGGCGGTGTCGAAGACGACCAGTCTCGTGGAGATCGACCGCATGGAGGCGAGCACCGCCCCGAACACCGACGCGTACACGACGGACGCGGCCATCGAGCCCGACTGGTCGATGCAGAGCACCACGTCCTTCTTCACCGACTGGGAGGCCCGCCCGTATCCGATCAGCCGCTCGGGCACCACCGTCCGGTACTCCGGCAGGTAGTTCTTGAGGTTGGCGGCGATGGTGCGGTTCCAGTCGATGTCGTGGTGGCGCGGCCGGCTGACGCGCGCGCTGCGGTCGAGGGCCCCGGTCAGCGTGGCCCGGGTGCGGGTGGCGAGCCGCTTCTCCAGGTCCTCGACGACCTTGCGGACCACGGCCCGCGCCGTCTCCTTCGTGGTCTCCGGCATCGCCTTGTTGAGGGAGAGCAGGGTCCCGACGAGATGCACATCGGCCTCCACCGCCTCCAGCATCTCCGGTTCCAGGAGCAGCGTGGACAGTCCGAGCCGGTCGATGGCGTCGCGCTGCATGACCTGGACGACAGAGGAGGGGAAGTAGGTGCGGATGTCGCCGAGCCAGCGCGCCACGGACGGCGCCGAGGCCCCGAGCCCCGCGGAACGGTCCCTCCCCGTCTGCGGTTTGTCCCCCTTGCCGTAGAGCGCGGTGAGCGCCCCGTCCATCCCGGCGTCCTGCCCGGACAACTGGTATCCGGTGCCGTCGGCCGCCGCCCCGCCGAGCACCAGCCGCCAGCGCCGCAGCCGCTCCTGCGCCGGGTCGCCGGTGTGCGCCGTCATCTCGGTCGTCATCGGCGTGCCCCTCCCCCGACCCGCTCCCACAGCGGGACCACCCGCACAGCGGGCCGGTTCCCGTCCCGCGCTCCCGTGCCGCGTCCGGCGCCACCGGCCGCCGCTGCCCGCTCCCCCGGCTCCATCAGTGCCTCGCCGGTCATCGCGCCACCCCCGTCAACTCGCCGTTCTCCGAATCCAGCCCCAACAGCAGCCGCACCACCGGCAGTACGGCATCCGCCCGCGCCAGGTCCGGCTCGGCCGCGAACCCCGGTACGCCGGAACCGGTCGCCGCCGCTGCGCCCTGCTGCCCCGGCCCCCGCCGCACCAGCTCGCCGAGCGTCCTGCGCACGCCCGGTTCGTACGCCGAGAACGTCCGCCGCAGCAGCGGCAGTACGTCCGTGAAGGCGTCCGCCGGTACGCCGGTGAGCCAGGCGTCGACCAGGCCGAGCAGCCGCTCGTCGTGCACGAGGAGCATCCCGCCGCCGGAGCCGCCGCCGACGAAGCCCTCGATCCAGGCCGCGGCGTCCCCGGGCGGCGTCCCCGGCGACAGCACCAGCCCCATCAGCCGGGCCGCCTCTTCCTGCGCCAGCTCGCCCTCGTCCAGCAGGAGTCGTACGGCCCGCCCGCGGATCACACCGGGCACGGTGTCCCGCACGGACAGCACCTTGAGCACACCCTGCCAGCGGGCGCGCAGATCCCCGTGGCCCGGGGCGGGGGCGTCGCCGAGCAGGCCCACCGCGCCGTGCACGGCGTCCACATGGCGCCGTATCTCCTCGGCGGCGTCCGCGTCCAGGTTCGCGCACGCCGGGGGCAGACCGACGAAGATCCGCTCGGCGAGGCCCGCGGCGACCTCGGCGAGTGCCCCGGTGTCGGTGCCGCGTACGTCGCCGTAGCGCAGGGAGCGGACCAGGGCGGGCAGGGCCTGGGCGAGATGGCCGACGTCGGTGTCGAGCGCGGCCCGGTCGGCGAGCACCTTCATCACCGTGGGCAGCGCGTCCCGCAGTTCGGCCAGCAGACACCGCTCGGCGAGCGCGGTGACGTCGGCCAGGCCCGGCGCGGACACGGCGTCCGCCTCGGACTTGGCGGTCGCGGCGGCGAGCACGGTCGTCCCCCACACCCCGGCCTCGGCGATCCGCACGGACAGCTCCGGCTCCCAGCGCAGCCGCCAGGTCTCCCGGAAGGTGCCGGTGCTCCCGCGCGAGGCGACCGGCTCGCCCCACGGCACGCCCAGCAGCCTCAGCCGGTGCAGCAGCCTGCTGCGCGCGGCGTCGGTCTCCTTGCGCAGGTCCAGCCCCAACTCCCGCTCCAGCGCCTCCGGCTTGAGCCGCAGCCGGCGCTGGATGCGGTCGAGGTCCCGGTGCAGCGGCACGGCGGGCGCGCCCGGCGGCACCTCGCCGAGGACGTCGCCCACGACCAGCCGGTCGTGCACGAGCGCCAGCGGGACGTCCGAGCCGTCGCACATCACGGCGCGCACGGCGTCCGTCGTCTCGCCGAGGCCGGGCAGGGGGCGCCCGCGCATCGCCGCGAGCGTCTCGGCCAGCCGGACCGCCTCGATGACATGGGCGGAGGACACGATCCGGTCCTCCGCCCGCAGCAGCCCCGCCACCTTGGTCAGCCACCGCTCCACCGGCCGGTCCGGCGCGCGGAACAGATGCCCGTACCAGCCCGGTGAGTCGATGCCCGCGCCGTAGCCGCTGGCCCGCGCGAGCCTGCGGTGGGTCCAGGGCACCCAGGTCATGTCCGCCTTGACCTTGGGCAGGCCCTTGAGCCGGGCCCGGTCGGCGGCGACGGTGGTCCTCTCGGTGAGCGCGGGCACGTGCCAGGCCCCGCACACCACGGCCACCGCGTCGCCGAACTCCTTGCGCGCGGCCCGGATCCGCAGCCGCATGTACGCCTCGCGCACGAGGTCCCGGTCGTGTCCGCCGCTGCCGTACACCTCCCGCAGCGCCGTCATGGCCTCCGCCAGCACGGCGAACGGCGCGAGCGGGTCGGCACCGGTTCCGCGGTGCTCGACGACGTCCTCCCACCAGCGCTCGGCGTCGTCGTACCCGGCGGCGTCGGCGAGCACGGCGAGCGGGTCGATACGGACCTGGTCGCTCTGCTCCTCCTCGTTCTCCTTCTCCCACGCCAGCGTGTGCGTGGCCGGGAGGTCGATGAAGCGGGCCGGTACGCCCTGTTCCAGCGCCCAGCGGATCGCCACCCACTCCGGGGAGAACTCGGCGAGCGGCCAGAACGCCGAGCGGCCGGGCTCGTCCACGGCGTGGGCGAGCAGGGCGACCGGCGGGCGCATGTCCTCCTCGGCCGCCAGCGGGATCAGCGCGTCGGCCTCGGGCGGTCCCTCGATCAGCACCGCGCTCGGCTTGGCCGCGTCCAGCGCCGCCCGCACGGCCCGTGCCGACCCGGGCCCATGGTGCCGTACGCCGAGCAGCAGGGGCGCGGTGCGGTCAGCTTCCGTCGTCACGCCTGCCTCCGTCCCCCGTGTCCCCCTGGCGCCCGGTCACGCGCTCACCTCGCGGCAGGCGCGGTAGAAGTCGGTCCAGCCGTCGCGCTCGCGGACCACGGCCTCCAGGTACTCCTGCCAGACGACCCGGTCGGCCGCCGGATCGCGGACGACGGCGCCGAGGATGCCCGCGGCGACATCGCCGGGCCGCAGCACGCCGTCGCCGAAGTGGGCGGCGAGCGCGAGGCCGTTGGTGACGACGGAGATCGCCTCGGCCGTGGAGAGCGTGCCGCTGGGCGACTTGACCTTCGTACGGCCGTCGGAGGTGACCCCGTCGCGCAGTTCACGGAAGACGGTGACGACCCGGCGGATCTCGTCGATGCCGTCCGGCGCGGCCGGCAGGTCCAGCGAGCGGCCGATCTGGTCGACGCGCCGGGAGACGATGTCGACCTCGGCGTCCACGCTCTCCGGCAGCGGCAGCACGACCGTGTTGAAGCGGCGACGCAGGGCGCTGGAGAGGTCGTTGACGCCGCGGTCGCGGTCGTTGGCGGTGGCGATGAGGTTGAAGCCGCGCACGGCCTGCACCTCCTGGCCCAGCTCCGGAATGGGCAGGGTCTTCTCGGACAGGATCGTGATCAGCGTGTCCTGCACATCGGCCGGGATACGGGTCAGCTCCTCCACCCGGGCCGTCATGCCCTCCGCCATGGCCCGCATGACGGGGCTCGGGACCAGCGCGTCCCGGCTCGGGCCGTGCGCGAGGAGCTGCGCGTAGTTCCAGCCGTAGCGGATGGCCTCCTCCGGGGTGCCCGCGGTGCCCTGCACCAGCAGGGTCGAGTCGCCGCTGACGGCGGCGGCCAGGTGCTCGGAGACCCAGGTCTTGGCGGTGCCGGGCACGCCGAGCAGGAGCAGGGCACGGTCGGTGGCGAGCGTGGTGACGGCGACCTCGACGATGCGGCGCGGGCCCACGTACTTCGGGGTGATCACGGTTCCGTCCGGCAGGGTCCCGCCGAGCAGGTAGGTCGCCACCGCCCACGGCGACAGCTTCCAGCGGGCCGGGCGCGGGCGGTCGTCCTGCGCGGCGAGCGCGGACAGTTCGGCCGCGAAGGCGTCCTCGGCGTGCGGTCGCAACGCCTCGGTCGGTGTGCTCGGTGCGGTGGTCCCGGTCGTCGGTGCCACGGACGTGGTCATGGCGAAGCCCCCTCCAGCTCGGCCGGTTCGGATCTGCCACCAACCGTGCACCACACCACTGACAATCAGCCCTGACCTGCGAATACGCGCTCGCCGGGCCGATTGTCAGTGGGGGGATCTACCTTCGATGGCATGACTCAGCAGGGGGTGCGCTGGAGCGCGGAACAGGTGCTGGCACTGGCGCCTGACGCCGCGTCACGCAAAGCGGGCAGCAAACTCGGCGCGGCCGGACCGTGGTCCGAGGCGGGCAGTTCCGACGAGGGGACGGTGTGGGGGCTGTGCAAGGGCAGCGGCAGCAGGCCGTATCAGACGGTGATCGACCTCGCGGACGGGGCGGGGCCGGCGTACAAGTGCAGTTGTCCGAGCCGGAAGTTCCCGTGCAAGCACGCGCTCGGGCTGCTGTTGCTGTGGGCGGGCGACGGGGCGGCGGTGCCGTCCGGGTCGCCGCCGGACTGGGCCGAGGAGTGGATAGCGGGGCGGCGCAAGCGGGCCGAGGAGAAGCGGACGGAGGGCGGTTCTCCTTCTCGTACCGCTGATCCGGAGGCGGCGCGGCGGCGGGCGGAGCGCAGGGCCGAGAAGGTCACCGCGGGGGCGACGGAGCTGGAGCAGCGGCTCGCCGATCTGCTGCGCGGCGGACTGGCGGGCGCCGAGCAGGCGGGGTACGGGCTGTGGGAGGAGACGGCGGCCCGCATGGTCGACGCCCAGGCCGCCGGACTCGCGGCCCGGGTAAGGGAGTTGGGTGCGATCCCGGCGTCCGGGCCGGGCTGGCCGGTGCGGCTGCTGGAGGAGTGCGCGCTGCTCCACCTCCTCGACCAGGGCTGGCTGAACCGCGACCGACTGCCCGAGGACCTGGCGGCGACGGTCCGCTCCCGGATCGGCCTGCCCGCCTCACCGCAGGGCCCGGCGGTCCGCGACCGCTGGCTGGTCCTCGCCCAGTACGACACGGCGGACTCCCGGCTGACGACCCGTCGCATCTGGCTCCACGGCACCGAGTCGGCCCGCACCGCCCTGCTCCTGTCCTACGGTGCCGCGGGCCGCGCCCCGGAACTGGCGCTGCCGGTCGGACTGACCCTGGAATCGGAACTGACCTTCTATCCGGGCGCCGGACAGCCGCGGGCTGCACTCGGCGAGCGGTTCGGCGCGCCGGTTCCCAGATCGGTCCGGCCGCCGGGGACCACGACGGCCGAGGCCACCGCCCGCTACGGCGAGGCGCTGCGGGACGACCCGTGGCTGGACTCGGTGCCGGTGACCCTGGAGCGGGTGATACCGACCCCGGACGGCGACTCCTGGCAGCTCGCGGACGCCGACGCGGACACCGCTCTCCCGCTCACCCCCACCGCCCGCTCCCGCCCCGGCCTGTGGAAGCTGGTCGCCCTCTCGGGCGGCGCCCCGGTCACGGTCTTCGGCGAGTGCGGCCACCGCGGCTTCACGCCGCTCGCGGCCTGGCCGCGGAGAGACGGGGAGGCGGTGCCGCTGTGCTGAACGCCGCCGCGCCCCCGAAAGACATCCTGGTATCCCCCCGGAAGGGACGACCTGTATGACCGCCGCCTGGGAAGAGCTCGTCACCAGCGCCCTGCTCGGCACCGACCGCCGTACCCCGCCCGGCACCGACCCGGCCCGCGAGGCCCCGGTCGCGCTGCTGGACGCGGCGGCTGTGGAGACCGTACGGCGCCGGGCGGGGCTGCGTCCGGCGCGGGCGGCCGAGCGGCCCGAACCGGCCGCCGAGGACACGCGTCCGGCGCTGCCCCCGGCGGCGGCCCGCAGGCTCGCCCTGCTGCTGGCCGACCGCACGGCGGGCGCGGGCGGCGGGCGCCGGGGCACGTCGCCGGACCTCACGGAGCTGCTGCCCCAGTGGCTCACCGCGGCCAACGCCCGCGGCTACGCCCCGCCGCCGCATCTGCTGCCCGCCCTGCTGGACGCGGCCCGGGGCCGCACGGACCTGCGGCCCGCCGCGCTGCGGTTCGCGGGCGCCCGCGCGGTGTGGCTGGCCCGGCTGAACCCGGACTGGCGGTTCGCCCTGCGCGCGGCGCCGGGCGCGGACTCCGCGCTGCCGGGACCCGAGGAGCCCGAGCGGGTCCAACGGCTGTGGCAGGAGGGCCTGTTCGCCGAGCGGGTCGCCCTGCTCGCCGCGCTGCGCGCGCGGGAACCGGCCGTCGCGCGGGAACTGCTCGCATCGACGTGGGCGACGGAGCGGGCCGAGGACCGGCTGATGTTCCTGGACTCGCTGCGCACCAACCTCGGCGCGGCGGACGAGCCGTTCCTGGAGCAGGCGCTGGCCGACCGCAGCCGCAATGTGCGGGCCACGGCGGCGGAGCTGCTGTCGGCGCTGCCGGGGTCGGCGCTGGCCGGGCGCATGGCGGTGCGCGCGGGGGCGTGCGTGGCCGTGGACCGCACGGGCGACACCCCGACGCTCACGGTCGAGGCACCGCACGAGTGCGGTCCGGACATGGAGCGCGACGGAGTGGTGGCCAAGGCCCCGGCGGGCCGCGGACAGCGGTCGTGGTGGCTGGGCCAGGTGGTGGAGGCGGCGCCGCTCGGCTGCTGGCCGGGGCGGCTGGGCGGCCGTACGCCCGCGGAGATAGTGGCGCTCCCGGTGGCGGACGACTGGCAGGCGGAGCTGCACGCCGCGTGGTGCCGGGCGGCCGTACGGCAGCGGGACCCGGTGTGGGCGCGGGCGCTGCTCGGGGTGCCCTCGGCGCCCGAGGCGGGCGGTCCGGGTGCGGTGTCGCTGGCCGAGCGGGCGAAGCTGCTGGGCACGCTGGGGGCGGAGGAACGGGCCGAGTGGGTGGCCGGGTTCATCGCGGCGCACGGACTGTCCGAGGCGTTCCAGCTGCTCGGGGTGTGCGCCGTGCCGTGGGCGCCGCCGCTCGGGCGGGCGGTGGTCGACGCGCTGAACATCGCGCGGGACGCGGGGAGCTATCCGTGGAGCTTCAGCGGGGTGATGGGGCTGGCCGAGCGCTGTCTGGACCCGGCCGAGGCCAACCGCCTGGACGGGCTGCTGGCGGTGCCGGACGAGCCGGAGGACGCCTCACCGGGGGCCGGCGGGCACTGGGCGGAGGCGTTCCAGCGGCTGGTGACGACCTTGCGGCTGCGGGCGGCGATGCTCGCGGAGCTGGAGCCGGAGCCGGAGCGGGAGCCGGGCGCACGGCCGGAGCCATAGCGCAACGGCAGCCGGAGCGGGATGGCGGCCCAGCGGGACAAGAGCCGGAGCGGGACGGGAGCCGGAGCCCTGGGGGGATTCCCCCAGGCCCCGCATCCGCCCCCCCGCGGGGGACCGGCTCAGCCGGAGACGCTCGGCTGACGCACGTTCGCGCGGACCCAGTCCACGATCGACTGCGTCGTCGCGCCCGGGGTGAAGATCTCCGCGACACCCTTCTCCTTCAGCGGCGCGATGTCCGCCTCCGGGATGATGCCGCCGCCGAAGACCAGGATGTCCTCCGCGTCGCGCTCCTTGAGCAGGTCGATCACCGCCGCGAAGAGCGTGTTGTGCGCGCCGGAGAGGATGGACAGGCCGATCGCGTCGGCGTCCTCTTGGATCGCGGTGTCGACGATCTGCTCGGGCGTCTGGTGGAGCCCGGTGTAGATGACCTCCATACCGGCGTCGCGCAGCGCCCGCGCGATCACCTTCGCACCCCGATCGTGGCCGTCGAGCCCCGGCTTGGCCACCACCACGCGGATCGGACCGGCTGCCACACCCATCACTGCCTCCATGAAGCGACTACTTCCATCCGTACCGACAAGTACCGCACATCTCACTCGCGCCGTACACGCCGTACCCGCCGTGGCACGGATGCCCCGCGCCACACCGACCGGGGAAGTGAACGAACGTTATCGCCAGCATCCCGCAACCGGCAGTTTCGCGGTGGAGAGCGAGGGGGAAATCACACGGTGGGACACGTTCGCCGCGCGGCGTCCGGAGCCTGTGCGGCACCGGGACCACCTACTTCGGCGCGGCTCATGAGGGCATACGGGGGACAGTGGCGTCCTCGGTGTGCCGACAGGAGGTCGGCCATGAAGGTCACCAAGGCAGTGCTGCCCTTTCTCCCTCTCTGTCAGCGGCTGCTGCCGAACCGGCTGGCGGGACTGTCCGTGGCGCTGCTGAAGGCCACCGCCCTGGAGATCGCGATCCTCGCCGGACACCTCCTCCTCTATCCCTCCGGGCTCACCCAGGAGCGCAGGCGGGCGCTGCCGAAGGACACGCCGGACACGCCCCACCTGCCGACGGAGGGCAAGCCGCCGGTCGTCCTGCTGCACGGCTTCATCGACAACCGCTCGGTCTTCGTGCTGCTGCGCCGCAGCCTCGCCCAGCACGGCAGGCACCGGATCGAGTCGCTCAACTACTCACCGCTGACCTGCGACATCCGCACGGCGGCCGATCTGCTCGGCCGGCACATCGAAGAGATCTGCGAGCGCACCGGCAGCGAGCGGGTCGATGTCGTCGGGCACAGCCTCGGCGGACTGATCGCCCGGTACTACGTCCAGTGCCTGGGCGGGGACGCCCGGGTCCGCACGCTGGTCACGCTCGGCACCCCGCACTCCGGCACCACGGTGGTGCCGCTGGCCAACGCGCACCCGATCGTGCGGCAGATGCGCCCGGGGTCGGCGGTGCTGGAGGAACTGGCCGCGCCCGCACCGGGCTGCCGGACCCGTTTCGTCAGCTTCTGGAGCGACCTCGACCATCTGATGGACCCGCTGGAGACCGCCTGCGTCGATCACCCCGATCTGCTCGCGCAGAACGTCCGGGTCAGCGGGGTGGGGCATCTCGCCCTGCCGGTGCACCCGGCGGTGGCGGCCGGGATACGGCGGGCACTCGACGACGAGCCGACGGAGGCCGCGGCGGCCCGTGCGGGCGGCCTGACGGTGGCCTGAGGGCGGCCCGAGGGCGGCCCGAGGGAGACTCCAGCCCCACCCAATCCTCGAACACTCTTCGAACACAAGGCCAAAGTCGCGTCCGCAGTCCCCCGAAACACGGCCGAATGCCCGTTTCCCGGAAGCACGAAACCTGCCGAAGATTGTCGTGCCCGCGTACCGCCGGGTACAGTCGCCGCACTGCTCTGGCAGCCCCTGTTGTCGAGGCGAAAGAGAAGTTGGTGAACGACCGTCACCCGTCGGGGACCGCGACCTCCCCGGCTCCGGCTTCCGACGCCGCCTCGGCGCACTACGCGTCGTACGGCACCCAGGAAGCCGCGTACGGCGACTTCACCACGTACGCGACCTACGACGCCACGGGTTTTCAGCACACCACCCAGGCCACCGGCACCTTCGAGGCCGACCCCCTCTTCGGCGCGATGCCGGGCGACGGCGCCACCGGCGCGCACGACTCGGGTCAGTGGGCCACGACCGGCCACCACACCCCGAACTACGACGCGTACGCGGCCCAGCACCACGCCACCTACGACAGCGGGGTCTACGAGACCACGGCCTGGTCGGCCGAGTACCAGCAACTGTCCTCCGTACCACCGCAGTCCGCGCCTTCCGAGGACAGCGGCCAGTGGGACGCGGGCGCCTGGAACCAGCCCCAGCAGCCCGCCGACGCCACCCAGCACTGGGAATGGGGCACGCAGGCCTTCGACACCGGCGCCTACGACGCCACGCAGTGGAACTCCAACGGCACCACGGCCGGGGCGGACGACTACGAGCACCGGGCCGAATCGTTCTCCCAGCCGGAGACCGCGACGTTCGAGCAGGTCGCGGCGGACGACCCGACGCCGTACGGCGAGTCCTACGACGAGGACCCGCACGGCGAAACGACCTCCGCCGAGGGCGAGTTGACCGCCACCGGCGAACTCCCCGCCGTCACCGACCTCCTCGACGACCAGGAGGAGCCCGCCCCCGCGCCCGGCTCCCGTGTCGCCGCCCGCAACGCGAGCCGCTCCCGCCGCCGCGCCCCCGCCCGCCGCTCCGCACTGCTGACCGTCGCCGTGCCCTCGGCCTGTGTGATGGGCGTGGCCGGTATCGCCGCCGCCTCCGTGGGCACCCTGACCGGCGGCGACGAGAAGGACACCAACACGACCGCCGCCGACACCGGGGCCGTCAAACCGTCCGCCGCCAACGACAAGCTCGACACCCAGCTGCAGATCCTCTCCGCCGGGGCCGACGACTTCGCCGACCGGGCCAGCCGGACGCAGGAGCGCATCGACCTCAAGGCCCAGCAGGAGGCCGAGCGGAAGAAGGCGGCGGAGGAGGCGGCCCGCAAGGAGCGGCTGCGCCCGAAGTTCGCCCTCCCGGTCGCCCAGCACGGACTGAGCGCCTACTACGGGCAGGCCGGCATCAACTGGATGTCCGTGCACACCGGCATCGACTTCCCGGTCTCCTACGGGACCCCGGTGATGGCCGCGACCGACGGCACCGTGCGCACCCAGTGGAACAGCGCCTACGGCAACATGATGATCGTGACCGCGATGGACGGCACGGAGACGTGGTACTGCCACCTCTCCACGTACCAGGTCGCCTCCGGTACGACGGTGAAGGCCGGCGACACCATCGCGTTCTCCGGCAACTCGGGCAACTCCACCGGCCCGCACCTGCACTTCGAGGTCCGTCCGGGCGGCGGCTCGGCCATCGACCCGCTCGCCTGGTTCCGCAGCCACGGGCTGGACCCCTCCTAGGCCCAGCCCCGCTCTCCGCCGACTACAGCTTCTCCACTGGCGCGTACCGCAGCAGCAGCCGCTTGGGCTTGGCGTCGCCGAAGTCGATCGTCGCCTCGGCGTTGGCGCCGCTGCCCTTGACCGCCATCACCGTGCCGAGCCCGAACTGGTCGTGCGTGACCCGGTCGCCGACCGCGAGTGCCACGACCGGCTTCTCGGACGTGCGGCGGGTGGCGAAGCCGGAGGCGCCGGACGCCGCCGAGCGGGACCGGGACGACGACAGCGAGGCGGCCACGCCGGACGCGGGTCCGGAGGACACCGGCGACGACGCGCCCGTGCGCTTCCAGTCCACGTGCTGCGCCGGGATCTCCTCCAGGAAGCGGGAGGGCGGGTTGTACGACGGCTGGCCCCAGGCGCTGCGCATCGAGGAGCGGGTCAGGTACAGCCGCTCCCGGGCGCGCGTGATGCCTACGTAGGCCAGGCGCCGCTCCTCCTCCAGTTCCTTGGTCTGGCCGAGGGCGCGCATGTGCGGGAAGACGCCGTCCTCCATGCCGGTCAGGAAGACGACCGGGAACTCCAGGCCCTTGGCGGTGTGCAGGGTCATCAGGGTGATGACGCCGGAGCCGTCCTCGTCCTCGTCGGGGATCTGGTCGGAGTCGGCGACCAGCGCGACCCGCTCCAGGAAGTCGGCGAGTCCGCCCGGGGTTTCCTCGTTCTCCTGCTCGAACTCCAGGGCCACGGCGGCGAGTTCCTGGAGGTTCTCGATGCGGGTCTCGTCCTGCGGGTCGGTGGACGCCTGCAACTCGGCCAGGTATCCGGTGCGTTCGAGAACGGCCTCCAGGACGGTCGCGGGTCCGGCGCCGGACTCCACGACGGTACGCAGCTCCTCCATGAGCGCGTTGAACCGCTTCACGGCGTTGGTGGAGCGCGCGGCCATTCCGTACGCCTCGTCCACGCGCTTCAGGGCCTGTGGGAAGCTGATCCTTTCGCGCTGGGAGAGCGCGTCGATCATCGCCTCGGCGCGCTCGCCGATGCCGCGCTTGGGGACGTTGAGGATGCGCCGCAGCGGGACCGCGTCCTCGGGGTTGGCCAGCACCCGCAGGTAGGCCAGGACGTCCCGGACCTCCTTGCGCTCGTAGAAGCGGACGCCGCCGACGACCTTGTAGGGCAGGCCGACGCGGATGAAGACCTCTTCGAAGACACGGGACTGGGCGTTCGTCCGGTAGAAGACGGCGACGTCCCCGGCCTTGGCCTCGCCCGCGTCGGTGAGGCGGTCTATCTCGTCGGCGACGAACTGCGCCTCGTCGTGCTCGGTGTCGGCGACGTAGCCGGTGATGCGCGCGCCCGCGCCCGCGTTGGTCCACAGGTTCTTGGGGCGGCGGGACTCGTTGCGCTCGATGACGGCGTTGGCGGCGGACAGGATCGTCTGGGTGGAGCGGTAGTTCTGCTCCAGCAGGATCGTCGTGGCGTCCGGGTAGTCCTCCTCGAACTGGAGGATGTTGCGGATGGTCGCCCCGCGGAAGGCGTAGATCGACTGGTCGGCGTCACCGACGACGCACAGCTCGGCGGGCGGGAGCTCGGCCTCGGGCGGCACGTCCACGGGGTGCTCGGTGGAGCCGACCAGCTCGCGCACCAGGGCGTACTGGGCGTGGTTGGTGTCCTGGTACTCGTCGACCAGGACGTGCCGGAAGCGGCGGCGGTAGTGCTCGGCGACGTCCGGGAAGGCGCGCAGCAGATTGACCGTCGTCATGATCAGGTCGTCGAAGTCGAGGGCGTTGGCCTCGCGCAGCCGCGACTGGTAGAGGGCGTAGGCCTGGGCGAGGGTCTTCTCGAAGCCGTCGGCGGCCTGGGCGGCGAAGTCCTCCTCGTCGATCAGCTCGTTCTTGAGGTTGGAGATCTTCGCGCTGAACGACTTCGGCGGGAAGCGCTTGGGGTCGAGGTCCAGATCGCGGCAGACCAGGGCCATCAGGCGCTTGGAGTCGGCGGCGTCGTAGATCGAGAAGGACGAGGTGAAGCCGAGCTTCTTGCTCTCCCGGCGCAGGATCCGCACGCAGGCGCTGTGGAAGGTCATCACCCACATCGCGTTCGCGCGGGGGCCGACGAGCTGCTCGACACGCTCCTTCATCTCGCCCGCGGCCTTGTTGGTGAAGGTGATCGCGAGGATCTGGCCCGGGTGCACATTCCGCTCGGCGAGCAGATAGGCGATGCGGTGCGTGAGCACACGGGTCTTGCCGGAGCCGGCGCCGGCCACGATGAGCAGGGGGGAGCCGGAGTGCACGACGGCCGCGCGCTGGTTCTCGTTCAGCCCCTCGACGAGGGCCGCCGCGTCGAGGGCGGGGCGGGGGGCGCCGTCGCGGTAGTAGGCGTCCCGGTCCGGTGGCACGTCGAACTTCCCGCCGAACAGATCGTCCGGAACCGACTCCGGAGTGTGATCGTCCTCGGGCGGTGGCGGGGGCTCCTCCTCGTGCCCGCGAGGGGCCTGGAGGTCCGCCAGGAAGCTGTCGTCAAAGAGGCTGCTCATCGCTCTCCGAGTCTAGGGCTCCCCACTGACACCCGGCTGCCGCCCTTGGAACATCGGCGGCGGGTGGCCGGGATCACCCGGTAGATCGAACAAATATGCGATAGCCCGAACCGCCCGAAGGTGACTCACTTCGCTCACCAGGCCGAATGGGAGCAACCATGCGCCAATCACCCCGGATCAATCACTCCCCGCAATCTTCTGACCGAAGGTCACGAAAATGTATCGGGCATATCACCCATCAACCTTCACAGGCGCCACGCGAGTTGGCTACCGTTCCGGACAGGCCGTACGACCCCCACCGGCGAACGACGCCGGGCCGCGCGGCCTCCGCCGAGTCCACGCTGCCCGCCCATGGCAGCCGGAGCCGGGGACCCACACCGAAACCCTTGGGGTGAATCGGCCCAACTCCCTGATGGGAGACGGCCGTAGGGCAACCCTTCCGAAACACCCGCCCGAACCCGACAGCTAACTCGGTAGGCGGAACATGGAAGGAGTCGCCTCCCTTGGCGTCGCACCGCAAGTCGCGTCCCGCGGGTACGCGCGTAGCAGGCATACGGACCCCCGCCCTCGCCACGGCCGCGCTGACCTCCGTGGCCCTGTTGTCCCAGACGGCCAACGCCAGCCCGAGCACGGACGACAAGCCGAGCATGGAAGAGGTCGAGAAGAAGGTAGACGACCTCTACCGCCAGGCGGAGACGGCGACCGACAAGTACAACGCGGTCAAGGAGAAGACGGCCAAGCAGCGCAAGCAGGTCGACACGCTGCTGGACGACGTCGCCAAGCGCACCCAGAAGCTCAACGACGCGCGGGAGGAACTCGGTTCCTTCGCCGCGGCGCAGTACCGTACCGGCGCCTCCGCCCCGGAAACGGCGACCTTCCTGCTGGCGGACTCGCCCAAGGACTACTTCGACCAGACCCAGCTGATGGACCGGATGACCGGCCGTCAGAAGGAAGCCGTCGACGACTACATCACGCAGCAGTCGGAGACGACGAAGAAGCGCAAGGAGGCCACCGAGAGCCTCCAGACGCTCCAGGAGTCGCAGTCCGACCTGAAGACCGCGAAGGCGACGGTCCAGAGGAAGCTCGCCGACGCGCGCGAGCTGCTCTCGGAGCTGACCGCCGAGGAGAAGGCGCGGCTCGCGGAGATCGAGCGCGAGAAGCAGGAGGAGGCCGCGCGCAAGGCGGCCGAGCTGGCCGAGCAGCAGGCGGCGGAGGAGCGCCGCAAGGAGGCGGCCGCGGCGGAGGCCGGGCAGCAGGAGACCGGCTCGTCGTCGACGGAGACGGGCACGAGCACCGGGTCCGAGGCGCCGGCGGACTCCTCCTACGCGTCCAAGGCCGAGAAGGCGCTCGCCTTCGCCCGCGCGCAGGTCGGCAAGCCGTACGTGTGGGGCGCGACCGGCCCGGACTCCTACGACTGCTCCGGCCTCACCCAGGGCGCCTGGAACGCCGCGGGCATCTCCCTGCCCCGCACCACCTGGGACCAGGTCAACGCCGGCACCACGGTCTCCCTGGCCAACGCCCAGCCCGGGGACCTGGTCTTCTTCTACGACGACATCAGCCACGTCGGCATCTACATCGGCAACGGCATGATGATCCACGCCCCCAAGCCCGGCGCGTACGTCCGCGAGGAGTCCATCTACTACGACGGCGAGAGCTCCATCCACAGCGTGGTGCGCCCGGCCTGACGAGCCCGCCGCGCCCGGCCCCGCGCCTGGCGGCACGCGCGCGTGGGGGCCATTTCGGCGTTACGCGCGCGTGGCCCGCGGGCGGGACGCGTCCCGGTCCTTAGCATCGGCGCATGCCCGCCCGCACTGACCCTCGCTCGCTTCGCGCCTGGTGGGCGCGGCGTCCTCCGGCGGCCGGTGCCGCGGTGATGGCGACCGGCATCATCTCGGTCGGCCTGCACCTGACCGGCTACGAGGTCCTGTCCCGCATCGCCCTCGTCCTGGCCTGCGTGGCATGGGTGGGTCTGGCCGCGGATTTCGTTTTGCGGCTGCTGCGGCAGCCCGTGCGCTGGCGGGAGGACGCCGGTACGCCCGCCGCGCTCACCGCCGTGGCGGCGACGAGTGTCCTCGGCACCCGGTTCGCCCAGCTCGGATGGACGGGCCTGGCCGGGGCCCTGCTGGCGCTCTCCGCGCTGCTGTGGCCGGTCCTGCTGTGGATCGTGCTGAGGCACTGGCACCGGGGCATGCCCGGCGCGGTGTTCCTCGGCGCCGTGGCGACCCAGGGCCTCGCCGTCCTCGGCGCCACACTCGCCGCCGAGGAGTCGGCGGCCTGGCTCGCGCACGCGGGCCTGGTGCTGTTCTGGCTGGGGCTCGCCCTTTACGTGCTCGCCCTGTTCCACTTCGATCCGCGCCAGGTGCTGGAGGGCGCCGGGGACCACTGGATCGCGGGCGGCGCGCTCGCCATCTCCGCGCTCGCCGGGTCCAAACTGATCGCCGCCGACAGCCCGGCGCTGTACCTGTGGAACGACGACGCCGACTACGTCCTGCGCCGGGTCACCGTCTTCCTGCTGGTCCTCGACCTCGCCTGGTACGCCGTCCTCGCCGCGGCCGAGATCGTCCGGCCGCGCCTCGACTACGACGTACGGCGCTGGGCGACCGTGTTCCCGCTCGGCATGACCGCGGCCGGGGTCCTGTCCGTGGCCTCCGCCGTCGAGGTGTCCTGGCTGGAGGCCCCGGGCGAGGTGCTGCTGTGGATCGCGGTCGCGGCCTGGCTGGCCGTCTCCTACGGCGCGCTGCGGCAGGAGCCGGCCCTCGCCGGGACCGAGTCCCCGGAGCTCACGTCCACATCACGGCGATGAAGACGTTCGCTGTGGTGAGCAGCCCCACCAGGCCGAACAGCTTGTTGTCCACCTTCTCCTCGTCCCGCTTCACATAGACCAGACCGAGGATCACGATCAGCAGCGCCAGCTTCACGCCGATCTTGACGTTGTTCACGGTGTAGTCCTCGGCCTGGTTGAGCCCGACCAGGACCACGCCGGTCACCAGCATGGTCAGCGCGCCGTGCAGCATCGCCGGGACGAACCGGGCGGTGCCCTGGCCCATCGCCTTCATCTGGGTGAGGAAGCCGCCCAGCAGCGAGGCGATGCCGATGATGTGCAGGCCGACGAACAGGTGGATGAGTACGTCCATGAGGCCGGAGCCTAATCAGGGCGCTCCGGGCGCCCGGCACCGGCCCGGCCTCCGCACCGCCCGACGGAGCTCGCATATATGCGCTCCATAGCACCCCGGCTCCCCCACCCGCCCCGGAAACCCCGACTTCGGTCAGCGCGCAGCGCGAAGGCGCCCGGCCCGTTCGCGGATCACGGTCACATACGGTCGCCCCGCGATCCGCTGACGGCATTTCCGCACAACGCGTTACCAACCCGACACACACGGGCCTAGCGTCCTCCACCAGGTGACCGGCTCCCCACCGCCGCCCGGGCCAGGGGCGGCAGTCGGACACCACCGCCGAGAAGGTCCGGCGGCGGCCTGCTCCCCCTGTGCGGGCCGTCGCCGGACGCGTCAAGCAGGCGGCCGAAGGAGTCGTGCGAAAGGACGTGCAGTCCACGTGGCAGCACATCGCAAGCCCCGGCAGCGCTCGGCCGGCGGCACCACCGCCCGTACGGCCGCCACGGTGGCCCTGGCGGGCGCGGCGACCGCGACCGGCTTCGACGGGACCGGGTACGCCGAGCCCGACCTGACACCGGCGCAGGTGAAGGCGAAGGTGGACCGGCTGTACCAGGAAGCGGAGACCGCCACCGAGAAGTACAACGGCGCCAAGGAGAAGGCCGAGGCCGCCGAGTCCCGGCTGAGGTCGCTGCGCGACCAGGCCGCACGCAGGACGGACGAGCTCAACTCGGCACGTGACGCGCTCGGTTCGATGGCGGCGGCGCACTACCGCGAGGGTGGCCTCGACCCGGCCGTCCAGCTCGCGCTCTCCGAGGACCCCGAGCGGTACCTGGACGGCGCCGAGTTCATCGACCGGGTCGGCACCCGACAGGCGGCGTCCGTCGCGGACGTGCGCAAACAGCTCCGCGAGATCGGCAAGCTGCGCGGGGCCGCGCAGATCGAACTGAGCGCTTTGAAGTCACGCCAGGCCGAGCTGCAGCGGCACAAGAAGACCATCACCGGGAAGCTGAGCGAGGCCAACCGGCTGCTGTCGCGCCTGAGCGCCGAGGAGCGGGCTCAACTCGACGACGGCACCGGGGAGCGGGCCACCCGCTCCGGCCCGGGTGAGCGTGCGGGCCTCACGGCCCCCGGCTCCGCGACCGCACCCGGCTCGGCCACCGCCGACGCCCCCAACTCCCGTGCCGCGCAGGCCGTCGCCTACGCCTACCAGAAGCTCGGCAGCCCCTACGTCTGGGGCGCGACCGGCCCCAACGCCTTCGACTGCTCGGGACTCACCCAGGCCGCCTACCGCGCGGCCGGTGTCTCCCTGCCCCGCACGACCTACGCCCAGATCGGCGCCGGACGCCGCGTCTCCCGCTCCGAACTCCTCCCGGGCGACCTGGTGTTCTTCTACTCCGGGATCAGCCACGTCGGCATCTACGTCGGCAACGGCCAGATGATCCACGCCCCGAACCCGTCCGCCCCGGTCCGCGTGGCACCGATCACCGAGATGCCGTTCGCGGGGGCGACGCGGGTCGTGTGAGCCCCGGAGTCACACCAGCCGTCGCGCCGTCGCCCATCGCGTCAGCTCGTGCCGGTTGGACAGCTGGAGCTTGCGCAGCACCGCCGAGACATGGGACTCGACCGTCTTCACCGAGATGAACAGCTGCTTGGCGATCTCCTTGTAGGCGTAGCCCCGGGCGATCAGCCGCAGCACCTCGCGCTCGCGCTGGGTGAGCCGGTCCAGGTCCTCGTCGACCGGAGGGGCGTCGGTGGAGGCGAACGCGTCCAGCACGAAGCCGGCCAGGCGGGGCGAGAAGACCGCGTCGCCCTCCTGGACCCGGAAGATGGAGTCGACCAGGTCGGTCCCGGTGATCGTCTTGGTGACATAGCCCCGCGCGCCCCCGCGGATCACCCCGATCACATCCTCCGCGGCGTCCGACACGGACAGGGCGAGGAAGCGCACGGGCCGCTCGGTGTCGGCCATCAACGGCGCGCAGCGGCGCAGCACTTCGACCCCGCCGCCGCCCGGCAGATGCACATCGAGCAGGACCACCTCGGGCCGGGTCGCGGTGATGACCGTGACCGCCTGGTCGACGTCCGCGGCCTCCCCGACGACCTCGACACCGGTCTGCTCGGTCTGCCCGATCTCGGCCTGGACTCCCGTGCGGAACATGCGGTGGTCGTCGACGAGGACCACACGCACCCGGCGCTCCCCCGCGCTGCCGGTGGCCTCCGCCGTACCGTTCGCCTCGTCGCTCATGACGTCTTCTCCGCCCTCTCCATCTCCAGTTCGACCTCCGTGCCGCCGTCGGGCACCGCGCGCAGCCGCGCCGTGCCGCCGTTGCGCTCCATGCGGCCGATGATCGATTCTCTGACGCCCATGCGGTCGGCGGGTATCGAGTCGAGATCGAAACCGGGGCCGCGGTCCCGGACGGACACGAAGACCGTCCTCCCCTCGACCTCGGCGTAGACCTGCACGGCGCCGCCCTCGCCACCGTACTTGGCGGCGTTCACCATCGCTTCGCGCGCCGCCTGCATCTGGGCGCCGGTCCTCTCGTCGAGCGGGCAGTCGCCGACCACGACGACCTCGATGGGGACGCCGTGCTTGTCCTCCACCTCGGCGGCGTTGCGCCGGACCGCGTCGGCGAGCGTGGCCGGCTCGTCCTCCTCGTCCTTGCCGGTGCCCTCGGGCTTGTACAGCCAGGTGCGCAGATCGCGCTCCTGGGCGCGGGCGAGGCGACGCACCTCGCTCGCGTTCTCCGCGTTGCGCTGGATCAGGGTCAGGGTGTGCAGCACGGAGTCGTGGACATGGGCGGCGACCTCGGCCCGCTCCTGGGCGCGGATGCGCATCAGGCGCTCCTCGGAGAGGTCCTGGGTCATACGGACGAGGTACGGCCCGGCGAGGAGTGTTATCCCCACGAGGACGGCCAGGGCGGCCTGGAGGACGGAGCCGAGGTGGGCGGCGGAGCCCTGGAGCACGAAGATGCCGGTGACGCCCGCGGTCACCAGCAGCACACCGCCGGCCGCGCGCAGCAGATTGAGCGTGCGCCGTCTGCGGCCGACCTCCATCCAGCGGGCCCGGCGGGCGTTGTCCGCCTGCCGCCAGACCAGGGCGACACCGGCGGCCACGAGCACGGCGGGCCAGAGGTAGGCCTGGGCGCCGCTGCCGAAGTCGACGCTGCCCACGAAGATCATGGCCACCACGACCATGAGGAGCAGGGCGACGATCTGGCCGCGGTCCGGTCTGCGGGCGACGAGTCTGCGGCGGCCGTCCGCCGAGGTCTCGGTGGTGACGAGGGAGGGCGGCTTCTGCCCGCCGACGCCACCCACGCCGAGCGGTACGAAGAACCAGAACGCCGCGTACAGCAGGGCGCCCAGGCCGTCCGCCATGAACAGTCCGACGAAGACCAGCCGCACCCAGACCACGGGCAGCCCGAGGTGTCCGGCCAGCCCCCGCGCCACGCCCCCGAGCCAGCGTCCGTCGCTGCTGCGGTAGAGCTTGCGCGGCGGCCGCGGTTCTGCGAGGGGCGCTGCTGCGGCTTCCGACATGCCTTCGATGGTCACACGGTCGGCGCAGCGGAGCATCAGGGTTCACCCCCGAGACTCCCCCGATCTTCGAACCGCCGCCGGCGCGGAGCCCTCCCGGGCGTCGGGTCAGGGGCGATATCAGGGTCCGGCCAGGGTCGTTCCCACTGCCGCCGGGGCGCCCCGGCCGTCACCATGGACGCATGACTGATCACGAGCACGCCGCGACGGGTCCGGGACCCGGCTCCGGCCCGCGCCCCAGCGGGGGCACCGGGCCGCGGGACGCCGCACCCGCCGCGGACCCGGCTCCCGGTGCGGACGGGGGCTCGCGCGCGCACGGGCCCGCGCAGGAAGAGGGAGGGGGCATCCAGCTCCCCGACCGGTGGCACCGGGACCGGCGGCACAAGATGCTCGCCGGGGTGTGCTCGGGGCTGGGACGCCAGTGCGACATGGACCCGGTGATCTTCCGGATCACCCTCGCGGTCCTCTCCGCGACCGGCGGCCTCGGTCTGATCTTCTACGGCTTCGCCTGGCTCCTCGTGCCCTACGAGGACGAGGAGGAGAACGAGGTCCGCAAGCTGCTGACCGGCCGGGTGGACGGCCAGGCGCTGGCGGCGGTGCTGTTCGCGCTGGTCGGCTGCGGGGTGTTCCTGACCATGATGACGAACGGCGGGGTGCTGTCCTTCGCCGTCATACTCTCCCTGCTCCTGGCGGGCGCCGGGTACTGGTCGCGGCAGCGCGGCGGCGCCGACCCCGATCCGCTCGCCGCGCAGGCCGTCGCCGACGCCCCGCCGGAGGCCAAGGCGCCGCCGGTGCCCGCGGCCTACCCCTCCTGGTGGCGCGACCCCATCGTCAAGGACGGCACGCACGACGGCGGCACCGGCTATCTGTGGGGGCCCCACGACTCCCGGGACCGGGAGATAGCGGCGGCGGTCGACGTCAGCCTGGGCCCGGGGTACGGGCACCGGCCGGCGGACCCGGCGTTCCGCCGCCCCGGCCCGCCCCGACCGCGCGGCCCGCGCTGGATCGGCGGGTGGATATTCCTGCTGGCTCTGCTCGCCGGTGGCCTGGGCACCGGCCTGACCTGGGAGCACGAACCGCTCGGCACCAGCCTCCAGACGGGCCTGGCCGCGGCGCTGATCGTGTTCGGCGTCGGGATCGCGGCCAGCTCGTTCCTCGGGCGTACCGGCGCCGGGTCGGTCTTCCTGGCGGTGCTCACGGCGGGGATGCTGGCCGCGTCGGCGGCACTGCCCAAGGACATCGGCACGAAGTGGATACGCACCGCCTGGGAGCCGGCCACCGTGGCGGAGGTCGAGCCGCGCTACGACCTGGGCACCGGCGTCGGCACCCTGGACCTGAGCGGGCTGGATGTGGCCAAGGGCAAGACGGTGACCACCAGGGCCGACGTGGGCGTCGGGCAGCTGAAGGTGATCGTGCCGCCGGAGGTGACCGTCGAGGCGAACATCAACGTGGGCATCGGGGACATCCAGCTGCCCGGGGAGGACAAGGAGGACGTGGATGTGGCACCGGGCCAGAACAAGGAGGTCACCCTGAAGCCGGTCAAGGGTTCCAAGGCCGCGGGCACCATCGAACTCGACCTCAATGTGGGCCTGGGACAGGCGGAGGTGAGCCGTGCTGCGTCATGAGTTCCAGCCCGGTCGGCTGGTCGCGGGCACCTTCCTGACCCTCGCGGGCGTGCTGTTCGCCGGTGACGCGGGCGGGGCGTGGGAGACACCGTGGTTCGTGGCCGTCCCTGTGGTGGTGGGCGGCCTGTTCCTGGCGGGGGCGACGGGGCTGCTGTTCCGCGGGATACGCAGACGGAACGGCTCCCGCCCCGAGGCGGGGGCCGGCCGGAGGGCACCGCTCTGAGGGAGGGCGGGCCCGGAGACACCGGCCCCGTCCGGGGCGCTCCGCGCTGAGGTGGGACGGGCGCGGGCCCCCGTTCGGGCCGGGGCGACCCTGCCCGCCGGGGCGCGCCGCTCCGAGCCGGGGTGGGTCCGCCCTCCCCGGTCCCCCTGGTCCGCTGTTACGTCTCGTACCCCGACCGTTGGAACACCGACCGTTCCCTCTTGCGCTCCCGGAGCATCGCGTCCACGGAGAGATAGGGGGCACCGGCCAGGACCAGGGGCAGCCACGCCATCAGGTAGGCGAGGTCGTTGCCGTAGTAGTACGGCTCCGCTGCCCAGCTCACCGTGAGCCAGAGGCTGAGGGAGATCAGGGCGCCGCCGAGGGCGGCGAGGCGGGCGAAGACGCCGAGGAGGGTGCCGATACCGACGGCCAGCTCGCCGAAGGCGATGGCGTAGCCGAAGGCCACGGGGTTGTCGAGGGCCATGTCGACCATGGAGGGGATGGCGGAGGAGTCCCGCACCGCGCGCATCATGTCGCCGATGGAGCCGGAGCCGGAGTCCTTCAGGAAGGCACTGTCGGTGAGTTTGTCGAGGGAGGCGTAGATGAAGGTGACGCCCAGGAAGATCCGGAGGGGAAGGAGGGCGTACTGGGTGGCGAGGTCGCGCCAGTTCCGGCCGCCGCCGTCGAGATAGGGGTCGTGCGTGTCCGTACGGAAGCCGTGGGTCATCGGTGCCGCCTCTCGCCCGTCGGGACGTGCCCCTCGAAGAGGGATACGTATACCGGCTGGGGACCGCTCAATCCTGACCAGACCATTTTCTCCGTGATGACGGTTTTTCGCCCCTGCCGGAGGGGCTTTCCGGAGAGCGCCTCCGCTGCGGCGCCGCGGCACCCGCGGCACGACGCCCGCCCCGTCCGCATCACGCCCCCGCGGGTCCGTCCCGCATCACGCCCCCGCGGCTCCGTCCCGCATCACGCCCCCGCGGCTCCGTTCCGCGTCGTTCCCGACCGGCGCCGGGTCAGTCCGTCACGTCGATGGCGTACCGCCCCGTCTCGACGCCCGCGGCCGTGACCACCTGGACCTCTACCCGGCCAGGTTCCACGTCCGCGGGGACGGGGACCGTCAGGACCGTGTCGGTGGGGTTGCTGAAGCCGCCCCGGACCGGGACGAGGGGGACGTGGACGTTGACCGGGCCGATGCGGACGACCATGCGGGCGAGACGGTCGGCGGTGCCGGCACCCGGGGGCACGAAACCGGCGCCGCGGATCTCGATGTCGTCGCCGGTACGGATCGGGCCGTCGAGGTCGCCGGCCTCCCGGGAGCGGACCACGGAGAGGATCACCGGGCGCCCGCCCTCGGCGTACTTCCCGGCCACGTAGGTCGCGGCGGAGATCAGGACGACCAGGGCCAGGCCCCAGGGCAGGTCCGGGAGCTGGTCGGGGCGGCGGCCCAGGCGTACCGCGGCGAACAGCAGGGCCACCGCGCCGATCACGACGTACTGGATGTCCGCGAAGGTGCCCCGGCCCGCGTCGTCGGTGAGGAGGTCGGCGGCGCGGGGGCGGTCGGCCCGTACCTTCTGCAGGCGCTGGCCCAGCACCCGCACGCCCACCACCCGGCGGACGAGGACCGCGACCGCGCACACCACGGCCAGGACGGTCACCACCCCGGCGCCGCGGGCCAGTTCGAGGCCGGCGATCAGGTCGTCGCGTTCGCCGGGGTCGGAGGCGGCGGCGAGGCGGCCGGCCAGGAACAGCACGGCGTAGGCCACGAAGAGCACCCAGGCCGCGGCCACCGCGCGCGAGGTGGACAGCCGGTTGTCCTCGCCGATGACCGGCGCCAGCGCGCCGCCGCGGGCGCGGTGGAGGTAGGACGCGGCGGTCAGCGCGCCCGCGGTCACCACGGCGGCGAGCAGTCCGGCCGTGCGGGCGGTGGTCCAGCCCGGGCCGATCGCGGTCAGCGCCTGCACCAGCAGGAGCAGGACGACCAGGCCCCACAGGGTGTACACGCTGCGGCGCCAGAGGCGGGCCAGCCAGGCCTCGCCCTCGGCGCGGCGGCGTTCGGCGACGAGGACCGCGGACTGGGTCAGTTCCTCCGACACCCACTGGCGGGAGGCGGAGGCCGAGTGGGCCACGGCGGCGGGCAGTCCCTGACCGGCGGCGAACTCGTCCCGCTTCGACAGGAATTCGGCGACCGCCCGCCGATGTCCCTCCCGCACCCCGTGCGGACAGTCCCCGCAGGTGCAGCCGCCGTCGTGCGCACCCACCTCCGCGCGCTGTCTCGCGTCCTGCACCGCCACGACCGACGCCCGCCTCTCCCCATGCTCCGTCACGCCACAACTCCACTGCGACGCGAGCGAATTGTGCCCTACGCCACCCCGCCCCCGCCCGGCAGGTCCGCTTCGTGGGAGGGCCGCGAGGAGTGATGTCCGAACCGCCGTGTTGACCCGGCTGGGAGAATCGGTCCATGGCCGAGATCATCCAGCGCGACGGGACCTGGGCCTTCGACGGCACCACGATCAGGATCACACCGGGCCTGCACCGCTCGGTGCCGCTGTTCCGGCAGACGTACGGGGAGATCGCCGTCCCTCTGGAGGCCGTGGCCGGGGTCGTCTTCGAACCCGAGCGCAAGCGGGGGCGGTTGCGGATGCGGCTGCGCGAGGGCGCCGACCCGCTGCTCCAGGCGACCGGCGGACGGCTGCCCGAGCCCGCGGACCCGTACCGGCTGACGGTGGACGTCGACCGGGCCGGGGTCGCCGAGTACGTGGCTGAGGAGATCCGCCGCTCGCTGCTGCTGGACCAGATCCCCGCCGAACCCACCAAGGCCTATCTGCTGCCCGGTCCCCCGGTGCCGGTGTCGGTGCGCTCCTCCGACGGCACGGTCTCCTTCGACGGCATCCAGATCCGTATCGACTGGGCCGACACCTCCGACCGGGTCAAGCGGGCGACCGGGCCGCGGATCATCAGCATCGCGGATGTCGTACAGGTGGAGTGGCTGCCCAACTCGGGTTACGAGGACGGCTTCCTGCGGTTCGTGACCCGGGAGACGGCGCTGTCCAAGCTCCCGCCGGAGAAGGACCCGTACGCCCTGGACCTGTGGGGCAGCGCGCGCCGGGATCTGCTCACCGCGCTGGTCGCGACCGCGGTGACCGCCAGGTTGCCGCACCCCTCCACCCGTACCGGCGTGGGATACACCGAACCGGCCGGCCGGCTCACCGCGCCCGTGCCGCCGCCGTCCGACCACCATGACGTGCTGCTGCGCAGGCTGCGGGAGTTGGGCGAGCTGCACCGCGACGGGGTGCTCACGGACGAGGAGTTCGCGATGACGAAGGCGGCGGTGCTGCGCGGCTTCTGAAGCCTCGGCCTCGGTGAACCTAGCTGAGCAGGTCAGGCTCGCTGCGGCTGATGTCCTGCCACATCGGCTGGTAGTTGATCCACGCCACCAGGTCCCCGCCGAGCTGCTCGCGGGTGGCGACCGCGGCCTTGTGGTCGATGAGGACGGGACGGCCCGCCGCCTTCGCGGCGAGCTGGACCTGGCAGGAGCGTTCCAGGGACAGGAACCACCAGGCCGCCGCGTCCACCGAGTCCCCCACGGTCAGCAGCCCGTGGTTGCGCAGCACCAGCGCCTTGCAGGAGCCGAGGGCGGCGGCGATCCGGCGGCCCTCCTCGGCGTCGACGGCGACACCGCTGTAGGCGTTGTAGAGGGCGAGGTCCTCGTAGAAGGCGCAGCTCTCCTGGGTGATCGGGTCGAGCAGTTCGCCGAGGGCGGCGAGGGCGCGGCCGTGCACGGAGTGGCAGTGGGCGACGGCGACGACGTCGGGACGGGCGGCGTGGACCTGGGCGTGGACGGTGAAGGCGGCCTGGTTGACGTGGTAGCGGCCCTCGACGACCTGCCCCTCGGAGTTGGCCAGCACCAGGTCGCTGACGGTGACGTGCCGGAAGGGCATGCCGAAGGGGTTCACCCAGAAGCAGTCGCTGTACTCGGGGTCGCGCGCGGTGATGTGTCCCGAGACGCCGTCCTCGAAGCCGAGGCGGGCGAAGACGCGCAGGGCGCCCGCGAGCCGTTCCTTGCGGTGCCGGCGTTCGTCCTCGACGGAGTCGTGCCTGGGAGGCATGGCGAACCGCAACCGGTCCGTCGGGAGGGCGGGGGGCGGGGTGGGCCCGGTCGTCCCGTGCATCGAGTCCTCCGGCACTCGGTGATCGTACGGGCGGAAGCTACCGTCGGTCGGCTCTACCGCAACAGGGCATTGCGCAAACATGACGTACGCAACAGAAACAGGGTGCACCACCTTCACCACGGCTTGCCGGTCTGACAGCCGGAATGGGAAGTTCAGCGCCGTTTTCCGGCCATCCGCACCTCAGGAGCTCTCATGAGCCTCGCCGAGCAGCACATCACCGCGGTCATGCGGCAGGTCTCGTCCCAGGACGTCGTCGAGCTGCATCTTCCGTTCGGGAAGGTGCGGACGGTGGCGTCGCTGGCGTACCTCGCGGAGGCGTACGGCTTCCGGTACGCCGACGCCCGGGTCGAGGGCAAGGAAAAGGCACTGCACGTCTACCTGGTGCGGGACCAGGAGGGCCTGGACCGGTTCGTACGGCCCGTCCCGCACGAGGTCTGAGCACCGGCGGACACCCGGCCCACCGCCCCGGAGCAATCCGGACAGAAGATGTCGGGTATCGGCGCCAGACTGGCCGTATGACACTGAACTGGGCGGCTTTCGCCGCGGCGGAACCGGGGTTCGCGCGCACCGTGGAGGAGCGGTTCGGCGCCTACACCCACCATGTCCTCGCCACGCTCCGCAAGGACGGCTCGCCGCGCACCACCGGCCTGGAGGCCACCTTCAAGAACGGTGAGCTGTGGCTCGGGATGATGGCGGACTCCCTGAAGGCGCTCGACCTGCGCCGCGACCCCCGTTTCTCGCTCATGGCGAACCCGGGGGAAGGCACCGGCATGGGCGGCGGCGACGTACGGATCAGCGGCCGGGCGATCGAGGTCGAGGACCCGGCCGTGAAGGCCGCGTACGGTGCAGAGGAACCGCAAAAAGCGGAAGAGGCGGAACAGCCGGAGCCGTTCCACCTCTTCCGTGCCGAGCTGACGGAGGTCGTACGGACCTACGTCGAGGACGAGAAGTACCTCGTCCTGCAGATCTGGAAGCCCGGCGAGTCGGTGCGCGTCATCAAGCGCACCTGAGGGCCGTAGGAGCCCCTACTCCCACTCGATGGTCCCCGGCGGCTTCGAGGTGACGTCCAGGACGACGCGGTTGACGTCCCGCACCTCGTTGGTGATCCGGGTGGAGATCTTCGCGAGGACCTCGTACGGCAGACGCGACCAGTCGGCCGTCATGGCGTCCTCGGAGGAGACCGGGCGCAGCACGATCGGGTGGCCGTAGGTGCGGCCGTCGCCCTGGACGCCCACCGAGCGGACGTCGGCGAGCAGGACCACCGGGCACTGCCAGATGTCGCGGTCCAGGCCGGCCGCGGTCAGCTCCTCGCGGGCGATGGCGTCGGCCTCGCGCAGCAGGTCCAGGCGCTCCTTGGTGACCTCGCCGACGATCCGGATACCGAGGCCCGGGCCCGGGAAGGGCTGGCGCTGGACGATCTCCTCGGGCAGGCCCAGTTCCTGGCCGACCATCCGGACCTCGTCCTTGAACAGCTTGCGCAGCGGCTCGATGAGCTTGAACTCAAGGTCCTCGGGGAGGCCGCCCACGTTGTGGTGGGACTTGATGTTGGCGGTGCCGGTACCGCCGCCGGACTCCACGACGTCCGGGTAGAGCGTGCCCTGCACCAGGAACTCCACCGCCGGACCCTCGTCCGCGATGATCTCGGCCTGTGCCTGCTCGAAGACCCGGATGAACTCGCGGCCGATGATCTTCCGCTTCTCCTCGGGGTCGGAGACCCCCTTCAGGGCGGTGAGGAAGCGCTCCTCGGCGTCCACGACCTTCAGCTGCACGCCGGTCGCGGCCACGAAGTCCTTCTCGACCTGCTCGGTCTCGCCCTTGCGCATCAAGCCGTGGTCGACGTAGACGCAGGTGAGCTGGGAGCCGATGGCCTTCTGGACGAGCGCGGCGGCCACCGCGGAGTCGACGCCGCCGGACAGACCGCAGATGGCGCGCTTGTCGCCGACCTGCTCGCGGATGGCCGCGACCTGCTCGTCGATGACATTGCCCGTGGTCCACGACGGGGTGAGCCCGGCGCCGCGGTACAGGAAGTGCTCCAGCACCTGCTGGCCGTGCGTGGAGTGCATGACCTCCGGGTGGTACTGGACGCCGTAGAGCTTCTTCTCGTCGTTCTCGAAGGCGGCGACCGGGACGACGTCCGTGGACGCGGTGACGGTGAAGCCCTCGGGGGCGGCGGAGCAGGCGTCACCGTGCGACATCCACACGTGCTGCTCGTCCGGGGTGCCCTCGAAGAGGGTGGAGGACGACTTGGAGACGTGCAGGTCGGTGCGGCCGTACTCGCGGGCGCCGGTGTTGTCGACGGTGCCGCCGAGGCTCTGCGCCATCAGCTGGAAGCCGTAGCACATGCCGAAGACGGGGACGCCGGCCTCGAAGAGCGCGCGGTCGATCCGCGGGGCGCCCTCCTCGTACACGGACGAGGGGCCGCCGGAGAGGATGATCGCCGCCGGGTTCTTGGCGAGCATCTCCTCGACCGGCATGGTGCTCGGCACGATCTCGCTGTAGACCCGTGCCTCGCGGACGCGACGGGCGATGAGCTGGGCGTACTGCGCGCCGAAGTCGACGACCAGGACGGTGTCGGGGGCGGCGTGGGTCGCTGGTGACACGGGTTGCCTTCCGGCGGCTTGACAAGGGCTGTGGCACCGATTCTAACGGGGCGGCGAACGGCCCCTCGCGTCTCAGGATGCGAACCCGGTTGGGCGCCCGTGGCGGGGCGCGGCATACTGACCGCATGCTCACGCAGACGACCTTCCTGTTTACCTATGGCATCCGGCCCGCCGGCTGCCATGGTCGTGCTGCTTGAGCAACTGACAAGCGACTTCCCAGGCGCCCCGGGCCGACAAGGCCCGGGGCGCCTGCCGTTTCCGGGCCGTGTCGATCCGGGGCCCCGCCACCACCGACCCCGAGGAGCCCCTCATGACCGCCACCGCCACGGAGAAGGCCGAGCTGACCGCCACCGCCACGGAGAAGACGGAGCAGACCGCCACCGAGAGGACCGGTGCCCGTACCGACGAGGCCGCCGGTGTGATCACCGGCGCCCGTGAGCGCATCGACTCCCTCGACGACCGGATCATCGGTCTGATCCAGGAACGGATGGCCGTCTCCGCGGTGATCCAGGAGGCCCGGATCTCCTCCGGAGGCCGCCGGGTGAACCTCTCCCGCGAGATGGAGATCCTCGACCACTACCGGCAGGCGCTGGGCAAGCCCGGCACCGCGCTCGCCATGACGCTGCTCGAACTGTGCCGCGGTCGCATCTGAGTTCGAGGCCGCCCTCACCCGTACGGCGCGTGACCGTGACGGCGGACGCCTCGTTGGTGCTGTTGTCCGCGCCAGCCAGGGGCGGGCCCGAAAGAACCACGCGTGGCTCACTGGAGCGATGAGACGTACGTGCGTGCGTCGTGGGACCTCGTTCCAGTCCTGTGACCGGACGGCAGGGGACAGCAGCCCGGTCACCCAAGAGTCGGCTCCGGGGACGCCCGGGGCCGGCCGGCGGGAAGCGATCAGGCCGCTCCCGACAGGACAACTCCAAGGCTGGACCGAAAGGTTGCGAAGGCCCCGGCGTTCCAGCACGATGCGAGGAAGACCCCGTGTCCCGGGGGTCCGAACCTCTTCGACCACATGCGGCGCAACCCCCCGGCGCCGCTCCCAGGCACCGGCGCTGCCCTGACGTCGGTGCTGACGAAAGAAGGGCCCCGCGGCTCCGTCCCGCGGGGCCCTTCGCCGTGTCCGCCCATTCACTTTCCGGCGCTCCGCCGCAGGTGAGACGGCTCACATAAAGATTCCGTGAGTACGGACGCAACCATTCCCCCAGGTCGTGGATCAAACCGTGCGTACCAAGGGCCACACCCGCGCCCCCAACGCGGAGGTCTCACCTTCGACTTTCCGAGGTCTGCATGAAGCTTCGCCGTGCCCTGGCCGTCGCCGCCGCGACAGCCGCCCTCGCGCCGGTCGCGCTGATGTCCGCCCCGGCCGCGTTCGCCACGGACGGGACCTCGGCGGCGCCGAGCGCGGTGGAGAGCACGCCCGCCTCGGAGGAGAGCTCCCCCGAGACCGAGGAGACCACCCCGGAGGCGACCGAGACGACCGGTCCGGCCCCCGAGGAGACCGAGGCGGCGCCGACCACGACGGCTCCGTCCACCGAGGAGACCGCTCCGGCGCCTGCCGAGTCCAGCCCCGCCGCCACCGAGTCCTCCCCGGCGCCGAGCGAGAGCACCCCGGCCGAGGACGAGGAGGAGGGCGAGGGGTGCCTCATCGACGAGGACGGCGCGCCGATCTGGGACATCAGCGACGTGCTGCACAGCTCGCTCACCGGTCTGCCCGAGAGCATCGTCGCGGGCAGCGGCTGGACGGACTTCACGTTCAACGTCAGCAACTCCGGTGACGAGACGATCGAGAACATCGTGCCCGTCGTCGGCGTCGCCGCACTGGACTGGGAGCTGGAGGAGGACTACAGCGACCTGGTCACCGTGCAGGTCCGCAGCGGCGGCACCTGGGTCGACCTCGCCACCGAGTTCGGTGAGGGCAGCTCGCTCAACGCCTTCGCCCTCGAAGGCGGCCAGGCGATCTCCTACGACCTGCGGGTGAAGGTCGACCGTGAGGTCCCGAGCGCGGTCGGCATCGCCGTCGGCCTGGCCGAGTACTTCACCGAGGACGGCTGCTGGACCTCCGAGGACGAGAACTTCGGCATCTACTTCTTCGAGGTGCTGCCCGCCGGTTCGAAGCCGGGCAAGCCGAACGACTCCAAGCCGCAGACCGGCGGCAAGGACGAGATCACCGAGGTCGACGAGGTCGACGTCGACGGTGAACTCGCCGAGACCGGCGCGGACTCCGGCCTGCCGGTCCTCGCGACCGTCGGCGGCGTCGCGATCCTCGCGGGCACCGGCGTGCTGTTCGCGATGAGGCGCCGCAAGGCGGGCGCCGCGGCGTAAGGCCGCGGGGCACTCCGGACAAGAGAAGGACCTGCGCTCGGAGGGGGGCGCAGGTCCTTCTCTCTGTGTCGAACAGGGGTCTACTTCTTCGGCGGCACCGCCGGCATCCCCAGGAACGGCAGCCGCAGCGCGCCGAACGCCTCCGCCGGGACCGCGGGCGACTTCGGCTCCACCGGCTGCAGCCGCTCGTACGGCCGGTTCTGCGCGGGACGCGGGTCCTCCTCGCCCTTGTTGGGCCAGTACGACATCGCCCGCTCGGCCTGCGCCGTGATGGTCAGCGACGGGTTCACGCCCAGGTTCGCCGAGACCGCGGCGCCGTCGACCACCGAGATGCCCGGGTGGCCGTAGAGCCGGTGGTACGGGTCGATCACGCCGGTCTGCGGGGAGGCGCCGATCGGGCAGCCGCCGAGGAAGTGCGCGGTGAGCGGGGTGCCCATCAGTTCGCCGATGTTGGAGCCCGCGAACCCGTTGATGGACGCGGCCAGGGCCTTCGCGCCCTCGGTGGCGGCCTTGATCTGGGTCGGGTTGGGGGCGCCGTGGCCCTGGCGCGCGGTGAGCATGCCCTTGCCGATGCCGCCCTGCTTCAGGTGCGTCGTCAGGGAGTTGTCCAGCGACTGCATCACCAGGCCGATGATGGTCCGTTCCGACCAGCGGCGGTTGGACAGGGAGCGCAGCACCAGCAGCGGGTGCCGGACGGCGTTGCCGAGCCAGGCACCGAGCCGCGGGCCGCCGTCGGTGTAGGGCACCTGGAGGATGGTCAGGCTGCCCATGGAGTTGGAGCCCTTGCCGTAACGGACCGGTTCGATATGGGTGTTGGCGTCCGGATGGACGGAGGAGGTGATGGCGACGCCGCGGGTGAAGTCGACCTTCTTCTCGCCGGTCGCCTTGCGGTAGCGCCGGTTGTCGGTCTGGGCGCCCACCAGGGCCTCGGAGTTGGTGCGGGTCAGCTCGCCCAGCTTCGGCGAGAGGTGGGGCAGGTTGCCGGTGGCCTTCATGCGGTGCAGCAGGGTCTGGGTGCCGTAGGTGCCCGCGGCGAGGACGACCCGGCGGGCCTTGAAGACGCGGCCCTTGCCCTTCTTCTTCCGGTCCGTGGGCAGGGTGGTGACGGCGTACCCGCCCTGCGAGTCCTCCGTGACCGCCACCACCGTGGTCATGGGGTGCACGACCGCGCCCGCCTTCTCGGCGAGGTAGAGGTAGTTCTCGTTGAGGGTGTTCTTCGCGCCGTGGCGGCAGCCCGTCATGCACTCGCCGCACTCGGTGCAGGCCCGGCGGGCGGGGCCCGCGCCGCCGAAGTACGGGTCCTCGACCTGCTCGCCGGGGGTCGCGCGCCGGGAGCCGTCGGCGTCCTCGCCGTCGCCGAAGAAGACCCCGACCGGCGCCATGTGGAAGGTGTCCCCGACGCCCATCTTCTGGGCGGCGTCCTTCAGATGGACGTCGGAGGGGGTCATGGTCGGGTTGAGCCGTACGCCGAGCATCCGCTGGGCCTGGTCGTAGTACGGCTTCAACTCCTCCTGCCAGTCGGTGATGTCCTTCCACTGCGGGTCCTCGAAGAACGGCTTCGGCGGTACGTAGAGGGTGTTGGCGTAGTTGAGGGAGCCGCCGCCCACGCCCGCGCCGGCCAGCACCATGACGTTGCCCAGCAGATGGATGCGCTGGATGCCGAACAGGCCGAGCTTCGGCGCCCAGAGGTAGTTCCTCAGGTCCCAGGAGCTCTTCGGAAGGGTGTCGCGGGTGAAGCGGCGGCCTGCCTCCAGGACGCCCACGGTGTAGCCCTTCTCGGTCAGGCGCAGGGCGGTCACCGAGCCGCCGAAGCCGGAGCCGACGACGATGACGTCGTAGTCGTAAGCGTCCTTGGGCACGTGCGTTGTCTCCTTTGCGCAAGCCGTGCGGCGGGCGTGGTTCCCGGGCGGCGGTCTAACGGAACCGGAAGGCCTTCATCAGCCGCAGGCTGCGGCTCATGAACTGGGCGTACTTCTCGTCGTCCATGCCGAGCGAGGGGGCCATCGGCAGCAGGCGCTGGTGGGCGACGGTCTGCGCCTCGGTGTACTTGAGGATGCCCTCGGAGCCGTGGCGGCGGCCGAGGCCGGAGTCCTTCATGCCGCCCATCGGGGACTGGACGCTGCCGTAGGCGGGCGCGTAGCCCTCGTTGACGTTGACGGTGCCGGTGCGCAGCCGGGCGGCGACGGCGCGGCCGCGGCGGCCGTCCTTCGTCCAGACCGAGGAGTTGAGGCCGTAGGGAGTGGCGTTGGCGTGCTCGATCGCCTCGTCCTCGCTGCTGAAGCGGTAGATGGAGACGACGGGGCCGAAGGTCTCCTCGGTGCAGACCGCCATGGGGGCCTCGACGCCGTCCAGGATGGTCGGTTCGAAGAAGTACGGGCCGATGTCGGGGCGGGCGACGCCGCCGGCGACTAGCTTGGCGCCCTTGGCGACGGCCTCCTCCACATGCCGCTTGACGGTCTCCAGCTGGCGCTCGCCGACCAGGGAGCCCATGTCCGCGCCGTAGGCGAGGGAGCGGCCGAGCCGCATGGCCTTGGTGCGGGCGGCGAAGCGCTCGACGAAGGCGTCGGCGATGGACTCGTGGACGTAGAGCCGCTCGATGGAGATGCACAGCTGGCCCGCGGAGGAGAAGCAGGCGCGGACCGCTCCGGCGGCGGCCTTCTCGATGTCGGCGTCGGCGAGGACCAGCATGGCGTTCTTGCCGCCGAGTTCGAGGGAGACGCCGACCAGACGGGCGGCGGCGCTCTGCGCGACCTCGCGGCCGGTGCGGGTGGAGCCGGTGAAGGAGACGTAGTCGGCGTGGCGGACGACCTCGGGGCCTATGACGGGTCCCTCGCCGAGCACGACCTGGAAGACGTCGGCGGGAAGGCCGGCCTCGATCAGCAGGTCACGGGCCCACAGGGCGGTCAGGCAGGTCTCGGTGTCCGGCTTCATCACCACGGCGTTGCCCGCGACGAAGGCGGGCAGGGCGTCGCCGACGGACAGTTCCAGCGGGTAGTTCCAGGGGGCGATCTGGCCGACGACTCCGCGCGGGTGGCGCAGTTCGGTCACCTTGGTGAGGGTGGGCATGGCGCCGGAGTGCCGCTTCGGCCTGAGGTAGGCGGCGGCGCGGCGGCCGTAGTGCCGGGCGGCGACGGCGACGGCCTGCACCTCCTCGTGCGCGTGCAGGCGGGCCTTGCCGGTCTCCAGCTGGATGAGGTCCAGCACCTCGGCCTGGCGGGCCAGCACCAGGTCGTGGAAGCGCAGCAGGACGGCGGCGCGCTCGCGCACCGACGTCTGCGCCCAGACGGCCTGGGCGGCGCGGGCGGCGGCGAACGCCTTCTCCACGTCCTCGGGCGTGGACTCCGGCAGGTCCGCCAGCTTCTCACCGGTGAACGGCGTGTGGTTGGCGGTCCGGCCCGAACCGACCACGCCCCGGGTCAGCTGGGCGACCAGTTCGGGGGTGACCACGTCGGCGGCGGTGCGGGCGCCCTCCGGGGCGGGGGCGAGGGGATTCGTACCGGTCTGTGCCGGAGCCTGCGAGTCCGTCATGACGCGCAGGGTATGCCGCGGGGGAAGCTTTGTGTACCCGTCGGTAACGGGCATTCACCGAGTGCTCACATGCTGCCAGCGACCACTGGCAGCAAACGCGCTGATCAGGGCGTTGTGGCAATGGTGAGCCGGTCCTGGGCGGTCTGGAAAACCTCCGTGCCCAGCTTCTCCTCCGCGCCGCCCTCGGGCATCTCCACGAGCAGCTCGTACAGGCGGTTGTCGTCGGTGCGGACGAACAGCTCCATGACCCGCTTGCGCAGCTCCGGGTCGCCGTAGGTGCTGTCCGCCTGGACGGCCTCCCAACCGTGGAAGGTGGTCTCGGTGTACCGCGTCCTCGCGTTCCCGAAGAACTTCCAGGTCTCCGCGTGCTGCTTCGCCTGGCTCAGGGGGGTGCCGGGCGCCCGGTCCCACTGGGTGAGGCGGAGCTGGACGGGCCCGTCCGGGTCGGCGTACTCGACCGTGCGGGGCTGTATCCCGGCGGTGCCGGAGCGCGCGAACTCCTGGTACTCGGCGGGGAGGCCGAGGGTGGCGCTCATGGGCTTCTCGGTACGGGTGACCCAGTGGTCGTCCGAGGGGGTGGGGCCGGGTTCGGCGCTACGGCTCGGTTTCGTCGCGTCGTCCCGGGTGGCCGCGCCACTGTCCGGTCCGGTGAGGAAGGCGACCGCGAGCCAGCAGGCGCCGACCAGCAGAGCACCGAGGAGGGCCAGCGGGAGGGGGCGGCGGTGCAGGGGGCGGCGCGGGGCCGGGGGTGACGGTGTGTCGGGTAGGGGTGCCGGCCCGGCGGCGGTCTGCGGGTCCGGCGCCAGCCGCATCGTGCGGATGTCCTCGCCGAACTCGGGCAGCTGGGAGGCGTCCTGCTGCCCGGGGGCGTCCGGCGGCTCGTGGGCGTCCGGCGACTCGGGTTCGTACGGCGACTCGGGTTCGTACGGCTTCTCGGGGGCCGCGGCCTGAAGCGCCGCCGCGGTCTCGGCGGCGTCGGGGCGGTCGGCGGGGTCCTTGGCCAGCAGGCGGATCAGGAGCGGGCCGAGGGCGCCGGCGCGCCGGGGCTCGGGCGGGTCCACGGAGAGGATCGCGGCGAGCGTGGACTCCACCGACGTACGGCGGAACGGGGACCAGCCCTCCACGGCGGCGTAGAGCAGCACGCCGAGGGACCACAGGTCGGAGGCGGGGCCCGCGGTACGGCCCGACATGCGCTCGGGGGCGACGAACTCCAGCGAGCCGACGAACTCCCCGGTGGCGGTGAGGGATTCCTCGCCCTGGATGTGGGCGATGCCGAAGTCGGTGAGCACGACCCGGCCGTGCGGTCCGAGCAGGACGTTGGCGGGCTTCACGTCCCGGTGCACGATGCCGACGGAGTGCGCGGCGCGCAGGGCGCCGAGCACGGCGCGGCCGGTGCGGGCGGCGTCGGCGGGGTCCATCGGGCCCCGCTTGAGCACCTCGTGCAGCGACTCGCCGCGCACCAGCTCCATGACGATCCACGGCAGCCCGTCCTCCTCCACGACGACGTCGTGGATGGAGACGGCGCAGGGGTGGTCCACCCGGGCGGCGGCCCGTGCCTCCCGGGAGAGCCGGTGCGCGGCCCGCTGATGGGCCTCGTCCTCCGGTTCGCCGGGCAGCCGGGGCTCCTTCACGGCGACTTCGCGGTCGACGAGTTCGTCGTGGGCCCGCCAGACGGTACCCATGCCACCGGAGCCGATCCGCTCGATCAGCCGGTAGCGCCCGCCGACCAGGCGTCCGCCGCGCTGGTGTTCGCCGCCGTCACTCATGCCCCATGCCTATCGCGCGCGGCGGGCGCTTGTCGACGCGGGGGCCGGACGGCGGTTCCGGCGGCGGGGATCAGGGGTTGTGGATCTTCCAGTTGTCGATCGCCGTCTGCGCGATGTCGCGGCTGTCCTCGGTGAAGTAGCCCTCGCCCGGATAGTCGATCCACAGCCGGTGCATGTCGCCGTTGTCCGCGCGGTAGTACAGCACCCTTGCCTCGCGCTTGAGCGGGACGGTGCCCGTGGACGTGTACTTGATGGTGTTCTCGGCGGCCTCCCGCTCCTTCCAGCGGGTCTCCTTCGGCTTCCCGGAGGGCGCCGGGTCGCTCGCCATGTCCCAGGTGTACTCGCCGTCCTTGAGCGTCTCCCAGTCGGCGAACGCCTTCTCGCTCGCGCTGCCCGGGATCTCGCCGCCCTTGTCGTCCTTCTTGATGTCCCGGTCGACGGTGATCCGCACGGCCCCGCTGGGGTCGGCGTACCGCACGATGGTCCCGTCCGAACCGCTCTCGTCCGGGAGCTTCTTGAAGCCCGGCGGCATGCTGAGGGTGCTGCCGACCTTCGTGCCGAGGTCCTGCGCCTTCCAGCCGTCGGGCGAGGACCCGGCGAAGGGGTCGGCGAGCACGAGGTACGCCGCCACGGCCGCCGCGACGACGCAGGCGCCGATCGCGGTGAGCGCCTTGACCCCGAGGCGGATCCCCCAGCCCTGGTCGCCGCCGCCGGTGCCGCCGAGCTGCACCACCTGTGTCGGCGCCGGCGCCGGCGGGTTCGCCGCCTTCTCCAGCAGCGCACGCGTCTGGGCGGCGTTCGGGCGGTGGGCCGGGTCCTTCTGGAGGAGGCCGGTGATGACCTCGGCGAGGGGGCCCTGCGCGGAGGCGGGGGCGGCCGGGGTGGCGTTGAGGACGGACTGCAGCGTGGCCGGGGTGTTGCTGCGGCGGAACGGCGAGACGCCCTCCGTCGCCGCGTACAGGACGACACCGAGCGACCACAGGTCGGAGGCCGGTCCGGGCCGCTGCCCCAGCACCCGCTCGGGGGCGATGTACTCGGGCGAGCCGACGAAGCCGCCGGTGTCGGTGAGGTTGGTCTCGCCCTCGATCTGGGCGATGCCGAAGTCGGTGAGCACGACCCGGTCGTGCCGTCCGAGCAGGACGTTGTCCGGCTTCACGTCCCGGTGCAGGATGCCCGCCGCGTGCGCGGCCTCCAGCGCGCCGAGCACTTCGAGGCCGATCCGGGCCGCCTCGCGCGCGCCGAGGGTGCCCTCCTGCAGGACGCTGCCGAGCGAGCGGCCCTGCACCAGCTCCATGACGATCCACGGCTGGCCGTCGACGACCGCGACGTCGTGCACGTTCACCACGGCCGGGTGGTCGAGGCGGGCCGCGGCGCGGGCCTCGCGGCGCATCCGCTCGAAGGCGTTGGCGCGTTCGCGCTCCGGGAGGTGGTCCGGGATGCGCGGCTCCTTGACGGCGACCTCGCGGTCCACGGTCTCGTCCTTGGCCCGCCACACCGTGCCCATGCCGCCGTGCCCGAGCTTGCTCAGCAGCCGGTAGCGGCCCGCGATCAGGCGTCCGGCGCCGGGGTCCTGGGCGGCGGGCTGCTGCGGCACCACCTGGGTGGGCGCCGCGTAGGGGTTGCCCGGGTGCGGCACACCCGCGGACGGCTGCGGCGGTTGCAGGCCGAAACTGGTTGGCTCGTCGGCCCCGTAGGGGGCTCCCCCGTTGCTGCTCATGGGTTCATCCATATCGCGGCACGGGTCCCACGTTCCACTTCGAACACTGTCCGGTAGCAGACCCGTGACCCGAGGCGCGCCTTATCGCCCATTTATGTGCGTGCGGGTGGTCGGTGACTCCGAGGGCGAGTGCGACGGCGGGACCGACGTGCGCACCGAGATCCCGGGCACCGGACTCGTCGACACCGGGCCCGTCGACACCGGGCTCGTCGACACCGGGTCCGTCGACACCGGGCCCGTCGACACCGGACTCGTCGGCGCCGGAACGTTTCCGCCGTCCCCCTCGCGCATCAGCAGCGCCACCCCCGACACCCCGGCCACGGCCACCGCGGCGACCAGCAGCCCGCCCACCAGCAGCCCCCGGGGCGACCGCCACACCGAGGCGACCGGCGCCGACTCCGGCGAACGCCCCGTGGCCAGCAGTTCCCGCAGCATCCACTCGGCCCGCACCGCGTCCAGGCGCCGCATCGGATCACGCTCCAGCAGCCCGCGCACGACCGGCAGCAGCGGTCCCGTCTGCGGGGGCGGCCGTATCTCGTCGAAGAGGACCGCGTGCAGGATGCCGCCCATCGAGTCCCGCCGGAACGGCGACTCGCCGCTGACCGCCGTGCACAGCAGCGCCCCCACCGACCACAGGTCGGAGGCGGGACCGGTGCCGGCGCCGGACATCCGCTCGGGCGCGGTGTACTCGGGCGAGCCCACGAAGCTGCCCGCCTCGGTGAGCGTGCTGGCGCCCGCGACCTGCGCGATGCCGAAGTCGGTGAGCACCACCCGGCCGGTCCCGGAGTCGATGAGCACGTTCGCGGGCTTGATGTCCCGGTGCAGCACCCCGGCCGCGTGCGCGGTGTGCAGCGCGCTCAGCAGATCCGCGCCGATCCGCGCGGCCTCGGCGGCGTCCACCGGTCCGTACGCGGAGATCCGGTCGGCCAGCGAGCCGCCCTCGATCAACTCCATGACGATGTACGGCCGTTCGGCGTGCTCCACGATGTCGTGCACGACGATGATGTGCGGATGCCGCAGCCGTGCGACCGCCCTGGCCTCGCGCAGGGTCCGCTCCCGGCGCCGCCTGAGGTCCACCGGGCCGAGCGAACCCGAGTCGCTCTCGTCGAAGGGGAACTCCTTGACGGCCACCCGTCGCCCGAGCAACTGGTCGGTGGCGCGCCACACCACGCCCATCCCGCCGCGCCCGATCCGGTCCTCCAGCCGGTAACGCCCCGCGATGACCCGGAAGTTGCCGTCCCCCTGATCCCCATAGGTCGCCATACGTCCCATCATGCCCGCCGGACGCCCTGCTTCCGCGGCGCTGATCGGCCAACTCTGTTACAGATGCGCAGAGTTCAGGACACCGGCTCGCGCCAGCTCCGCAGCACGGCCTCGAACCGCTTCTTTGCTTCGGGGAACTCGTCGACCGGGGCCGCCATGTAGAAGGCGTACTCGGCGCCGTCGCGGGCGATGTAGAGCTGGTCGACGGCCTGGAACGGGCCCGGGAAGCTGGAGTCCTTGGCCAGCTGCGTCCAGGTGTACTCCAGCCGCGCCGCCTGCCGGTCGCGGTAGGTGGTGGGCTCCAGCACCCGCGTGTCGTAGTCGACCAGCCGGTCCCCCAGCTGCTGGTCCAGCGAGACCATGTGGGGGTAGGGGTCGTCGTACTGCGGATTGGTGTCCACGGCGATCCGCAGCAGGTTCCTGCCCCCGTCGGGCGAGTAGTCGATCTGCTGGAGGGAGCCCGATTCCTGCGGGTTGCTCCGCTTCCATCCCTCAGGCAGCGAGAGGCTGAAACCGAGGGGGTCCTCGACGCGCTCCCAGCCGTCCGGGACGTTGTTCTGCGGGGTCGATTCCGGAGTGCCGGTGTCGGACGGGGTGGACGTGGGCGTCGGGCTCTGCGAGGAGGACGCGTCCGGCGAGCGCCGCCCCTCGTCCCACTTCTGCAGCGCGACGACGGTACCCCCGCCGACCAGCGCGGCCAGCACCACCACGAGCGCGAGCAGCCGCGCCCGGCGCCGCTTGACCGGGGCCCCGGCCGGCGGGTACGGCGTGGGCTGCACCGGGGTGTACGGGGTGGCGGACGCCGTCTGCGGATGCGTGCGCCGCTCCGGCGCGAGCGGGGTGTGCGAGACCTGCGTCGGCACGTACACCTGCGCCGCCTGCGGACGCCGTCCCTCGGCCGCCTCGGCAAGCAGCTGCTCGGCCGCCGCCGCGTCGGGGCGTACCGCGGGGTCCTTGTGCAGCAGCGCGGCGATGACCGGGCCGAGCGGACCGGCGTGCGCGGGCTGTTCGGCCTCCTCCTCCACGACCGCCTGCATGGTGGTCAGCGGCGAGGTGCGGCGGAACGGGGAGCGCCCCTCGACGGCCGTGTAGAGGGTGGCGCCGAGGGCCCACAGGTCGGAGGCGGGGCCCGGGTCGTGGCCGCGGATCCGCTCGGGGGCGAGGTAGTCGACCGAGCCGACGACCTCTCCGGTGCGGGTGATCGTGGTGTCGCCCTCGATCTGCGCGATGCCGAAGTCGGTGAGCAGGACCCGGCCGTCGTCGCCGAGCAGGACGTTGCCGGGCTTGACGTCACGGTGCAGCACCCCGGCGGTGTGCGCGGCGCGCAGGGCGCGCAGCACCCACATGCCGATCCGGGCGGCCTCGCGCGGCTCGATCCGGCCGTACTCCTTGACCGCGTCGGCCAGCGAGTGGCCCTCGACCAGCTCCATCACGATCCACGGCCGGGCGTCGTGATCGAGCACGTCGTGCACGGTGACGACCGCGGAGTGGTTGATCCGCGCCGCCGCCCGTGCCTCGGCCCGGGTCCGGGCGAGCAACCGGTCCCGGTCGCCGTCGGAGACGTAGTGCGCGGCGGTCAACTCCTTGATGGCGACAGCCCGGTGCAGCACCTCGTCGTGTGCCCGCCATACCCGGCCCATGCCGCCGCTGCCGATGGTGTCGACCAGCCGGTAGCGCCCCGCGATGAGCTGGCCCTGCATCTGATTCACGTTGCCCCGCAATGCTCTTGACAGGCTCAGAGTAGGGACCGTGTCCCGCCCTGGGAACAACGGGGGTGACACAGAGACATCACTGTGACGGTTGTCGTCACGCAGAGTTGAGGACGCGGATCAGCCGGTCACCTGGTAACTGGCCGACGCCTGCTCGAACAGCCGGGTCACCTCGTCCCGTTCCGCCTCCGGTCCGCGCACCTGGACCACGTGGTACCGGTCGCCGACCAGGATGGCGACATTGCGCACGAACCGCTCCCGCCCCGCGTCGTCGGTCCAGGTGAACTGGCCCTCCGCCATGACCTTCCCGCCCACCTGAATGCTCTTCAGACCGGTGGAGGTGGCCCAGCTGGAGTCGCGGTACGGCTGGAGTTCGGGCTCGTCCTCGCGCTGGTACTCCATCGGGTCGTCGCCGTACTTCGCGGTGGTGTCCCGGCCCGGTACGACGATCAGCTCGAAGTCGCCGTGCGCGTACACGACCTGGCCGCGGCCGTTCTTCCCGGAGCGGTCCCAGCCGTCGGCCACGGCGACCCGGAAGCCCTCGGCGTCCGTGCGCAGGGTGAAGCCGTCGGCGACCTCGGGGCCGGTGGTCTGCGACTCGGTCGAACCGGAGGACTTCGAGGGCGCCTTGCCGTCGGACTCGCCCTCGTCCGGCGGATTGGCGTCGGGGCGCGGCTCGCTGCTCGCCTCCGGTGCCTGGGTGACCGCGCCCGTGGCGCCGGTGCGATCGGTGTCGTCGGCGCCGCCGCTGTCGGCCTTCGGCATGAAGAGCATGGCGTACGCGATGGCTCCCGCCATGAGCAGCAGTATCAGCAGGAGCAGGGTACGGCCGAGGCTGCGCGGCGAACCGGTCTCCGGCCGGGCCCGCTTGTGCCGTCCGTGGTGCGCGGGCAGTCCGGCGCGCCGCCTGCGCACCAGCTCGCCCCGGCGCCGCACCACCGGCAGCCGGCTGACGTCGGCGGGCGGCACGGGCACCACATGGGCGCCCGCCTCCGGCTCGGGGGCGGACCGCACCAGGGAGCGCAGCCAGCCGCGCAGCTCCTCGAAGTCCAGCCGCTCGGTGGGGTCCTGGCGCAGCAGCGACTCCACGACCGGCCTGAGCGGACCGCACTCCTCGGCGAAGGCGGGTGGCTCGGCGCAGACCATCTGCACCAGCTCGGCGGTCGACTCCTCGGGGTACGGCGCGTGCCCCTGCACCGCCCGGAACAGCAGGGCACCCAGCGCCCACAGGTCGGTCGCGGGCCCGATGGGCGGCGCCAACTGCCAGTTCTCGTGCACGGGTCCGGCCTGCTCCGGCGCCCAGCGCTCGGTCACCGGTCCCACCACGGCCATCCGGGCCTGCCGGGCCCGCTCGGCGGCGAGCGCGGTGGCGGGACCGCGGGGGGCGGGGGTGGCGGCGGCCAGGTCGTCCCAGCGGCCGGGGGTGGGTTCCGGCGCTGCCGCAGCGCCGGTCTGGGCGGGGATCGGGGCGCTCGGGGGCAGCGCGGCACGGCCGTTCTCGGCGCGGGGCGCGGCGCCGTGCCAGGAGGCGGCGCGGACGCCGTACGGGTCGACGATCTGCCCGGGCGGCGCGGCCTCGGCGGGCTGCTCGGCGTTCGTGTCCGGTGCCGGGCGGGCGCTGGGGAGCGCCGCTCGCCCGTTCTGCTGGGCCTCCTGCACCCGTGCTGCCGCTCTGGCCCCCGCCCGGTACGCGGCGATGGCCCCGGCGCGCGCCGCCCGGATGTCCACGCCGCTCTCCACGGCCCGGCGCGCGGGCACTCCGGCGCCACCGGGACTCGGGCCCGTGCCGACAGGGCCCGAACCGACAGGCCCCGTACCGACAGGCCCCATACCGGCGGGCGGCAGCCCTCCGGCCGACCGTGCCTCGATGGCGGCCCGGCGAGCGGCCTCCGGATCCGCCTCGACGAGGACGGCGGCGCCACCCCCTCCTGGGGCGCCAGAGTCGTCGCCCTCCTCGGCCGGTACCGGGTCGTACCCGCACAGCGCCTCTTCCGCCGCGCCGACGGCGAGCCCGGTCAGCATCACCCGGCCGTCGTCGCAGACGAGCACGGTGCGCGCGGTGATGTTGCGGTGCACCCAGCCGTGGGCGTGCAGCACCCTGAGCGCCATCAGTACGTCGGAGGCGACCTCCGCCGCCCGGTACGGCGTCAGCGGCTTCTCGGCGAGCAGCGCGGCGAGCGGCCGGGCCGCCACCCACTCGCTGACGATCCACAGTGAACCGCCCTCGGCGAACACGTCGAAGACCTGGTCGAGCCGGGGGTGGTCGGGGATCCGGGCCGCCGCCTGCGCGGCCTCCACCGCGCGCCGCACGGCTGGATCGGTCGGCCGCCGGGTGCCGCCGCGCGCCGGGGGCCGACGGGCGCCGTCCCGCTCACGCGCGGTGAACCCCTCCGGCAGCCCCTGGTCGTCGAGCACCTCCGCCTCGACGACCTCCGGCAACGGCACCTGCCTGACCAGGACTTCCTGTCCGCTGTAGCTGTCAAAGGCGCGCGTCTCGGTGAGTTCGTACTCGTCGGACGGAGGCAGCGGCAGACGGTATCGGTCGGCGAGCACCCGACCCGCGTACTCGTCCACGATGCCTCCCCCGGCCGTCCGGCTGGTCAATTCCGTTCGCCTCACGTGCGGTTGTGGCCGCATACCTGGATGCGTACGGTCCGCAAGCACTCACGATACGTGCCGGAGGCAACCCTCCAAGAGGGGATGCCACATCTCTTCCCCCAAACCGTGATGACTCACCGAACGCGACCGATCATGCCTTCGGCTCGAAGGACTTGGTCAGCGTCCGCCATGTGTCCTTACGCAGCTCGCTGCGCCAATTGGCCGCTTTCGCCGTGTACATCATCCCGTACCCGAGATCGCCGCGGACCACGAACCCGCGGTCGATGCTCCGGTACTTGGTGCCGCCGTCGACATAGGTGAACTCCCAGTCGGCCGTGTTCCAGCCGCGGTAGTCCACCTTCTCTATGCGGATCCGCTGGTACTGCGCGCGCACCATGGAGCGTTCCTGGTTCTTCCAGTCGGCGACCGGGTCGTCCTTGGGCGTGGTGGTCCAGCCGATCAGCAGCTTCTGCCCGTCGGGGCCGGTGAACCGGTCGCCCGCGAGGTCGGAGGACTGGTACTTCCAGCCCTTGGGCAGCCCGATCGAGTAGCCCTGGCTGCTCTGGTGGGTCTTCGCCGCGCCCTCGTCGTCACCGGAGGAAGAGCCCTTGCCGGACCCGGACTCGTCGTCGCCGCTGTTCGACGCGCCTTCCCCGCCGTCCTGTTCGTCCCCGGACGCCTGTCCGGCACCGGCACCGGCCGACTCGCTCGCCTTGCCGTCCGGACGCGTGCCGCCCTTGTCGTCCTCCTTGGTCCCGGCGCTCGCGCTCGCCTTGGTGGACGCCTTGACGCCGCCGCCCGCCGAGTCGTCGGGGTCGTCGTCCCCGCTGAACGCGATGGCCAGCACCACGCCGAGCACGGCCAGCGCCACGATCACCGCGATGACGACCAGCGTCCGCCGCGGCACCACGTCGGTCAGCGGCGCCCGGGGCACCGGCCGGGGCGGCAGATCCGGCGGCGTCATCACGGGCCAGCCCGAACTGGCCCCGCCGCCCGACTGACCGGCACCGGCGGGGGTACCGGCACCGGCGCTCGGCGCGGTCTCGGAGGGGGTCGCCGATTTCGCGGCGGCCGTTTTCGCGGCAGCCGTCTTCGTGGCGGTCGTCTTGGCAGCGGTCGTCTTCGCGCCGGCCGACTTGGCCCGCGCGGTCGCCGCCGCCCCGGCTCCGGCCGCCACCGCGGCCTTGCGCACCGAGCGCAGGGCACCCTTCAGCCGCTCCGCGGCCTCCCCCGAACCGCCCTTGTCCGTAGGCGAGTCCGGCTGTGCGGGCAGCGGCACGACCTTCGTCGCGTCCTGCGGCTCCGCCTCCTTCGGCTCGGGCGCGTGGATGACGGCGTTGAGCAGCGCCCGCGCGCCGTCGTCGTCCAGCCGCTGGGCCGGGTCCTTGGTGAGCAGGCCGTAGATGACGTCCTTCAGCGGCCCGGCGTTCTTCGGCTCCTCCAGCGGCTCGGTCATCACCGCGGTGAGCGTGGCGATGGCGGAGCCCTTGTCGTACGGGGGCACGCCCTCGACCGCCGCGTACAGCAGGCCGCCGAGCGACCAGAGGTCGGCCGCGGGGCCGGGCTTGTGGCCGCGGGCCCGCTCCGGGGAGATGTAGGAGGGGGCGCCGACGAGCATGCCGGTGGAGGTGATGGACGGGTCGCCTTCGACCTGCGCGATGCCGAAGTCGGTGAGCACGACACGGCCGTCGTCGGCGATGAGGACGTTGGAGGGCTTCACGTCCCGGTGCAGGATGCCCTGGCGGTGGGCCGAGCGCAGCACGTCGAGCACCGCGAGCCCGACCTCGGCGGCGCGCTTCGGCTCCAGCAGGCCGTCCTCGCGGATGACCTCGGCCAGCGACTTGCCCTCGACCAGCTCCATCACGATCCAGGGCCGGTCGTCCTCGTCGACCACGTCGAAGACGGTCACCGCGCTGTTGTTGCGGATCCGGGCGATGGCCTTGGCCTCGCGCAGCGTCCGCGTGATGAGCCGGCGCTTCTCGTCCTCGTCGATGTTCGACGGGAAGCGCAGCTCCTTCACCGCCACCGTGCGGCCGAGGGTTTCGTCCTCCGCCCGCCACACCGTGCCCATGCCGCCGCGGCCCAGCACATCTCCCAGCCGGTACCGCCCGGCGAGGAGACGACCGCTGTTGTCCTGACGGGGTGTCCCCGCCCGCTCCGCCTCCGACATGCGTCCCCTCATGCAACCCGCCCTGACAGAGCCTCCATTGTCCCTCACCCGACAAGTGCTCGATGCCCCGGGTACCGCTGGTGCGCGAGACGTCCCGCGGTGGGGAACACCCCGGCCGGAAGGCGGCATTCGGTACGCCGTACGACGGCTCCGACAAGGCGGACGACACGGCTCCGCCCCCGGGACGCCGAACCCGGGGGCGGAGGACGTACGGCCCTTGCGGGCGAAGTGCCGGGCGCCCTACAGCGGCACGATGTCCGGCGCCCCGAGCCGCGCCGCGTCCGCCGTGAGGTCGTCCGGCTGGCGCTGCGACTCGCGCTCGGCCTCCACGCGCTTGTCGTAGTGCTGGACCTCGCGTTCGATCTGGTCCTTGTCCCAGCCGAGCACCGGCGCCATCAACTCGGCGGCCTCGCGGGCGCTGAGGGTGCCGCGGTCGAAGGTCTCGATGGAGATGCGGGTGCGCCGGGTCAGTACGTCGTCCAGGTGCCGCGCGCCCTCGTGCGAGGCGGCGTAGACGACCTCGGCGCGCAGGTAGTCGTCGGCGGCGCCGAGCGGTTCGCCGAGGGAGGGGTCCTCGGCGATGAGGTCGAGGATCTCCTCGGTCAGGGCGCCGTACCGGTTCAACAGGTGCTCCACGCGCACCACATGGAGCCCGGTGCGGGCGGCGATGCGCGCCCGCGCGTTCCACAGGGCGCGGTAGCCCTCGGCGCCGAGCAGCGGGACGTCCTCAGTGACGCACTCGGCGACCCGCATGTCGAGTCCGTGCACGGCCTCGTCCACCGCGTCCTTGGCCATGACCCGGTACGTCGTGTACTTGCCGCCCGCGACCACGACAAGACCCGGTACCGGGTGGGCGACCGTGTGTTCGCGGGAGAGTTTGCTGGTGGCGTCGGACTCACCGGCCAGCAGGGGCCTCAGGCCCGCGTACACGCCCTGGACGTCGTCGCGGGTGAGGGGCACCGCGAGCACGGAGTTGACGTGTTCGAGGAGGTAGTCGATGTCGGCGCTGGAGGCGGCGGGGTGGGCCTTGTCGAGGTCCCAGTCGGTGTCGGTGGTGCCGATGATCCAGTGCCGCCCCCAGGGGATGACGAACAGCACGGACTTCTCGGTGCGCAGGATGAGCCCGGATGTGGAGTGGATGCGGTCCTTGGGGACGACGAGGTGGATGCCCTTGGAGGCGCGGACGTGGAACTGGCCGCGCTCGCCGACCATGGCCTGGGTGTCGTCGGTCCACACACCGGTGGCGTTGACGATCTGCTTGGCGCGGATCTCGTACTCGCCGCCCGCCTCGACGTCCTGGACACGGGCGCCGACGACGCGTTCGCCCTCGCGCAGGAAGCCGGTGACGCGGGCGCGGTTGGCGACCTTGGCGCCGTAGGCGGCGGCGGTGCGCACCAGGGTGGCGACATAGCGGGCGTCGTCCATCTGGGCGTCGTAGTACTGCAGGGCGCCGACCAGGGCGTCCTTCTTCAAGGCGGGGGCGATGCGCAGGGCCTGACGGCGGCTCAGGTGGCGGTGCACGGGCAGGCCCCGGCCGTGGCCGCGGGCCATCGACATGGCGTCGTAGAGGGCGACGCCGGAACCGGCGTAGAGCCGCTCCCAGCCCTGGTGCTGGAGGGGGTAGAGGAACGGCACCGGCTTCACCAGGTGCGGGGCGAGCCGTTCCAGCAGCAGGCCGCGCTCCTTCAGGGCCTCGCGGACGAGGGCGAAGTCGAGCATCTCCAGGTAGCGCAGTCCGCCGTGGATCAGCTTGCTGGACCGGCTCGACGTGCCCGACGCCCAGTCACGCGCCTCGACCAGGCCGGTGGACAGGCCCCGGGTCGCCGCGTCCAGGGCGGTTCCCGCGCCGACCACCCCGGCGCCCACGACCAGCAGGTCCAGTTCGCGCTCGGCCATTGATGCGAGTGACTCGGCGCGCTGCGCCGGGCCCAGTGTCGCTGTCCTCACCGCTGCCTCCCGCTGTAGGTCCTCCCGGCCGCCTCCATGAGGCGCGGCCGGTCGTATCCCCCATGCCCAAATTCTGACCGTGTTGCCCTACTTCAGCCACCACTCGCCCCCAGCCTGTGGACAACCTTCACGGATCCGACCGGCGCGGCTGGGCTCACCTGCCGGAAGACACAAAGGATCAATCCCGTATTTCGGTCATATTTACTCCTAGTCTGACATTGCGCTCGCTCATTCTGTCCACAGGGCTTGCGCACCTGTCCCGCTTCGGTTACTGGGAAGGACGGCCCACGCCATGCCCGCAGATCTCGCCGTCATCGGACTCGGCCCGTACGGCCTTCCGCTGGCCCAGGCCGCCGTGGCCGCCGGCATCCCGACCCTCGGATACCCCACCGGACCCGAACCAGGCTCACTGAGCCCCGCCGAACTGCGCCGCATGCTCGCGGCGGGCTTCCGGCACGACGCCGACCCCGCCGAACTGGGCCGGGTGCGCACCGCCGTCATCTGCGCGCCCACACCGCGCGGGGCGGACGGCGGCCTCGACCTCACCCAGGTGGAGTCCGCCGCCCGTATCCTGGCCGGCCGGATGCGCCCGCACACCACCGTGATCCTGGAGTCACCCGTCCCGCCGGGCACCACCGAGGGCCTGCTGCGCCCGCTCCTCGAAGAGGGCTCGGGGCTCCGCGCGGGCCGCGACTTCCACCTCGCCTACGCCCCCAGCCGCGTGGACCCCGGCAACCGCGAGCACACCCCCGCCAACACCCCGAAGGTGATCGGCGGCCTGACCCCGGCCTGCACGGAGTCGGCGGCGGCCTTCTACTCCCGCCTCACGGACAAGGTGGTACGCGCGCGTGGCCCAAGAGAAGCGGAGACCGTCCAACTCCTGGAGACGAACTTCCGCCACGTCAATATCGCCCTCGTCAACGAAATGGCCGTCCTCTGCCACGACTTGGGCGTCGACCTGTGGGACGTCATCCGCTGCGCCGAGACCAAGCCCTTCGGCTTCCAGTCCTTCCGCCCCGGCCCCGGCGTCGGCGGCCACACGGTCCCCCAGGACCTCACCGCCCACGCGGGCCGCACCCTGCGCATGGTCGAACTCGCCCAGCAGGTCAACAGCCAGATGCCCCGTTACGTGGTCCAGCGCGCGGCCACCCTCCTGAACGAGCACGGCAAGTCGGCGCGCGGAGCCCGAGTCCTCCTCCTCGGCGTCACCTACAAACCGGACCTGGCGGACCAGCAGTCCACCCCCGCCGAGGAAATCGCCGTCCGCCTGATGAGCCTCGGCGCCTCGGTCAGCTACCACGACCCCCACATCCCGTCCTGGACGGTCCTGGACCGCCCCCTCCCCCGAGCGGACTCCCTCTACGAGGCAGCGGCCGACGCCGACCTGACGATCCTCCTCCAGCACCACCGCACGTACGACATGCAGGGCTTGTCGGTAAAGGCCCAGCTGTTGCTGGACACGAGGGGGGCTACGCCTACGGGGGCGGCGCATCGGTTGTGAAGGGGGGCGCACAGGTGGCCCACGTGCCTGATCCGGTGGCAGTCGGGACCGGGCGCGGGTACCTTACGGACACAGGTGGAGCCCGCCGCAGGGGCTTTCTGCGACAGGCTCCTGGATGGTTCACGGAGTGTCCGCCCCTAGTTGCTGTGGGGGCGGCCGCTCACCATCCGAACATCCGCAAGATCCACCTCCTCCGGCACCTCACCAGCCGAAGCCGGATCCGATCCCAGCGAGTGGGCTTGCGGTGACGTCCCATGGGGCGCCCCCTTCCACGATGCCGCCCAGTGCCCGGTGGACGGTCCGTCGGAAATCGGGCCGGGCCCCGAGGCGCGGGGTCCGGAACCAAGTCCTTGGAAGGGGGCGCTCCAGAGCAACCTGGGGCGCCGACCCGGACGTTATCGCCTGCACCTCGCCCGACCGGGCCGGGTCGGTCCGGAACGCAACCGCGCGCCCCTGCCCCACCTCACGCGCCCCGGGCATGCAAAGGGCCGGCCGCCCCACCGGGCGGCCGGCCCTTCACACGCGGTCGCAGGACCTACCGCTGATGCTGCGAGTCCGCCACCGTCACCTCGACGCGCTGGAATTCCTTCAGCTCGCTGTAGCCGGTGGTGGCCATGGCGCGGCGGAGGGCGCCGAAGAAGTTCATGGAGCCGTCGGGGGTGTGGGAGGGGCCGGTGAGGACCTCCTCGATGGTGCCGACGGTGCCGAGGTCGACCTTCTTGCCGCGCGGCAGCTCCTCGTTCACCGCCTCCATGCCCCAGTGGTGGCCGCGGCCCGGCGCGTCCGTGGCGCGGGCCAGCGGGGAGCCCATCATCACCGCGTCCGCACCGCAGGCGATGGCCTTGGGCAGGTCGCCGGACCAGCCGACGCCGCCGTCCGCGATGACGTGCACGTACCGGCCGCCGGACTCGTCCATGTAGTCCCGGCGGGCCGCCGCCACGTCCGCGACCGCCGTGGCCATCGGGACGCGGATGCCGAGCACGTTGCGCGTGGTGTGCGCTGCGCCGCCGCCGAAGCCGACCAGGACGCCCGCAGCGCCGGTGCGCATCAGGTGCAGGGCGGCCGTGTAGGTGGCGCAGCCGCCGACGATCACCGGGACGTCGAGTTCGTAGATGAACTGCTTCAGGTTCAGCGGCTCGTGCGCACCGGAGACGTGCTCCGCGGAGACCGTGGTGCCGCGGATGACGAAGATGTCCACGCCCGCGTCGACGACCGCCTTGGAGAACTGCGCCGTGCGCTGCGGGGAGAGCGCGGCGGCCGTGACCACGCCGGAGTCGCGCACCTCCTTGATGCGCGCGCCGATCAGCTCCTCCTTGATGGGCGCCGCGTAGATCTCCTGCAGACGGCGCGTGGCGGCCTCCGTGGGCAGCTCCGCGATCTCGTCGAGCAACGGCTGCGGGTCCTCGTAGCGGGTCCACAGGCCTTCGAGGTTCAGTACGCCCAGGCCGCCCAGCTCGCCGATGCGGATCGCGGTGGCCGGGGAGACGACCGAGTCCATGGGGGCGGCCAGGAACGGCAGCTCGAAGCGGTAGGCGTCGATCTGCCAGGCGATCGAGACCTCCTTCGGGTCCCGCGTACGGCGGCTCGGGACGACGGCGATGTCGTCGAAGGCGTACGCCCGGCGGCCGCGCTTGCCGCGCCCGATCTCGATCTCAGTCACGTCTGTGGCCTTTCCCTGATGCGTTTCAGCGTCTTCCAGTATCGCCGACGGGCACGGCAAGGGCGGCCCCGGAGCACCCCGGGGCCGCCCTGACGCGAACGGCCGGTGACTACTTGCTGCTGTAGTTCGGCGCCTCGACCGTCATCTGGATGTCGTGCGGGTGGCTCTCCTTCAGACCCGCCGAGGTGATGCGGACGAAGCGGCCCTTGGACTCCATCTCCTCGATGGTGGCCGCGCCGACGTAGCCCATGGTCTGGCGCAGTCCGCCGACGAGCTGGTGAAGGACGTTGGCCAGCGGGCCGCGGTAGGGCACCTGGCCCTCGACGCCCTCGGGCACCAGCTTGTCGTCGGAGGAGACCTCCGCCTGGAAGTAGCGGTCCTTGGAGTACGACCTGCCCTGGCCGCGGGACTGCATGGCACCGAGGGAGCCCATGCCGCGGTAGGACTTGAACTGCTTGCCGTTGATGAACAGCAGCTCGCCCGGCGACTCCTCGCAGCCCGCGAGCAGCGAGCCCAGCATCACGGTGTCGGCACCGGCGGCGAGCGCCTTGCCGATGTCGCCGGAGTACTGCAGACCGCCGTCGCCGATCACCGGGATGCCGGCCGGACGGGCGGCCTGCGCGGCCTCGTAGATCGCGGTGACCTGCGGGACACCGATACCGGCGACGACACGGGTCGTACAGATGGAACCGGGGCCCACACCGACCTTGATGCCGTCGACACCGGCGTCGATCAGGGCCTGCGCGCCGTCACGGGTGGCGACGTTGCCGCCGATCACGTCGACCGACACGCTCGACTTGATCTTCGCCATCCAGCTCAGGGCGTTGCTGTTGTGGCCGTGCGAGGTGTCCACGACCAGGAAGTCCACCCCGGCCTCGGCGAGCGCCTGGGCCCGCTCCAGCGCCTCGGGGCTGGCGCCGACCGCGGCACCGACGAGCAGCCGGCCCTCGGCGTCCTTCGCGGCGTTCGGGTACTTCTCGGCCTTGACGAAGTCCTTGACCGTGATCAGGCCCTTGAGGATGCCCTCGTCGTCGACCAGCGGAAGCTTCTCGATCTTGTGCTTGCGCAGCAGCTCCATGGCCTCGACACCGGAGATGCCGACCTTGCCGGTGACCAGCGGCATCGGGGTCATGACCTCGCGCACCTGGCGGGAGCGGTCCGACTCGAAGGCCATGTCGCGGTTGGTGACGATGCCGAGCAGCTTGCCGGCCGGGTCGGTGACCGGGACACCGCTGATGCGGAACTTGGCGCACAGCGCGTCCGCCTCGGCGAGGGTCGCCTCCGGGTGCACCGTGATGGGGTCGGTGACCATGCCGGACTCGGACCGCTTCACCAGGTCGACCTGGTTGACCTGGTCCTCGACGGAGAGGTTGCGGTGCAGCACACCGACGCCGCCGAGACGGGCCATCGCGATCGCCATCCGGGACTCGGTGACCTTGTCCATGGCGGCGGAGAGCAGGGGAATGTTGACCCGCACATTGCGGGAGATGCGGGACGAGGTGTCGACCGCGTTGGGCAGGACCTCGGAGGCGCCCGGCAGCAGCAGCACATCGTCGTAGGTCAGCCCGAGTGTCGCGAATTTGGCGGGCACTCCGTCGACGTTGGCAGTCATGACACCTTCCCCAAATGGCCTTGATCGGTGCGGATGTCCATGCTAACGGGAAGCAGGGGTGGCAAATTCCACGGCTCCGGACGCCCGACGGCTTCGTATTTTCGTACGGAAAGCGGGCAACGCCCGTTCACCCGGTGGGACTACTGCTCGGCGAGCGCCCGCAGCCTGCTCAGGGCCCGGTGCTGGGCGACCCGGACGGCTCCGGGTGACATTCCCAACATCTGGCCGGTCTCCTCGGCGGTCAGGCCGACCGCGATCCGCAGCAGCAGCAGTTCGCGCTGGTTCTCCGGCAGGTTGGCCAGCAGTTTCTTGGCCCACTCGGCATCGCTGCTGAGCAGGGCGCGCTCCTCGGGGCCGAGCGAGTCGTCGGGCCGCTCCGGCATCTCGTCGGAGGGCACGGCGGTGGACCCGGGGTGGCGCATGGCGGCGCGCTGCAGGTCGGCGACCTTGTGCGCGGCGATGGCGAAGACGAACGCCTCGAAGGGGCGGCCGGTGTCCTTGTAGCGGGGCAGGGCGAGCAGGACGGCGACGCAGACCTCCTGCGCGAGGTCCTCCACGAAGTGCCGGGCGTCACCGGGAAGCCGGGACAGACGGGTGCGGCAGTAGCGCAGTGCGAGGGGGTGGACATGGGCGAGCAGATCATGCGTGGCCTGCTCGTCCCCGTCCACGGCGCGGTGGACGAGTGCACCGATCGCCCCTGCGGCATTCACCGCCTCGTCGTCGCGCATCGGTCCATGGTGCCCTGAGGCTTCACGGTCCGCGGCACCGCGTCCGATGTTGTGCACCGAAGCGTTATGAGCAGGTGCGCCGGAACTCATCTCCTGCGCCCTCCCCTTCCGCTCGACCGACTCGTCCCCGAGAGACTCCACATCTCAAGGATGCGGCATCCGCGGCGAAACGAGCACCCGCGCCCCAAAGGGGCGCGGTCCGGTCTCGTCCTACGGCCGCCGCCGATCTGATCCACAGGACGGGGCGGGGCGGGTGTCGCAGGTCCCGCCTGCCCCGGGGGGCCGGTGCGTACTCCTGGTCGGGAGCACCCCGGCCGCGGTGCCGGAGCGCGGGGTGATCCCCCTCGCCACCGGGCTGCTCCGGCCGAAAAACGGGCGGCGGACTAGCGGACCAGGCCCCACCGGAAGCCGAGCGCGACGGCGTGCGCCCGGTCCGAGGCGCCGAGCTTCTTGAACAGCCGGCGCGCGTGGGTCTTGACCGTGTCCTCGGACAGGAACAGCTCCCGGCCGATCTCCGCGTTGGAGCGGCCGTGACTCATGCCCTCCAGCACCTGGATCTCGCGCGCGGTGAGCGTGGGCGCGGCGCCCATCTCGGCCGAGCGCAGCCGGCGCGGGGCGAGCCGCCAGGTCGGGTCGGCGAGGGCCTGCGTCACCGTGGCGCGCAGTTCCGCGCGGGAGGCGTCCTTGTGCAGGTAGCCCCGGGCGCCCGCGGCGACCGCGAGGGCCACGCCGTCCAGGTCCTCGGCGACGGTGAGCATGATGATGCGCGCGCCGGGGTCGGCGGACAGCAGCCGCCGGACGGTCTCGACACCGCCCAGTCCGGGCATGCGCACGTCCATCAGGATCAGGTCTGAGCGGTCGGCGCCCCAGCGGCGGAGGACTTCCTCGCCGTTGGCCGCCGTCGTCACACGCTCGACGCCCGGCACGGTCGCCACCGCGCGGCGGAGCGCCTCTCGGGCAAGCGGGGAGTCGTCGCAGACGAGGACGGATGTCATGGCCGCCCTCCGCAGCTGATGCACGTCACCTTGAGCCTCCAGGCTGGTACGAAATCGTCACCTGTGCGGTCGACCGTCTCGGACGCCTGCCCGAGCCCTTGTTGTTTCAACCGCCTCCGCCCTCTCAACGACGGTCACTCGAAAGAGTTACGGGGCCGTGCGCCGTCTTCGGCACTGTACGTGAGGGGGCGGACACGGTGCAGACATGCAGGGCGGACCCTCAAGCTTTCATCACAAGCCATGCCCCATTCGGCCCTTTTTCTTCCCCTTTGCTGGTGTTGAGGGCTAGATTCGCAATGAGTCATATTTTCATCTCCTTAGATCGTAGATGTACGGTCGTGGACACCGTATCCGCCCAGAACGGCTACAAGGGGTCACGCAATGGCAGATTTCTCCCGCCTTCCCGGACCGAACGCGGACCTGTGGGACTGGCAGCTCCTGGCTGCCTGCCGCGGGGTGGACAGCTCGCTCTTCTTCCATCCGGAGGGCGAGCGCGGTGCGGCTCGAAGCGCTCGTGAGAACTCGGCCAAGGAGGTCTGCATGAGGTGCCCGGTTCGCGCGCAGTGCGCGGCGCACGCGCTCGCGGTGCGCGAACCGTACGGCGTGTGGGGCGGCTTGACCGAGGACGAGCGCGAGGAGCTCATGGGCCGGGCGCGGCACCGGCTGGTGTCGGCGTCGGCCGGCGGCGGCGAGTCCGCCTCGAACAACTGAAGGAACGTTTCTTCAACTCAGGGCACGGGAAGGCGTGCCCTTACTTCTGCGCGCCCGACTCCCCCTGGGCGCCGCGCACTTGACCGTCCGCGGCGCGCGCCAGCTGCTCCAGGGTCGCCGTCACCGCCGGCACCTGGGCGAGGTCGGGCAGCGTGAGCGCCACGATCTCCCGGCGCACCGCCGGTTCCAGCGTCACCGTGCGCACCCCGCGCGGGCGCACCGCCTCCACCGCCAGCTGCGGCAGGACGGCCACACCCAGGCCCGCGCCGACCAGGCCGACCACCGCCGGGTAGTCGTCGGTGGCGAAGTCGATGCGCGGGGTGAATCCGGCGCTCTCGCAGACCTGCACCAACTGCCCGCGGCAGCGCGGGCATCCGGCGATCCAGGGCTCGGCGGCCAGTTCGCCGATGGCCACCGACTCCGCGCGCGCGAGCCGGTGCCGCTCCGGCACCAGCGCCACCAACCGGTCGGTGAGCAAAGGGCGTACGACGAGGTCGTCCCACTCGCCTTCCTGCGCCGCGCCTTCGTAGCGGAAGGCGAGGGCGAGGTCGCAGTCGCCCTCGCGGAGCAGTTCGACCGACTTCGGCGGCTCGGCCTCCTCCAGGGAGACCCGGGTGCCGGGATGGGCGGCGCGCAGGGCGGCCAGCGCGGTGGGGACGAGGGTGGAGCTGCCGCTGGGGAAGGAGACCAGCCGGACCCGGCCCGCGCGCAGGCCCGCGATGGCGGCGACCTCCTCCTCGGCGGCGGTGAGTCCGGCGAGGATGCCGGCCGCGTGCCGGACCAGGGCCTCGCCCGCCTGGGTCAGCCGCATCTCACGGCCGCTGCGCACGAGCAGCGGGGTGCCGACGGATGCCTCCAGCGCCTTCATCTGCTGGCTGACGGCGGGCTGGGTGCAGCCCAGCTCGCGCCCCGCCGCCGAGAAGGAGCCGGTGGCGGCGACGGCACGCAGCACGCGCAGATGTCTGGCCTCGATCACCCCACAAGGATAAGTCAGGCTTTGATCCGGCGCCGAATAATGCGGGAGACCTTTGAGCGATCCTCGCCTACCGTGCTGTCATGAAGCTTCTGTCTGTGAACCTGGGCCGCCGGACCCCCGTCCCCTACACCGACCACTCCGAGGGCGTGACCGGCATCGACAAGCGGCCGACCGACGCGCCGGTGCGGATCTCGGCGCCGGGGCCGAAGGGTGTCGGGGCGAGCGGTGTCGCCGGGGACGAGGTGTGCGAGCTGCGCCACCACGGCGGGAACGACCAGGCCGTGTACGCGATGGCGCGCGAGGACCTCGACGACTGGGAGCGGGAACTGGGCCGGACCCTGCGCAACGGCGTCTTCGGGGAGAACCTCACCACGAGCGGGGTGGATGTCTCCGGCGCGCTGATCGGGGAGCGCTGGCGGATCGGGTCCTCGGTGGTGCTGGAGGTGACCAGCGGACGGATTCCGTGCCGCACCTTCCAGGGGCACCTGGGTGAGCAGCGGTGGGTGAAGCGGTTCACGGAGAAGGGCGCGCCGGGCGCGTATCTGCGGGTGATCGAGCCCGGTGAGGTACGGGTGGGCGACGCGGTGGAGATCCTGCACCGGCCCGACCACGACGTGACGGTGGCGCTGCAGTTCCGGGCGGTGACCACACGGCGGGACCTGCTGCCCCGGCTGCTGGCGGCGGGCGAGGCGCTGCACCCGGAGTCGCTGGCGGCGGCGCGCAAGTACGTGGAGCAGCACGGGAGTTGAGAAGCCGCCCGGTGACGTGCCCGGCGCGGGCCGGAAGGGAGCGGATTCGTCCGGTCCGGGTCACTAATCTTGCGCCATGACAACGGCTCTCATCACGGGATCGACCGCGGGCATCGGCGCCGCGTTCGCGCGGCGGCTGGCCGCCGACGGGCACAACCTCGTCCTGGTCGCGCGGGACACCAAGCGGCTGCGCGAGCAGGCCACCGAACTGCACGACCGGCACGGCATCGAGGCGGAGGTCCTGACCGCGGACCTGGCGACGGACGAGGGCATCGAGACGGCCGCCGCCCGGCTCGCCGACCGCCGTGACCCGGTCGACCTGCTGATCAACAACGCCGGTTTCGGCAACAAGGGCCGCTATCTCGACGTCTCCATGGACGACGAGCTGAAGATGCTCAAGGTGCACTGCGAGGCGGTGCTCCGGCTGACCTCGGCCGCCGCCGGGGCGATGCGCGAGCGCGGCCGGGGCGGGATCGTCAACGTCGCCTCGGTCGCCGCCTTCGTGCCGCGCGGCACCTACGGCGCCTCCAAGGCGTGGGTCGTGCAGTTCACCCAGGGCGCGGCCCGGGACCTCGCGGGCAGCGGGGTGCGGCTGATGGCCCTGTGCCCGGGCTTCGTGCGCACCGAGTTCCACGAGCGGGCCGGGATGGGCACCGACAACATCCCGGGCTGGATGTGGCTGGACGCCGACAAGCTGGTGGCGTCGGCGCTGGCCGATCTGGCGCGCGGCAAGACCGTCTCCATCCCGGACGCCCGGTACAAGGTGCTGCTGGGCGTCACCAAGGTCGTACCGCGCGGGATGCTCGGGGCGGTCACCTCCCGGACCGGTCGCAAGTACGGCCCGCAGTAGGAGAATGGAGCTGTTCGACCGGACCCCCGGGGGACGGAGGCGCCATGACGTTCGTACAGCTCATCGACTGCAGGACGAGCCGGCTCGACGAGATGAACCGGCTGCTGGACACATGGGTCGAACAGACCAAGGGGAAGCGGACCGCGACGCACAGCCTGATCGGCAAGGACCGCTCCGACGCCACCCACCTCATCGAGATCGTGGAGTTCCCGTCGTACGAGGAGGCGATGCGGAACTCGAACCTGCCGGAGACCGGGAAGATCTTCCAGGAGATGGTCGCGCTCTGCGACGAGATGCCGACCTTCACCGACCTGGACGTCATCCGTGACGAGCAGCTCTACCGGTTGACCGCGCGGCGGTTCTTCGAGGAGCTGGCCGGGCCGCAGGACCCCACCTTCAACGACGTGCTGATCGAGGACTACCACGACCACGATCCGGCCCGTCCGCAGGACGCCATCGGGATGGACGCGATCCGCCGGGAAGTGGCGATGTGGCGGGGCGCCTTCGACTTCTCGTTCACGGTCGAGGACCAGTTGGCCCAGGGTGACCGGGTGTGCACCCGCTGGACCTGGAACGGCCGGCACACCGGCGACTTCATGGGCATCCCGGCGACCGGCAAAGAGGTGTCCATGACCGGGTGCACCATCCACCGCTGCACGCCGGACGGGAAGATCGCCGAGGGCTGGTGGCAGTACGACCGGCTCGGGCTGATGGAGCAGTTGGGCGCGCTGGAGGACCTGGAGAGGTAGCGCGGGCAGGACAGCCCGAAGGCCCGGCACCTTACGCGGGTGCCGGGCCTTCGGTGACGGAGTACGTCAGTGAGCGTGGCCGTGACCGTGACCGGCGGCGGCGGGCTCCTCCTCTTCCTTCTTCTCGACGACCAGGGTCTCGGTCGTGAGCAGCAGGGAGGCGATGGAGGCGGCGTTCTCCAGGGCGGAGCGGGTGACCTTGACCGGGTCGATGACGCCGGCCTTGATCAGGTCGCCGTACTCGCCGGTGGCGGCGTTGTAGCCGCTGCCCTTCTCCAGGTCGGCGACCTTGGAGACGATGACGTAGCCCTCAAGGCCCGCGTTCTCGGCGATCCAGCGCAGCGGCTCGACGACGGCGCGGCGGACGACCGAGACACCGGTGGCCTCGTCGCCGGACTTGCCCAGGCCGCCCTCCAGCACCTTCGCGGCGTGGACGAGCGCGGAGCCACCACCGGAGACGATGCCCTCCTCGACCGCGGCGCGGGTCGCGGAGATGGCGTCCTCCAGACGGTGCTTCTTCTCCTTCAGCTCCACCTCGGTGGCGGCGCCGACCTTGATCACGCACACGCCGCCGGCCAGCTTCGCGAGGCGCTCCTGGAGCTTCTCGCGGTCCCAGTCGGAGTCGGTGTTCTCGATCTCGGCCTTGATCTGGGCGACGCGGCCCTGGACGTCCTCGGACTTGCCGGCGCCGTCCACGATGGTGGTGTCGTCCTTGGTGACGGTCACGCGGCGGGCGGTGCCCAGCACGTCCAGACCGGCCTGGTCGAGCTTGAGGCCGACCTCCTCGGAGATGACCGTGGCGCCGGTGAGGACCGCCATGTCCTGCAGCATCGCCTTGCGGCGGTCACCGAAGCCGGGGGCCTTGACCGCGACCGCGTTGAAGGTGCCGCGGATCTTGTTGACGACCAGGGTCGACAGGGCCTCGCCCTCGACGTCCTCGGCGATGATCAGCAGCGGCTTGGAGGAGCCGGCCTGGATGACCTTCTCCAGCAGCGGCAGCAGGTCCTGGATGGAGGAGATCTTGCCCTGGTTGATGAGGATGTACGGGTCCTCCAGGACGGCCTCCATGCGCTCCTGGTCCGTCACGAAGTACGGCGACAGGTAGCCCTTGTCGAAGGCCATGCCCTCGGTGAAGTCCAGCTCCAGACCGAAGGTGTTGGACTCCTCGACGGTGATGACACCGTCCTTGCCGACCTTGTCCATGGCCTCGGCGATGAGCTCGCCGACCTGCTGGTCCTGGGCGGACAGCGCGGCCACGGCGGCGATGTCGGACTTCTCGTCGATCGGGCGGGCGGAGGCGAGCAGATCCTCGGAGACGGCGGCGACGGCCGCGTCGATGCCCTTCTTCAGCAGCGCCGGGGAGGCGCCCGCGGCGACGTTCTTCAGGCCCTCGCGGACCAGCGCCTGGGCCAGCACGGTGGCGGTGGTGGTGCCGTCACCGGCGATGTCGTTGGTCTTGGTCGCCACCTCCTTCACCAGCTGGGCGCCCAGGTTCTCGTACGGGTCCTCGATCTCGACCTCGCGGGCGATGGTGACACCGTCGTTGGTGATGGTCGGCGCGCCGAACTTCTTGTCGATGACGACGTTGCGACCCTTGGGGCCGATCGTCACCTTGACCGTGTCGGCCAGCTTGTTGACGCCGCGCTCAAGGGCGCGACGGGCGTCCTCGTCGAACTTCAGGATCTTCGCCATGACAGCGGGAGCCCTCTCGGAAATCTGTGGGTGTAAACGGCACTGCGCCCCGGCGCCCGGCTTCTGAAAACGGTCGCGGGGGCCAGGGGCGCAGCGTCAAGCATCAAAGGCTTGAGGTGGACTTACTTCTCGATGATCGCGAGCACGTCGCGGGACGAGAGGACGAGGTACTCCTCGCCGTTGTACTTCACCTCGGTGCCGCCGTACTTGCTGTACAGCACGATGTCGCCGACCTTCACGTCGAGCGGCAGGCGCTCGCCGTTCTCGAAGCGGCCCGGGCCCACGGCGAGGATGACGCCCTCCTGGGGCTTCTCCTTCGCGGTGTCCGGAATGACCAGGCCAGAGGCCGTGGTCTGCTCGGCGTCCAGCGGCTGGACCACAATGCGGTCCTCAAGCGGCTTGATGGCAACCTTGGAGCTGGCGGTCGTCACGATCCGACCTCCCCCTTCGGAGATCTCACGGGGTTAACTGTCTGAGGTGGCGACCAGGTGGATCCGTCGTCGCGGGTGCCGGACCTGCCCGTCGCGTATTTGGCACTCTCCAGGGGGGAGTGCCAGACCCGAGACTATGACCGCGATTAGCACTCGGTCAAGCGGAGTGCCAATTCGCTGCGCTGGCGTGGCTCGGGGCTGCCGTACCCCGGGTTCGGGTGGCCGTCCCCGGGGGCTGTGCCCCCGCACCCCCCTGTCGGCCTGCACGGCCTCGTCCTCGGGCGCCGGACGGGCTGAGGGGCTACAGGTAGCTTTCCAGGTTCGCCGGCCGCAACTTCCGTTCCCGGATTTCCTTCAGCAGGCGTCTCGTCCGCTCCACCAGGGGCAGGCCCGTCGGGTCGTCGGAGGGTACGGACACGATGTCGCCGGGGTTCAGGTGGCGCGGGCCCTCGGGGTAGGTCAGGGTGCCGTCGGCGTTCATGACGGCCCGCCAGCGGACCACCGCCGCGATTCCGCAGCTCGCCGCCGCGCGCAGGGTGGTGGTGTCGTAGAGGCCGTGCGGGGGGCGGAAGAGGCGGGGGCGCACCCCGAAGCGGGAGCGGAGCTTGTGCTGCTGACCGCAGATCTCGGCGCGCTGGGCGGCGTAGGGCAGTCCGCGCAGGGTGGTGTGGTCGAGGGTGTGGTTCTGGAGCGAGGCGCCGACCTCGCGCAGGCGCGCGAAGTGGGCGTAGCCGGGGCCGACGACGCTGTCGGTGAGGAACACGGCGACCGGGAGCCGCTGTTCGCGGACCAGGCCGATGAAGCGGGGGTCCTGTTCGGCGCCGTCGTCGACGGTGAGGAAGACGACCCTGTCGTCTGTCGGGACGCGGTCCACCACCGGGGGCAGGCGGTGCCTGTAGGGCTGGGGGGCGCGGGCCGAGGGCTCGCCGGGGCGGTCGGAGCCGTCGGCGGAGGCGGCGCAGCCGGTGAGGAGTGCGGCGGTCAGCAGGGCGGCGAGCGGGCGGGCGGGCCTCACAGGTAGTCCTCCAGCCGGGCCACCGCGTATCCCTCGGCGGTGACGCGGTTCAGGAACCGGCGGATCATGTCGGGCATCGTGCCCTTCCAGTGCTGCTTGCCGCGGAAGTGGGTGAGCACGATGTCGCCGGGGTGGATGTCCTGGTCCACCTCGCGGTACTCCCAGCGGTCGACGAAGACCTCCGCGTTCCACAGCGGTACGTGGGTGATGCCGCAGCTCTTGGCGGCGCGCAGGGTGGCGCGGTTGTAACTGCCGAAGGGGGGCCGGAAGAGTGTGGGCCGCTTTCCGTAGCGCTCGGTGATGACGTCCTGCATGCCGCAGATCTCCTGCCTCTGGCGGGCGTAGGACAGGCCGGGCAGGTAAGGGTGGTGCAGGGTGTGGTTGTTCAGGCGGACGCCCGCACGATGCATCCGTTCGAAGTACCCGTAGTCCTCCTTGACCAGGTAGTCGCTGAGGAAGGCGGTGTACGGGATGTTCAGCTCGGTCATCATGCGCAGGAACGCCGGGTCCTTCTCGGCGCCGTCGTCGACGGTGAGGAAGACGACCTTGCGGTCGGTCGGGACGGTGGTGAAGACCGGCGGGAGTCCGTCCTCGACGTGGTTGTCGACCTCGAAGCCCCTGCGGGTGGTGATGCGCGGCTTCTTCGCGGGCGGCGGCGGGGCGGCGAGCGGGGTTCCGGCCAGGCCCCAGCGGTTCGCGGCGGCGGCGCGGGCCACGGCGGAGGCGTGCAGCCGGTTCGCGTAGGCGTCCAGGGCCCGGGCGGGCGGGGCGAGCAGGGGCTCGCGGCCGGGGGCGGGGTGGGCGCGCGGGCGGGCCGGGCCGGTGTTCTGCACACAGCCCGAGGCGATGGCGGCGACGGCCAGCGCGGCGAGTCCACCGCGTACGCGCATCGCCCGGCGCGACCGGTTTTTATCATTTTGTACTACTACTCGCATGGGGCCGGATCCTCCCAGGCGGCTCCGCCGTTCCCCGGCCGACACCGCCACGGCGGGCGTACGGTCCACCGACTGGCCCACAATGAGCCGGTGAACGACCTCACTCCCCTCCTCACCTCCGAGGGCCGCGCCCTCCTCGACGCCGTGCGCGGCACCGCGCCCGCCGACGAACTCGCCGTCGCCACCCGGCTGCGCCGCGACCACCCCGCCGCACTGGTGTCGGCGGCGCTCGGGCAGGCCCGGCTGCGGCAGCGGGCGGCGGCGAAGTTCGGGGAGGAGGACGCCTCGCGGATGTTCTTCACGCCGAACGGGGTCGAGCAGTCGACGCGGGCGAGCGTGGCGGCGTACCGGGCGGGGCGGCTGCGGGAGCTGGGGGTCTCCTCGGTCGCCGACCTGTGTTGCGGGATCGGCGGCGACGCGATCGCGCTGGCGCGGGCCGGGATCCGGGTGCTCGCGGTGGACCGGGACCCGGTGACGGCCGCCGCCGCCCGCGCCAACGCCGGGGCGCTGGGGCTCGCCGACCTCATCGAGGTGCGCGAGGCGGACGTGACGGAGGTCGACACGTCCGGCTACGACGCGGTGTTCGTGGACCCGGCCCGCCGCTCGTCCAGGCGCGGCCGGATCTTCGACCCGGAGGCGTACTCGCCGCCCCTGTCCTGGGCGGTGGAGGCGGCGCTGAAGGCACCCCGGGCCGCGTTGAAGATCGCCCCCGGCATCCCGCACGAGGCGGTCCCGGCCGAGGCCGAGGCGGAGTGGATCTCCGACGGCGGGGATGTGAAGGAGGCGGTGCTCTGGTTCGGCACCGCGCCCGGCACGGTCCGCGCGACCCTGCTGCCCGGCCCGCGCACCCTGGTCTCCCGGGGCCTGCCCAACCCCGAAGTCCGCCCCGTCGCCCGCTACTTGTACGAGCCCGACGGCGCCGTCATCCGCTCCCACCTGGTCGCCGAGGTCGCCGAGGAGCTCGACGCCGGCCTGATCGACCCGACCATCGCCTACGTCACCGCCGACACCCTGCGCCCCACCCCGTACGCCTCCGCCTACCAGATCACCGACCAACTCCCCTTCAACGTCAAGAAGTTGAAGGCCCTCCTCCGGGAACGCGAGGTGGGCACCCTCACCGTCAAGAAGCGCGGATCGGCGGTGGAACCGGAGGAACTGCGCAGGAAGGTCAAGCCGCAGGGGCCGAACGCGGCAACGGTCTTCCTGACCCGGGTGGCGGGGGCACCGACGATGCTGCTCGGCCACCCGACCTGAGCCCGGCGCGCCCGGGCGGCCGACGGCGCGGCATCGCGAAGGCGCCCGCACGGGCGGGCCTCCGCAGCACGGCGCGGCCACGGCAGTCGTGCCGCTGGGCGCGGGCGGCTCGCCCCGGGCGCGTCTGCGGCAGCGGCCCGGTGCTACGCCCCGCCGCGCGAACCCCTGCCGCCTCAGACCTCTCGCGCCCTGCGCAGCAACAGCTCCCGTTCCCTGGCATTCCGCGTCAGCGCCGCCGCCCGTTCGAACTCCGCCCGCGCCTCCTCGGTGCGGCCCAGGCGGTACAACAGGTCGCCCCGGACGCTGGGGAGCAAGTGGTAGTCGCGCAGGGCGGGTTCGTCGGTCAGGGTGTCGACGATCCCCAGGGCGGGGGCCGGGCCCTGCGCCATCGACACCGCCACCGCCCGGTTGAGTTCCACCACCGGGGACGGGGCCCGGGCCGCCAGCAACGCGTACAGGGTCGCGATGCTCTTCCAGTCCGTCTCCTCGTACCGGTACGCGTGGGTGTGGCAGGCGGCGATGGCGGCCTGGAGGGTGTAGCGGCCGCGCGGGGCGCCGGCGGCCGTGGCCTCGGCGCGGGACAGGGCCTTGATGCCGCGGGCGATCAGCATGCGGTTCCAGCGGCGGCGGTCCTGGTCCTTCAGCAGGACCGGTTCGCCGTCGGGGCCGGTGCGGGCGGCGGCGCGGGAGGCCTGGAACTCCAGGAGCGAGGTCAGGCCGTGGACCTCCGGCTCCTTGGGCATCAGCGCGGACAGGACGCGGGCCAGGCGCAGGGCGTCCTCGCACAGGGACGGCCGCAGCCAGTCGTCGCCCGCCGTGGCGGCGTACCCCTCGTTGAAGATCAGGTAGATGACGTCCAGGACGGAGTCGAGGCGGGCCTCGCGGTCGGGGCCGTAGGGGACCTCGAAGGCGACGTTCTTCCGGGCGAGGGTGCGCTTGGCGCGGACGATGCGCTGGGCGACCGTCGGCTCGGGGACCAGGAAGGCGCGGGCGATCTCGGCCGTGGTCAGGCCGCCGAGCAGGCGCAGGGTGAGGGCGGTGCGGGCCTCGGTGGACAGCACCGGGTGGCAGGTGGTGAAGACCAGCCGGAGCAGGTCGTCGTCGATGTCGCCGGGCCCGGAGGGCTCCTCCGGCGGCACCGCCTCGGACAGGTCGCGGCCGATCTCGGCGAGCTTGCGGGCGTAGGTCTCGCGGCGCCGGACCAGGTCGACGGCCCGGTGCCGTGCGGTGGTCATCAGCCAGGCGCCGGGGTTGTCCGGCACCCCCTCCCGCGGCCACTGCTCCAGCGCCGCGACCAGGGCGTCCTGGGCCAGTTCCTCGGCGAGGCCGACGTCCCGCACGATCCGGGCGACGGCGGCGACGATCCTCGGCGACTCCATCCGGAAGACGGTCTCCACGGCGCCCCGGGGGTCGGGGGTGGGCTGTGTGGTCACAGCCCACCATGCAACACCCCTCGGGCCCGGTCGGCCAAGGACGCTCAGCCCTCGGCGATCTCCCGCACCTCGCAGGTGACCGTCCAGTGCGGCTCGTGGACCTTCAGGAACCGCTTGGTCCACTCGATCGCCTCGGCCCGGTCCTTGCACTGCATGATCGCGTAGCCGCCGATGACCTCCTTGGCCTCGGTGAACGGCCCGTCCGTGACCGTGGTGCCGCCGCCCGCGTAGTGGACCCGGACACCCTGGACGGTGGGGGTGAGACCGGCGGTGTCGAGCAGCACCCCGGCCTTCGTCATCTCCTCGATCAGCTCCCCCATGCGCTGCATCAGCTCTTCGCTGGGGCCCTCGGCGGGTGCGGTCCGCTCGTCGATCTTCACCAGGGACAGATAGCGGGGCACGGTGACTCCTCGGGTGTGCGGCGGCCGGGTCCTTCCCGGCCTCTCACCTGTGCGTCGAACAGTGACGCCCCGGATCGACACACACCCAAAGAATTTCTCTCGGCTACCCGTTCAGCGCAGCGACTCCCACAGCTCGCTCGCCTCCGGCTCGTCGGCCACCACCCGGTTGGGGTCCGACGGCGCCGGTACGACCGGCAGGGTCACGGTGGTCACCGCGTCCGCCGACAGCCCGCTCAGGCTGCGCCCGAGCCGGGTCAGCTCGGTCAGGGAGTCCAGGCCGGTGTCGGTGGTGAGGCTGCCGGTGACCGCGTCGGCGACCCGGTACAGCTTGGCCGGGTCGGTGAGCAGGTCGGTCGCGGAGACCTGCTCAAGCAGGGCCTTCACCAGGTGCTGCTGGAGCTCTATGCGGCCCAGGTCGCTGCCGTCGCCTATGCCGTGCCGGGTGCGGGCGAGGGCCAGGGCCCGCTCGCCGTCGAGATGGTGGGTGCCGGCCTCCAGGGTGAGGTGGCTGTCCTCGTCGTCGATGTCCTCCTCGGTGGTGACGGTGACTCCGCCGAGCGCGTCCACCAGCTTCGCGAAGCCCGCGAAGTCGATCTCGATGTAGTGGTCCATGCGCACCCCGGTGACCGACTCGACCGTCTTCACCGCGCACACCGGCCCGCCCACCGAATAGGCGCTGTTGAACATGGAGTTGTAGGCGATCGCGGTCGAACCGCCGTCCTCAAGCGGGCAGGACGGACGCGTGACCAGGGTGTCGCGCGGAATGCTCACCACGGTCGCCGTGGACCGGCCGGGGTCCAGGTGCACCACCATCGCCGTGTCGGAGCGCCCGCCCTCGCTGTCCCCGCCGCCGAGCGCCTGGTTCTCGGCGCCGCTGCGCGTGTCGGAGCCCAGCACCAGGATGTTCAGCGCCTCGGTGGGCAGTTCCTCGGTGGAGGCCGAGGGCGTCGGCGTCGCCTTCAGCGGCCGGTCGTCGCCGAGCGCGCTGTTGATGTCGACGCTCTTGATGTTGTCGTTGAGCTGCCAGTACGCCCAGCCGGCCGCCCCCACGGCCAGGACCAGCGCGCCCGCGAGGGTGAGGCCGGCGATCCTCAGCACTCTCGACCGCCGGCCCGCTCGTCTGCCCTCGTCCCCGTTCGTCACGTCTGCGGTCACCCGAAGAACGTAAGTCCGAATTGTTAAGGCGATGTCAGCACGTGGACGTTTCTTGAGAAATTCTCAGATTTCTCATCCCACCGTCACCACGGGCACCGGATTGCTCCCGCTCCACGTCCCGTTGAACCCGAACGTCACCGAACCCCCGTCCGGCACCGTCCCGTTGTAGGAGGCGTTGGAGCAAGTCACCGCCGCACCCGACTGGTTGCAGGTGGCGTTCCACGCCTGGGTGATCCGCTGCCCGGCTCCGTAGGTCCAGTCGACCTTCCACGACGACAGCGCGGCCCCGTCGCAGGCGATCCGCACCTGCCCGGTGAACCCGGTGTTCCACTGGTTCACGATGCTGTACGTCGCCGTGCAGGCGTCGGCCGGCGGAGTCGTCGTACCGCCGAGGGCCTCCGCGATGGCGTAGTACGCCGGTTTCGGCGCGTAGTTCTCGTCGTACGGCGTCGCCGCGCCCTGTCCGGGGAAGGTGTCCGGGATCCAGGAGTCGGAGTCGGTGAAGCCCCACACCGTGACGCCCACGCAACGGTCCACGGCCACGCAGGCGTTGACGACCTGCTTGTACTCGGCGGCCTGCTGGGCGAGCTTGCCACTGTCCGAGGGCAGGTTCATCCGGATGTCCAGCTCGGTGATCGCCACGTCCACGCCGAGGTCGGCGAAGCGCTGGATGTTCTGCTGGAGCGTGGACGGCACCTGGCCGAGGATGAGGTGGGCCTGGAGACCGACGCCGTCGATCGGGACGCCGCGCGCCTTGAGGTCCCTGACCAGGTTGTACAGGGCGGTGGACTTCGCGTTGACGCCCTCGACGTTGTAGTCGTTGATGTAGAGGTCGGCGCTCGGGTCGGCGGCGCGGGCCGCGGTCAGCGCCTCGGCGATGTAGTCGGCGCCGAGGCCGTTGTACCAGAGGGTCTGCCGGTAGGTGCCGTCCTCGTTGAACGGCTCGTTGACCACGTCCCAGGTGGCCAGCCGGCCCCGGTAGCGGCCGACCTCGGTGGCGATGTGGTCGGTCATCAGCTGCCGCAGTTCGGCGGCGGTCCAGGTGCCGTTGGTCAGCCAGTTCGGGTTCTGGCTGTGCCAGACCAGGGTGTGGCCGCGCACCTGCTGGCCGTTGGCCTCGGCGAAGTCGACGATGCGGTCGGCCTCGGCCCAGTCGAAACTGCCCCGGGTGGGCTCGACGGAGCCCCATTTCATGGCGTTGCCGGGGGTCAGCGCGTTGAACTCGCGGGCGGTGATCTCCCCGTAGGTGCCGGTGAGCCTGGAGCCGGTGACCGCGGTGCCGATCACCTTGCCCTTGGCGTCGGCGAGGTCGCGCAGGGGTGCGTCGGCGGCGTGCGCGGCGGGTGCCGGTAACAGCAGCCCGCCGAGCAGCGTGACGCCGGTGAGGGCGCCGGTCAGGGCGCCGGTGACGCGGGAAGCCAGGGTGGAGCCCGTTCTCAGAGATCTCATTGCGGGTGCCTCCGAAAGTTTCGGTCGTACAACCGACAGGCTTCGGGAAGTGTGGGGGTCACCCAGAGCACCCGTCAATACACGGATCCCTCACTTCGCGGGCGGCACCGCCGTACTGCTGCGCACCACCAGGCTCGTGGCCAGCTCCACCCGGGTCGCCGCCGGATCCCCGTCCGCCTTGGCCAGGTCCAGCACCAGCCGGGCCGCGGCTTCGGCCATCTCGGTCAGCGGCTGCCGTACGGTCGTCAGCGGCGGCCCCACCCAGCGGGCGACCGGCAGGTCGTCGAAACCGACGACGCTGAGGTCCTCGGGGATGCGCAGGCCCAGTTCGCGCGCCGCCTCGTACAGGCCGAGCGCCTGGAGGTCGTTGCCGGCGAACACGGCCGTCGGCCGGTCCGGGCCGCGCAGCAGCTTCAGGCCCTCCTTGTAGCCGGTCTCGTGGTGGAAGTCGCCGGGCCGGATCAGCGCCGGATCGACGGGCAGTTCCGCCGTCTCCAGGGCCGCCCGGTAGCCGTCGATCCGGGCGCGGCTGCACATCATCCGGGACGGTCCGGTGATGGCGCCGATCCGGGTGTGGCCGAGCTCGACCAGGTGCCGGGTGGCGGCGAGGCCGCCCTGCCAGTTGGTGGCGCCGATGGAGGGTACGTCGGTGCCGGGGTCGCCCGCCGGGTCCATCACCACGAACGGGATGGAGCGGCTGGTGAGCAGGGCGCGCTGGGACTCGTCCAGGCCCGAGAGCACCAGGATCACGCCGTGCGGGCGGCGGGCGGCGACCTGGTCGGCCCAGGTCCGGCCGGGGGTGAGGCGGCCCATGCTCTCGCTGAGCACCACGCTCAGACCGGCGTCCCGGGCGACGTTCTCCACCCCCCGGATCACCTCCATCGCCCACGCGCTCTCCAGCTCGTGGAAGACCAGGTCGATCAGGGGCGAACGGCTCGCCTCGGCGCGGCGGCGGCGGTAGCCGTGGGCGCGCAGCAGCTCCTCGACGCGGCTGCGGGTCGCCGGGGCGACATCGGCCCTGCCGTTGAGGACCTTCGAAACAGTCGGCGCCGAGACGCCGGCCTCGCGGGCGATCTCGGCGAGGGTCGCGGTCTGCGCGGAGCGACCTTTCGCACGGGCTGTCGTCCGGGTTTCAGCGGGCTCGGAGGGTGTCATGGCGGCGATCGTATCCCTGCGCCCCCTCTTGACGAACCCTTCTCACCGCGCCTAGGTTCCCGGAACATTCGAGGTGAATAGCGAAACATTCGTGAGAGGCCATCCGCCCCGACAGGAGTTTCATGACCACCGCCCCTTGGCGCGACCCCGCACTGCCCGCCTCCGCCCGCGTCGACGACCTGCTCTCCCGGATGACCCTTCAGGAGAAGACCGCCCAGCTCTACGGCGTGTGGGTGGGCTCGTCGACGGACGGCGGCGGGGTCGCCCCGCTGCAACGCGAGATGACCGCCGACTACGACTGGGACGAGCTGATCACCCACGGTCTGGGCCAGCTCACCCGCCCCTTCGGCACCGCCCCCGTGGACCCGGTCAAGGGCGCGCTGGCCCTGGCCCGCGCCCAGCGGCAGATCACCGCCGCCGGACGCTTCGGCATCCCCGCCGTCGCCCACGAGGAGTGCCTGGCCGGGTTCACCACCTGGCGGGCCACCGCCTACCCGGTACCGCTGGCCTGGGGCGCGAGCTTCGACGCGCCGCTCGTCGAGGAGATGGCCCGCAGGATCGGCGCGGACATGCGCTCGGTCGGCGTCCACCAGGGCCTCGCGCCCGTCCTGGACGTCGTGCGCGACCCGCGCTGGGGCCGCGTCGAGGAGACCATCGGCGAGGACCCGTACCTGACCGGCACCATCGGCACCGCCTATGTGCGGGGCCTGGAGTCGGCCGGGGTGATCGCCACGCTCAAGCACTTCGCCGGGTACGCCTCCTCGGCGGGCGCCCGCAACCTGGCGCCCGTGAGGGCCGGGACGCGCGAGTTCGCCGATGTGACCCTGCTGCCCTTCGAGATGGCGCTGCGCGAGGGCGGGGCGCGCAGTGTGATGGCCGCCTACACCGAGACCGACGGCGTACCCGCCTCCGCCGACCCCTGGCTGCTCACCGAACTCCTGCGGGAGGAATGGGGGTTCACCGGCACGGTCGTCGCCGACTACTTCGGCATCGGCTTCCTGCGCTCACTGCACCGGGTCACGGGCACCGACGCCGAGTCGGCGCACGCGGCGCTGCGGGCCGGCATCGACGTGGAGCTGCCCACGCTGAAGTGCTACGGCAAGCCGCTGGTGGACGCGATCCACGCGGGCGAGATCCCGGAGAATCTGGTCGACCGGGCGGTCCGTCGCGTGCTGCTGCAGAAGTGCGAACTGGGCCTGCTCGACGAGGACTGGGACCCGGAGCCCACCGAGCGCATCGACCTGGACTCCACCGCCGCGCGCGGCCTGGCCCGGCGGCTGGCCGAGGAGTCGGTGGTGCTGCTGGACAACCCCGACGGGGTGCTGCCGCTGGCCCCGGACACCCGGATCGCGGTCGTCGGCCCGCGCGCCGCGGACGCCCTGGCGATGCTCGGCTGCTACTCCTTCCCGTCCCATGTCCTCACCCACCATCCCGGCGTCCCCATGGGCATCGAGATCCCGACCGTGCTGGAGGCGCTGCGCACCGAACTCCCGGACGCCAAGGTGACCTTCGCCGAGGGCTGCGGGGTCTCCGACCCGGACACCGCGGGCTTCGAGGAGGCGGTGGCGCGGGCGTCCGAGGCGGACGTGTGCCTGGCGGTCCTGGGCGACCGGGCGGGGCTGTTCGGGCGCGGTACGTCGGGCGAGGGCTGCGACGTGTCCGACCTGCGGCTCCCGGGCGTGCAGGGCGAACTGCTGGACGCGCTCGTGGCGACCGGGGTCCCGGTCGTCCTGGTCCTCCTCACCGGCCGCCCCTACGCCCTCGGCCGCTGGCAGGGCCGCCTCGGCGCGGTCGTCCAGGCCTTCTTCCCCGGCGAGGAGGGCGGCCCGGCGATCGCGGGCGTGCTCTCCGGCCGGGTGAACCCCTCCGGGCGGCTCCCGGTGAGCGTGCCGAAGGAGCCGGGCGGCCAGCCCTGGACGTACCTCCAGCCTCCGCTGGGCCTCGCGGCCGAGGTCAGCAACCTGGACCCGACCCCGCTGTACGCCTTCGGGCACGGCCGCTCGTACACGTCCTTCGCCTGGGAGTCCGACGCGGCGGACGCGGAGATCGGCACGGACGGCTCGTACGACCTGACCGTCACCGTCCGCAACACCGGTGACCGGGCGGGCGCGGAGGTCGTGCAGCTGTATCTGCACGACCCGGTGGCCACGGTGACCCGGCCCGACGTCCGCCTGATCGGCTACCAGCGCGTGGAGTTGTCCCCCGGGGAGTCCGGCCGGGTGACCTTCCACTTCCACACGGACCTGTCGGCGTTCACGAACCGCGCGAACGAGAAGGTCGTCGAACCCGGGGTGCTGGAACTGCGGGTGGGCCCCTCCAGCGCGGAGGCCCGCCACACCACCCGCCTGACCCTGACCGGTCCGACCCGGACCCTGGGTCCGGACCGGCGGCTGATCTGCGAGGCGGAGGTGTCGTAGGGACCGGGGGAGGAGGGAGAGCGGCCGGGGGCCGGTACTCAGCCCCCGGCCGCTGCCTCGAAGCCGCGGAAGGCGGTGCTCAGCCCTCGGCCACCGACTCGAACCGCCACCGGTGCACCGGACGTGACACCAACTCGGGGTCGGGGTCGGGAAGATCGGGCAGGTCGGCGTCGAAGGCCGCGTCCCACCAGGTGATCACCAGGACCCGGTCCTCCGGGGCCCGGAAGGTCTCCCGGCGCAGGGGGGTCCCGGTGAGGGGCTGGCGGCGGGCCCAGTCCACGAGTTCCGCGCCCCGGCCCTCCGCCGCCCGCGCCTCCCACATCAGCGCGACCGTCATGAGTACAGGTTCTCCTTGCTGACCTCGTGCACGTGGTCGTGGCCGGGGACATGGGTGTCGGTCACCGGCAGGGAGGAGTCGGCGGAGAGGTCCCAGCTGGAGGCGGCCCGGTTGCGGGCGACCATCTCCGCGCCGAGCGCGGCGACCATCGCCCCGTTGTCCGTGCACAGCTTGGGCCGGGGCACCCGCAGCCGGATGCCGGCCGCCTCGCAGCGCTCCTGGGCCAGCGCCCGCAGACGGGAGTTGGCGGCGACGCCGCCGCCGATCATCAGGTGGTCGACGCCCTCGTCCTTGCAGGCCCGTACCGCCTTGCGGGTGAGCACGTCCACGACCGCCTCCTGGAAGGAGGCCGCCACGTCGCGCACCGGCACCTCCTCCCCCGCCGCCCGCCTGGCCTCGATCCAGCGGGCCACGGCGGTCTTCAGACCGGAGAAGGAGAAGTCGTAGGCGGGATCGCGGGGACCGGTCAGACCGCGCGGGAAGGCGATCGCGTTCGGGTCGCCCTCGCGCGCGTACCGGTCGATGACCGGGCCACCGGGGAAGCCCAGGTTCAGCACGCGGGCGATCTTGTCGAAGGCCTCGCCGGCCGCGTCGTCGATGGTGGCGCCCATCGGGCGGACGTCGGAGGTGATGTCCGAGGACAGCAGCAGCGAGGAGTGGCCACCGCTGACCAGCAGCGCCATCGTCGGCTCGGGCAGGGCGCCGTGCTCCAGCTGGTCCACGCAGATGTGCGAGGCGAGGTGGTTCACGCCGTAGAGGGGCTTGCCCAGCGCGTAGGCGTACGCCTTCGCCGCCGACACCCCGACCAGCAGCGCGCCGGCCAGACCGGGACCGGCGGTGACGGCGATGCCGTCCAGGTCCCGCGCGGAGACCCCCGCCTCCTTCAGCGCGCGGTCGATGGTCGGCACCATGGCCTCAAGATGCGCCCGGGAGGCGACCTCCGGCACCACACCGCCGAAGCGGGCGTGCTCGTCCACGCTGGAGGCGACGGCGTCGGCCAGCAGGGTCGTCCCACGGACGATGCCGACACCGGTCTCGTCGCAGGATGTCTCGATCCCCAGCACCAGGGGTTCGTCAGCCATGGATCTCGGTTCCTTGCACTGAGGTCGAAGGGTCGTTCAGACGCATCACGAGGGCGTCCACATTGCCGGGCTGGTAGTAGCCGCGCCGGAAGCCGATCGCCTCGAAGCCGTAGCGCTCGTACAGCTTCTGGGCGCGGATGTTGTCCACGCGGCACTCCAGCATCACTTCGGCGCACTCGAAGGCGGTGGCCGCGCGCAGCAGTTCGGTCAGCAGCCGCCCGCCGAGGCCGGTGCCCCAGTGGTCGCGGGCGACGGCGATGGTCTGGATGTCGGCGAGATCCCCGGAGGCGGCCAGGCCCGCGTATCCGACGATCCGTTCGCCCTCCTCCGCCACCACGTACCGCCGGGTCGCGGCCGGACCGCGCGCGTGGGCCAGCTCGGACCAGAACATCCCCCGGGACCAGGCGTCCTCGGGGAAGAGGTCCTTCTCCAGCTCCAGGACGGGATCGATGTCCCACCAGCGCATCTCGCGCAGCACCGCTGTCACTTCGGGGTGACCACCTTGTAGTTCTTGGGGACCTGGGCGTCGGGCCTGCGCAGGTACAGCGGTCTGGGCGCGGGCAGTTCCTCCCCGGCCGCCAGCCGTTCGGCGGCCAGCGAGGCGAGGGCGGAGGCGGAGACGTGCTCGGGCTCGTGGACGCTCGGGAAGGTCTCCGGGTACAGCAGCGCGCCCGCGCCGACTGCCGGGAGGCCCGCGACCCGGTCGGCGATCTCGGCGGGACGGTCGACCGCGGGGTCGGTCAGGCGGGTGCGGGAGTCGGCGTAGGTGGCCCAGTAGACCTCCTTGCGCCGGGCGTCGGTGGCCACGACGAAGGGGCCCTGGTCGATGTCGGCGGCGTAGGCGAGCGCGTCGAGCGTGCACACGCCGTGCACGGGCACGCCGAGCGCTAGGCCGAAGGTGTCGGCGGTCATCAGGCCGACCCGCAGGCCGGTGTACGGACCGGGTCCGGTACCCACGACCACGGCGGTGACGGCGTCGAGCTTCAGCCCGGCCTCGGCGAGCAGCCGGTCGACGGCCGGCAGCAGCAGCTCGCCGTGCCGGCGGGCGTCCACCTGACTTGAGGAGGCGAGGACTTCGCTGCCGTCGTGCAGGGCGACGGTGACGGCGGGGGTGGCGGTATCCAGAGCGAGCAAGAGCACGCGAACAGCCTACGGCTCCCCGCGCCGGGGCATCGCCGCACGGGAGGAGCGGTCACCGACTGCTACCGTCGCCGGGTAGCACGACGTACGGCGAAGAGGTGGGCGACGGTGGCAGGCAACAGCTCCGGGATCGTGGCCGGGCTCACCACGGCGGCGCTGGTGACGGTGGGTTTCCTGGCGTACCGGGCCGCGGAGAACGTACCCGCCGACCTCGGGCGGGACGCCCGGGACGCCGCCCCGGTGGTGGCCGCGTCCAAGGCGCCGCGCGACCGGAACAACCCCACCGCGCTGCCCTCCGGGTCCGGCACCGGCGAGCGGGTCGTCTACTCCCTGGACGACGACCGGGTGTGGCTGGTCGGCAAGGGCGACAAGGTCAAGCGGACCTTCGAGGTCACCCCCGGCTCGGTCAACCCGGCGCCGGGCGAGTACCGGGTCACCTCCCGCTCGAACAAGGTCAAGGGCACCGACGGCGTCCCCGTCGAGCACGTGGTCCGCTTCGCCAGCGTCGGCGGCGTGGCCGTCGGCTTCAGCGCGGCGGTGGACAGCACTCCCCCGGACCCGGACGGCCCCACCCTCACGGGCGGCATCCGCGAGTCCCGCAAGGACGGGGCGGCGATGTGGTCGTTCGCGACGATCGGCGCCAAGGTGGTCGTGATCCGCTAGGTCGTGTACGTGCCGGGCCTCAGGCGGCCCTGCGCTCCGGCGCGGCTTCGGGTTCCGGTGCGCGCGGTGGTGTCGATACGGCGGTCGCCGCGGCGGATGCCGCCAGTAGGTCGCGCATGGATACCGGGGGCACCGGGCGCGGGCGGGGGGCGTCGCGTTCCGTGACCGACATGGTCGCCTCCTGGGAGCCGGCGGCGGGCGTAGTTAGGTACACCTAACTACGGGCTGGGTACCATGTGACCACGCCCGGTACGGCGAACGCAATATTTTGCCGACGTCTTGTCGGAAAGTTGTCCCGGCGCTCAGGCGGACAGCCACCACGTCCCGACTCAGGCGGACAGCCACCACGTCCCGACTCAGGCGGACGGCCACCACGTCCCGACCTCAGGCGGACAGCCCGCCGAGTCCCGCCGCGGCCCAGCGCCCCCCGACCCCGGTGACCGTGACGTGCCGTACCTCGTCCGTGGTGTCGCCGACGGCCCGGTGGATGACGATCTGGAGCCGGTCCTCGGTCAGTTCCTCGACCTTGCCCTCGCCCCACTCCACGACGACCACCGATTCCGGCAGCGAGACGTCGAGGTCGAGGTCCTCCATCTCGTCCAGGCCGCCGCCGAGGCGGTAGGCGTCGACGTGGACCAGCGGCGGCCCGTCCCCGAGGGAGGGGTGCACCCGGGCGATCACGAAGGTCGGCGAGGTGACGGCGCCGCGCACCCCGAGCCCCTCGCCGAGCCCGCGGGTCAGCGTCGTCTTGCCCGCGCCGAGCTCGCCGCTGAGCATCACGAGGTCACCGGCGCGCAGCAGCTTGGCCAGTCGGCGGCCGAGCTCCCGCATCTGCTCGGGGGAGGTGACGGTCAGCTCGGTCTCAGCCGGGTTGTGCGGTGCTGCTTCCATAGCCACCCACCGTAGCGCCCGCGGGCACCGCACCCGCGCGGGTGAGCAGGTCGGCGAGACGGTCGGTGACCACTTCCGGGTGTTCCAGCATCACCAGGTGCCCGGCGTCCGGCACGAGCACCAGCTCGGCCTCGGGCAGCAGGTCGGCGATGGCCTCGCTGTGCTCGCTCGGTGTCACCAGGTCCTTGACCCCGGCCAGCACCAGCACCGGCAGGTCGGCGAAGTGGGCGAGCGCCTCGGTCTTGTCGTGGTCGGCGAAGGCCGGGTAGTACTCGGCGACCACGTCGATGGGCGTCCCCTCGATCATCCGCTCGGCGAACCGCACGACCGCGGGATCGACGTCCCGGGAGGCGAAGGAGTACCGCTTGATGATCCCGGCGAACAGGTCGGCGGTCGCCCGGCGCCCCTTCTCCACCAGCTCGGCCCGCTGCCCGAGCGCCTTCAGCACTCCGGGGAGCACCCGGCGCACGGCGTTGACGCCGGCCACCGGCAGCCCGAAGTTGACCTCGCCGAGCCGTCCGGAGGAGGTGCCGACCAGGGCGACGGCGACGACCCGGTCGCGGATCAGCTCGGGGTACTGGTCGGCCAGCGCCATCACGGTCATGCCGCCCATGGAGTGCCCGACGAGCACGATCGGCCCCTCCGGCGCGGCCGCGTCGATGACCGCCTTCAGGTCCCGGCCGAGCTGCTCGATGTCGACCGGCACCCCGTCCCGCACCTGCGCCGCGCCCCGCGCGGAGCGGCCGTGGCTGCGCTGGTCCCAGTGCACGGTCCGTACGACACCGCGCAGCGCCGCCCGCTGGAAGTGCCAGGAGTCCTGGCTGAGGCAGTAGCCGTGGCTGAAGACGACGGTGACCGGGACCGGGGCCTTGCGGCCGAACAGACGGCGCCGGCGCGGCGCGGAGCCGCCCTCCGGCTCCACGTCGTCGACCTCGTAGTACAGCTCGGTGCCGTCGTCCGCGTACGCCTTGCCGGGCTGCCCGCGCAGCGCCCCGTAGGGGCCCGCCGAGTCGAGTGCGAGCCGGGCCTTCTTGCGCATGCCGCGGCCGACGGTGAGCCGCTCTATGGCGACACCGGCGGCGGCGCCCGCGGCGACCACGCCTATCGCGGCACCGGCGATTCCGGTGGCGCGGCGCCAGTTCCCGGCGGAGGCGACGGCCGCGACGGCCTCCGCACTGCTCTCGCTCACCTAGCGCTCCTCCTCGCCGGACCGCAGCTCGCCCCTCGGGCGGTCAGTCGGCCTGTCGCTCGTTCAGATAGACGCGGGGGACCCGGGTTCCGATCCGGGTGACGATCTCGTACGCGATGGTCCCGGCGGCCTTCGCCCAGTCCTCGGCGGTGGGCTCGCCCGCGTCGCCGGGCCCGAACAGCACCGCCCGCTCCCCCGGTTCCGGCCGGTCGCCGCCGAGGTCCACGACGAACTGGTCCATCGCGACCCGCCCCGCGACCGTGCGCCACTTGCCGCCGACCAGGACCGGACCGGCGGAGGAGGCGTGCCGCGGAACACCGTCCGCATACCCCACGGGGATCAGCCCAAGAGTGGTTTCACCGGCGGTGATGTAGTGGTGACCGTAGCTGACGCCGTGGCCGCCGGGCACCTGCTTGACCAGGGCCACCGACGCGGACAGGGTCATGGCCGGCCGCAGCCCGAAGTCGGCGGAACTGCCCAACTCGGGGCTGGGCGAGATGCCGTAGACGGCGATGCCGGTGCGCACCAGGTCGAAGTGGCTGTCGGGGCGGGTGAGGGTGGCGGGCGAGTTGGCGATGTGCCGCACCTCGGGGCGCAGGCCCTGCTCCTCGGCGTACGAGACCATTGCGCGGAAGGCGTCGAGCTGGGCGTCGACGGAGGAGTGGCCGGGTTCGTCGGCGCAGGCGAGGTGCGACCACAGGCCGGTCACCTTCACCAGGCCCTCGGCCTCGGCGGCGAGCGCCGCGCCCACCAACTCGGTCCAGTCGTCGCCGGGCTGGCAGCCGCCGCGGCCGAGCCCGGTGTCGGCCTTGAGCTGCACCCGCGCGGGCCTGCCCGCCGCGCGGGCCGCGGCGGTGACCTCGTCCAGCGCCCACATGCCGCTCACGGACACATCGAGGCGGGCCTCGATCGCCTCCCGCCAGGGGCCGCCCGGCGTCCACAGCCAGCACATGATCCGCACGTCGTCCGGGAGCTGCCCGCTCGCCCTGAGGACCAGGGCCTCCTCGGGGGTGGCCGTGCCCAGCCAGGTGGCGCCCGCCTGGACGGCCGCGCGGGCGCAGGGGGCCGCGCCATGGCCGTAGCCGTCGGACTTCACGACCGCCATCAGCGCGGCGCCGGGCGCCAGGGCGCGCAGGGCCCGCACATTGGCGCGCACGGCGTCCAGGTCGATCTCGGCGCGGGCCCGCAGGGGCGCGGTCCGCAGGGCAGCAGTTTCAGTCATGGCGCCCCCAGTCTCTCAGAGGGGTCCGACAGCCCGGTCGAGCCCCGGCCGAGGCCGGCGGATCACGCCACGCCGACGGCCGTAGGGTGCTCGGCATGAGCATCATCGGGGTCGGAATCGACGTGGCGGAGATCGACCGGTTCGCGGCGTCCTTGGAGCGTACGCCGGGGATGGCGCGGCGGCTGTTCCTGGACAGCGAATTGCTGCTGCCGAGCGGGGAGCGGCGCGGGGTCGCCTCGCTGGCGGCGCGGTTCGCGGCGAAGGAGGCGCTGGCGAAGGCCCTGGGCGCCCCGGCCGGGCTGCACTGGACGGACGCGGAGGTGTACGTCGAGGACAGCGGGCAGCCCCGGCTGCGGGTGACCGGGACGGTGGCGGCGCGGGCGGCCGAACTCGGGGTGCGGTCCTGGCATGTGTCGCTCAGTCATGACGCCGGGGTGGCCTCGGCGGTGGTGGTCGCGGAAGGCTGAGCGGCACGAGAGACTCGACTCCATGCGTACTGCGTACAGCGTGGAGACGGTCAGGACGGCGGAACGGCGACTGATGGCGCGGCTGCCGGAGGGCGCCCTGATGCAGCGGGCGGCGGCCGGACTCGCCGCGAGCTGCGCGGACCTGCTCGGGCGGGTGTACGGCAGCCGGGTGGTGCTGCTGGTGGGCAGCGGCGACAACGGCGGTGACGCCCTGTACGCGGGGGCCCGGCTGGCCCGGCGCGGGGCCGGGGTGACGGCGGTACTGCTCTCCCCCGAGCGGGCGCACGCGGGCGGCCTCGCGGCGCTGCTCCGGGCGGGCGGCAGGGCGGCCTCGGGTCCGGCGGAGGAGCTGATCGAGCGGGCCGACCTGGTGGTGGACGGCATCGTGGGCATCGGCGGCAAGGGCGGGCTGCGCCCGGAGGCGGCCCGGCTGGCGGAGGCGGCCGAGCGGTCCCGGGCGGAGGTGGTCGCCGTCGACCTGCCGAGCGGCGTCGACCCGGACACGGGCCAGGTGCAGGGCGCGGCGGTACGGGCCGACCTCACCGTCACTTTCGGCACGCACAAGCCGGGCCTGCTGATCGACCCCGCGCGGGACCACGCGGGCACGGTCCGCCTGATCGACATCGGCCTGGAACTGCCGCGGGAGGCCGACGTCGAGGCCCTCCAGCACGCGGACGTGGCCCGGCTCCTCCCCCTCCCCGGCCCGGAGAGCGACAAGTACCGGCGGGGCGTGGTCGGCGTGGCCGCCGGTTCCGCCCGCTACCCGGGCGCGGCGGTCCTCGCGGTCGCGGGCGCGCTGCACGGCGGCGCCGGGGCGGTGCGGTACGTCGGACCGGCCGCGGACGCGGTCCTGGCCCGCTACCCGGAGACCCTGGTCTCGGACCGGGGCCCCACCAAGGCGGGCCGCGTGCAGGCCTGGGTGGCCGGCCCGGGCGCCGGGGACGACGCGGCGACGGTGGCGGAGGTCCTGGCGGCGGACGTCCCGGTCCTGATCGACGCGGACGGCCTCCGCCTCGCCGACCGGGAGACGGTACGGGCCCGCACGGCCCCGACCCTGATGACCCCGCACGCCGGAGAGGCGGCGGCCCTTCTGGGGGTGTCCCGCGAGGAAGTGGAGAGCGCCCGCCTGTCGTCGGCCCGCGAACTGGCCGCCCGCTACCGGGCGACGGTGCTGCTCAAGGGCTCGACGACCCTGGTGGCGGACGCGGAGGGCGGGCCGGTCCGCGTCAACGCCACCGGCACGTCCTGGCTGGCCACGGCGGGCAGCGGTGACGTGCTGTCGGGCCTGGCCGGGTCCCTGCTCGCGGCGGGCCTCGCACCCCTGGACGCGGGCAGCGTTGCGGCGTACCTGCACGGCCTGGCCGGACGCTACGCCTCGGACGGCGCCCCGGTGGGGGCGCAGGACGTGGCGCGGGCGATCGTACGGGCCTGGCGGGACGTACGGGACTGAGGGCCGGGGCGGGCGGTCGACCCCCGGCCCTGAGCGGAGCCGCATGTAGGGGTGCGATGCGTCGCCGCGGCAGGAAGGACAGGACGGGCGCGGAACACCGCTCGGCACCCATGCCCGCGTACGCGCCTGTCGGGGGCGGCGCGCCCGGCACGGGGGAACCCGCCGCCGAGGGCCGACGGCGAGGCCGAACCGCACAGGGCGCGGGCCGGTACGCACGGCGGGGGCGCGGGTGTCCGTGTCCCGCACCGGCTCGGCGGGGCGGCCGGACGGACCCCTCGTAAAAGCGCGTGCGTGGCGCCCCCGGCCGCACCTACCGTGCCTGTATGCGTGTCGTCTTCACCAAGGGCCCCGGAACCAGTTACGGCATCGCCGTGCACCGCGAGAACGGGCCCGCGCTGGCGCCGCGCAACGGGCCCGGTGGGCACCCGTATCTCCCGCACGACCTCGTGCACTTCGTCGTGGAGGCGGAGGCCGGGATCAAGCTCGGCGTCTACGGGCGGCTCGCCGCCGGGGACAACGGGCTGTTCTGGCCCGCCGATCCGGCGGAGCGGGCCAGGGCCAACCGGCGCCAGAAGTCCAAGCGGCCCAAGCCTTCGCCGGAGGCCAGTGCGGACATGGCGCGCTCGGAGGAGCTGGCGGGCATCGCCGTGCCGGTGTGGGAGGTGCGCAACGGGCACGCCGCCGAGCTGCCCGCGTATGTGGCGAAGCGGGAGATCCCGCCGCTGGTCGACCGGATCGTAGCCCGCCTCGCCGAGTACGCCGAGCGGTGGCACGCGCTGCCGGTCGGCGGCACGCTCACCCTCGACTGGTGACCTACTCCACCGTCACCGACTTCGCCAGGTTCCTCGGCTGGTCCACCTCGTTGCCGCGCGCCGTCGCCAGTTCGCAGGCGAAGACCTGGAGCGGAACCGTCGCGACCAGGGGCTGGAGCAGGGTCGGCGTGACCGGGATGCGGATCAGGTGGTCGGCGTACGGTACGACCGCCTCGTCGCCCTCCTCCGCGATCACGATGGTGCGGGCACTCCGGGCACGGATCTCCTGGATGTTGGAGACGATCTTGTCGTGCAGCACCGAGCGCCCACGGGGCGAGGGCACGACCACGACCACCGGCAGGTCGTCCTCGATCAGCGCGATCGGCCCGTGCTTCAGCTCGCCCGCCGCGAAGCCCTCGGCGTGCATGTAGGCGAGTTCCTTCAGCTTCAGGGCGCCCTCCAGGGCGACCGGATAGCCCACGTGCCGTCCGAGGAAGAGCACCGTGTTCTTGTCGGCGAGGCCGCGGGCCAGCGCCCGTACCGGCTCCATCGTCTCCAGGACGCGCTCCACCTCCCCGGAGATCTCCGCCAGGTCCCGGATGACCGCCCGGATCTCGTCGCCCCACTTGGTGCCGCGCACCTGCCCCAGGTACAGCGCCACGAGGTAGCAGGCGACCAGCTGCGTCAGGAACGCCTTCGTCGAGGCGACCGCCACCTCAGGCCCCGCGTGCGTGTACAGCACCGCGTCCGACTCCCGGGGGATCGTCGAGCCGTTGGTGTTGCAGATCGCCAGCACCCTGGACCCCTGCTCCCGGGCGTGCCGCAGCGCCATCAGCGTGTCCATGGTCTCCCCGGACTGGGAGATCGCGATGACCAGGGACCGCGCGTCCAGGATCGGGTCCCGGTAGCGGAACTCGCTGGCCAGCTCCACCTCGCAGGGGATCCGCGTCCAGTGCTCGATGGCGTACTTGGCGATCAGCCCGGCGTGGAAGGCCGTACCGCAGGCGACGATGACGACCTTGTCCACCTCCCGCAACTCGGCGGCGGAGATGCGCACTTCGTCCAGGGTCAGGGCGCCGGAGGCGTCGATGCGGCCCAGCAGGGTGTCGGCGACCGCCTTGGGCTGCTCGGCGATCTCCTTGAGCATGAAGTAGTCGTAGCCGCCCTTCTCGGCCGCCGAGGCGTCCCAGTCGACGTGATACGAGTGCACCTCGGCCGGGCTGCCGTCGAAGCCGGTCACCGTGACCCCGTCCCGGCGCAGCTCCACCACCTGGTCCTGGCCGAGTTCGATCGCGGAACGGGTGTGCTCGATGAACGCGGCCACGTCGGAGGCCAGGAACGCCTCGCCCTCGCCGACGCCCACCACCAGCGGTGAGTTGCGGCGCGCCCCGACCACCACGTCCGGCTCGTCGGCGTCGACCGCGACCAGCGTGAACGCCCCTTCCAGGCGGCGGCACACCAGCCGCATCGCCTCCGCGAGGTCGGCGCTGGAGGAGTACGCCTCGGCGAGCAGATGCGCGACGACCTCGGTGTCGGTCTCGGAGGCCAGCTCGTGGCCGCGCTCGGCCAGTTCCGCCCGCAGCAGCGCGAAGTTCTCGATGATGCCGTTGTGGACGACGGCCACCCGCCCGGCGTTGTCCAGGTGCGGATGCGCGTTGGCGTCCGTGGGCCCGCCGTGGGTGGCCCAGCGGGTGTGCCCGATGGCGGTGGACCCGCTCGGCAGCGGCCGGTCCACCAGTTCCTTCTCCAGATTGACGAGCTTCCCGGCCTTCTTCGCGGCGGCCAGCCCGCCGTCCGCGAGCACGGCCACGCCCGCCGAGTCGTAACCCCGGTACTCCAGTCGCTTCAGTCCGGCCATCACCACATCGAGCGCCGACTGCGACCCCACGTATCCCACGATTCCGCACATGGGCGGCAGCCTACGGTCGAATCCGCCGCCGAACCGGCCACATCGTGCCCGAATTCGGAAATTCTTGAGCCCTTTCAGGCAGAGAATCGCTCAAGTCTTCGCCCGGTACGCCCGCATCGCCAGCGGATAGAACACCAGCGCTATCCCGGCCGCCCACACCAGCGACCAGGTGACCGGCTCCGCCACCGGACCGCCGAGCAGCAACCCCCGGAACGCGTCGGAGAGATGGGACACCGGGTTCACATCGCTCCACGCCTGCAACCAGCCCGGCATCGTGTCCACCTGGACGAAGGCGCTGCTGGTGAAGGTGATCGGGAAGATCAGCGTGAAGCCGAACGCCTGCACCTTCTCCGCATCCCCGGCCAGCATCCCGATCAGCACCGCGCACCAGGACACCGCCGCCGCGAACAGCATCACCAGCAGGGTGCCGAGCACGAAGCCGCCGAATCCCCCGGTGACCCGGAAGCCGAGCAGCAGCCCGAGCCCGATCATCAGCAGCAGCGCCCACAGGTGCTTGGCGAGGTCCGCGGTGATCCTGCCGATCAGCGGCGCGGAGCGGGCGATCGGCAGGCTGCGCAGCCGGTCGAAGACGCCCTTGGTGAGGTCGGTGTTGAGCGCCATCGCCGTGTAGATCGTCATGAACAGGGTGTTCTGCACGATGATCCCGGGCAGCGCGTACTTCAGATACGCCTCGGGCGACCCGGCCATCTGCCCGCCGAGGACGTAGGTGAACAGGAAGACGAACATGATCGGCGTGATGCTGTAGTCGACCAGCTCGAGCGGGTTGTGCTTGACCGCGACCAGGCTGCGCCAGGCCATGGTGAAGGTCTGCTGGAGCCCGGCGAGCGGCCTTACCCGGCCCGAGGCACCAACGGGGGCGGTGACGGTGGTGGCGGTCATGACCGGCTCACCGCCTTCTCCCGCTCCGCGTCCGCCACGGGTGGGCCGTCCTCCGGCTCCGCGGACTCCTCGGACGGCTCGGCGCGGTGTCCGGTCAGCGCCAGGAACACCTCGTCCAGCGAGGACCGCCTCAGGGCCAGCTCGCCGACGGCTACGCCCTCGCGGTCCAGCGCGCGCACCACGGCCGGCATCAGCTCGGGGTCCTTCACCGGCGCCGTGACCGTCTCACCCTCGATCTGGGTACGGGCCCCGGCCGCCCGCGCCACCAGCGCGTGCACCCGGCCGAGGTCGTCGGCGCGCAGCGGGCGCACCTCCAGCACCTGCCCGCCGACCTGGGACTTCAGCTGGTCCGGAGTGCCCTCGGCGATCACCCGGCCCTTGTCGATCACCACGATGTCGTCGGCGAGCACATCGGCCTCGTTCAGGTACTGGGTGGTCAGCAGGGCCGTCGCGCCGTCCGCGACCAGGGCCCTCAGCAGATCCCACAGCTCCCCTCGGCTGTGCGGGTCCAGGCCGGTCGTGGGCTCGTCGAGGAAGAGGATGCTGGGCCGCCCCACCAGACTCGCGGCGAGGTCGAGGCGCCGTCGCATCCCGCCCGAGTACGTCTTCGCGGCCCGCCCGGCCGCGTACGCGAGCTGGAAGCGCTCCAGCAGCTCGCCCGCCCGCGCCTTGGCCTCCCCGCGGCCCAGACCCAGCAGCCGCCCGATGAGCAGCAGGTTCTCGGTACCGGTCAGGTTCTCGTCCACGGCCGCGTACTGCCCGGTCAGCCCGACCATCGCGCGCACGGCCCCGGCGTCGCGGACCACGTCGTGCCCGGCCACCCGGGCGTGCCCCGCGTCCGGCGCCAGCAGGGTCGCGAAGATCCGTACCGCTGTCGTCTTCCCCGCGCCGTTGGGACCCAGCAGTCCGAGCACCGAGCCCTGCCGTGCCCCCAGATCGACCCCGGCCAGCGCCTCCGTGTCCTTGAACCGCTTGACCAGGCCCTCCGCCTCAATCGCATACGTCATGGGTCACCCCTCGGGGGTCGATGGACCCCGGGCTGGGTCCACCTCTCCCACAACTGTGACGCACACCACTGACATTCCCCGGCTTGGGCCGATTCCGTACGATTTGCCGGGCGGGTGATACATCCCACCCCGCCGTCCGTTCGTACTCCCGTAACAATGGACTGTGATCTCTCCGGTCTCCCCGTTGCCCCGGAGCGCCCACCGGCCAAAACCGGAGGCGACTCCCTACGTCGACCTCACCCGAACCGAGTGGAGCGCGCTGCGCGACAAGACGCCGCTGCCGCTGTCCGCCGAGGAGGTCGAGAAGCTGCGCGGTCTGGGCGACGTCATCGACCTCGACGAGGTGCGGGACATCTACCTGCCGCTGTCCCGGCTGCTCAACCTCTACGTCGGCGCCACCGACGGACTGCGCAGCGCCCTGAACACCTTCCTGGGCGAACAGGGCTCCCAGTCCGGCACGCCCTTCGTCATAGGGGTCGCCGGTTCGGTCGCGGTGGGCAAGTCCACGGTCGCCCGCCTGCTGCAGGCGCTGCTCTCGCGCTGGCCGGAACACCCGCGCGTGGAGCTGGTCACCACCGACGGCTTCCTGCTGCCCACCCAGGAGCTGCAGGCCCGCGGCCTGATGTCCCGCAAGGGGTTCCCGGAGTCGTACGACCGCCGGGCGCTGACCCGTTTCGTCGCCGACATCAAGGCGGGCAAGGACGAGGTCACCGCCCCCGTCTACTCCCACCTGATCTACGACATCGTCCCGGGCGAGAAGCTTACGGTGCGCCGCCCCGACATCCTGATCGTCGAGGGCCTGAACGTCCTGCAGCCCGCGCTGCCCGGCAAGGACGGCCGCACCCGGGTCGGTCTCGCCGACTACTTCGACTTCAGCGTGTACGTCGACGCCCGCACCGAGGACATCGAGCGCTGGTACCTCAACCGCTTCAAGCGGCTGCGGGAGACCGCCTTCCAGAACCCGTCCTCGTACTTCCGCAAGTACACCCAGGTCTCGGAGGCGGAGGCCCTGGAGTACGCCGGGACGATGTGGCGGACCATCAACAAGCCGAACCTGGTGGAGAACATCGCCCCCACCCGGGGCCGCGCCACCCTCGTGCTGCGCAAGGGCCCGGACCACAAGGTGCAGCGGCTGTCGCTGCGCAAGCTCTGAGGCTCTGAGGCCGGGCCCCCGCGACCGGAGGATCATCCCTTGCGGCGTCCCAGGGTGTCCTCCAGCCAGTCGAAGACGACCTCGCAGTGCTGCTGCGGCGCCATCGGGGAGCAGTGCAGCTGGGCCCCGGTGGCGGCGGTCAGCTTGAGGTAGTCCTTGCGGGTGCGCAGCAGCTCGTACATCTGACGCGGCTGGCCGGGGTAGAACGCCTCGTCCTCGTAGTCCAGGACCAGGGTCGGGGCCTGGATGCGGCGGACCACGCCGGTGATGTCCATGGCCACGACCCGGCGGGCGGCCGTCCAGAAGTCGGTGAACATCCGGCCCCGGCGGGCGGCGAGCATCGCCTCGATCGAGAAGGGCTCGAACCGCTTCTTCAGCTGGTACGCCTCGGTCGCGTCCAGCTCGGGCACGACCTCCTCGTTCCAGATCTTGTTGGTCTCCGCCTTGTCCGGGGTGAGGATCTCCCGCAGCTCCGGAGGGAAGGCCAGCCACGGGTTGAGACAGCCGGGCATCGCGACCAGCGCGGCGATGCGGTGGTCGAAGGCGGCGGCGCGGGGCGCCAGGTCGCCGCCCATGGACAGACCGGTCAGCGCGATCCGCCGGTGGTCGACGTCGTGCCGGCGCTGCAGCCAGTCGACCAGCGGGCCGACCACCCGCTCCCAGCGCGGGCTGAAGACCACCTTGTCCACGAAGAGCAGCTGACCCTGACCGGGACCGTCATAGACCAGCGCGTTCCAGCCCCGGTCGAGGGCGGCCATGACCCCGTACGTCCACATGTCGACGTTCTGCCCGTCGCTGCCGTTGGTGAGGATCACCGTCGGGCGGGGCTTGCCGGAGGTGTCGGGGCGGAAGAACCACACCGGCAGCGGGGTCTTCCCGTACGGGACCTTGTCGGTGATGGCGGCGGGTTCGCAGAGCCGGGCGAAGGTGTCCCAGGTGCGGCGTCCGGCGCGGTAGAGCCGCTCCTCGTCACCGGGGGTGGTGGAGCCCAGGACGAAGAAGAGCGCCTGGGCGTAGTACTGGGAGGCGCGCAGCGAGCGGAAGCGGTCGGTCTCGCGGTGGCCGGTGCGCATGGCGACGAGCCGGTCGCCCCAGGCGCGGAACTCGGCGGTGTAGGTGTTCTCGTTCGCCCCGGCCGCGTTGATCGCGTTGACGGCGGTGAGCACTTCACCGACCTCGGAGGCCCTGGCGCCAGCGGCTCCCAGGGCGAGCAGCGCGCCGAAGTTGAGCCCCGGGTCGGTGAACAGCTGCATGGCGCCCGGCGTCGGTGAGGCGGCCGGTGCCGGGGCGGCGGGCGCGGCGGAGGCGGCCGGGGCGCCCGCGACGGCGGCGGCACCCACCGCTCCGGCGGCGCCCGCGACGAGTCCGGCGAGCGCGCTGCGGCGGCTGGGGGCGGCGGGTACGGAGGGCGGAGCGATGTTCCGTGATGAATCCATGGACCCTGAAATTAGGGTCGTACCGGACACAGGGGGCGGCGCCACTCCAAGCGCCGCGCCCCGTCCCTCCGGATGGAGGCCCGCAGTGCGGGCGTTATCCCAGTACGGACTTCACGACATCGGCGAGCCGTCCGGCGACCGCGCGGGCGTGGTCGATGTCGGCCGCCTCGACCATCACGCGCACCAGCGGCTCGGTCCCCGAGGGCCGCAGCAGGACGCGTCCGGTCGAGCCCAGCTCCGCCTCCGCGTCGGCGACGGCGGCGGCCAGCTCACCGGAGGTCTTCACCCGGGACTTGTCCACGTCGGGCACATTGATCAGCACCTGCGGCAGCCGCTCCATCACGGAGGCCAGCTCCTTGAGCGACCGGCCGGTCTCCGCGACCCGCGCGGCCAGCATCAGGCCGGTGAGCGTGCCGTCGCCGGTCGTGGCGTGGTCGAGGATGATCACGTGGCCGGACTGCTCGCCGCCGAGGGCGTAGCCGTGCTGCTTCATCTCCTCCAGCACGTACCGGTCGCCCACGGCCGTCTGGACGAGCTTGAGGCCCTCCCGCTCCAGCGCCAGCTTGAAGCCGAGGTTGGACATCACGGTCGCGACAACGGTGCCGGAGCGCAGTGCGGAACGCTCCCGCATCGCCAGCGCGAGCACGGCCAGGATCTGGTCGCCGTCCACCTCCTCACCGGTGTGGTCCACGGCCAGGCAGCGGTCGGCGTCGCCGTCGTGCGCGATACCGAGGGCGGCGCCGTGCTCGACGACGGCGGCCTTGAGGAGGCCGAGGTGGGTGGAGCCGCAGCCGTCGTTGATGTTGAGGCCGTCCGGCTCCGCGCCGATGGTGATCACCTCGGCGCCGGCCCGCGCGAAGGCCTCCGGGGAGACCCGGGAGGCGGCGCCGTGCGCCTCGTCCAGGACGATCTTCAGCCCGTCGAGGCGGTTCGGGAGGACGCCGATCAGGTGGGCGATGTACTGGTCCAGGCCCTCGTCGTAGTCGCGGACCCGGCCGACGCCGGCGCCGGTGGGCCGCTCCCAGGGCTCGCCGTGGCGGTGCGAGTCGTAGACGGACTCGATGCGGTCCTCCAGCTCGTCGGCGAGCTTGTGACCGCCGCGGGCGAAGAACTTGATGCCGTTGTCGGGCATGGCGTTGTGGCTGGCGGAGAGCATGACGCCGAGGTCGGCGCCGAGCGCTCCGGTGAGGTGGGCCACCGCGGGCGTGGGCAGGACGCCGACCCGCAGCACGTCGACACCCGCGCTCGCCAGACCGGCGACCACGGCGGCCTCCAGGAACTCCCCGGACGCACGCGGGTCCCGTCCGACCACCGCGGTCGGCCGGTGGCCTTCGAAGGTGCCCGCCTCGGCGAGCACGTGGGCCGCCGCGACCGACAGACCGAGCGCCATCTCGGCGGTCAGATCCGCGTTGGCGACACCGCGCACGCCGTCCGTGCCGAAGAGTCGTCCCACTTGTCCTCCTGATGAAGCGTCACTTTCGAGATCGTTCTCGGAGATCGTCCAAGATCACCCGATCGCACAAGCCTTTGAACGTCTTGTGCCGTTATACGCCCACGGCTCTGATAAACGAACGCCCCGGCGGCACTGTGGCGTGCCGCCGGGGCGTTCGGACGTACTGCTGAAGTGCGGTACGAGCTTGCAGGCAGCGAAGCTTAGCGCTTGCTGTACTGCGGAGCCTTGCGGGCCTTCTTCAGACCGGCCTTCTTCCGCTCGACCGCGCGGTCGTCGCGGCGCAGGAAGCCGGCCTTCTTCAGCGGGCCGCGGTTGTTGTCGACGTCGGCCTCGTTCAGGGCGCGGGCGACACCGAGACGCAGGGCACCGGCCTGACCGGAGACACCGCCACCCGCGATGCGGGCGATGACGTCGTAGCGGCCTTCGAGCTCAAGAACCTTGAACGGCTCGTTGACCTCCTGCTGGTGGACCTTGTTCGGGAAGTAGTCCTCGAGCGTCCGCCCGTTGATCTTCCACTTGCCGGTGCCCGGGACGATCCGGACGCGGGCGATGGCGTTCTTGCGACGGCCCAGGCCGGCGGCCGGCTGGGGCTCACCGAAGCGCGAGGCGAGGGACTCGGAGGTGTACTCACCCTCGACCGGAACCTCGGACTCGGTGGTGTAGCTGTCGATGTCAAGCTCTTCGAGCGGCTGCTCGGCAGTGGTCTCGGCCACGATTCTCCTCAGATTCTCTTCAGTCTTAGGGGGTGGCCGGACTTACTGCGCGACCTGGGTGATCTCGTACGGCTGCGGCTGCTGCGCGCCGTGCGGGTGCTGGTCACCCTTGTAGACCTTCAGCTTCGAGAGCATCTGACGGCCCAGGGAGTTCTTGGGGAGCATGCCCTTGACGGCCTTCTCGATGGCCTTCTCGGGGTTCTTGTCGAGCAGCTCGTCGTAACGGACGGAGCGCAGACCACCCGGGTAGCCGGAGTGGCGGTACGCCATCTTCTGGGTCCGCTTGTTGCCGGAGAGGTGCACCTTGTCGGCGTTGATGATGATGACGAAGTCACCAGTGTCGACGTGGGGCGCGTAAATCGGCTTGTGCTTGCCCCGGAGAAGGGTCGCTGCGGTGGTGGCGAGACGGCCCAGGACAACGTCCTGAGCGTCGATGACGTGCCACTGGCGCGTCACATCGCCGGGCTTGGGGCTGTACGTACGCACGGTTCGTAGCCTTCGCTTCGAGTGAATGGTCCTGAACAGGTCACCGAAACGATCACGACAGCCTTGACCGCACTGCGGTGACGCAAACCGCGTGCTGGTCGCTGGTCATCGGCCCGGTGGACCGGTGTAAGGGCCCGTCCCGTGAGAATGAGCAAGCCAATACACAACGAAGAAGCAGAATACCCGCGCGCCCCGCAGGGGGTCAAAACGAGCCCGCACAGGCGGGCGACACGGGTAAGGACTGCCGCACCCAGTGTAATCACCCCAGTGCGTGGCACCGGGTGTGTGGCGCCCTGATAACAACACGTACCGTCGCCACCCCACGGCGCACCGCTAAACCCGGCCCGCGCATCGCACCAAGGGCCCGGAGATGTCGTATTTGCGCGCGCCCTTTTGTGCAACACCCGCGCCCCCAGGGGCCCTTGAACCGGAATTACCTACCCCGGGGCTGCGTCTAAGATGCGCCCCATGAGCTTCGGGCAGCAGGGGGGACCCCAGTCGCAGTGGGATCCCTGGAAACCGCACTCCCAGCAGCCGTGGAACAGCGGCGGGAGCAGTCAGACCCCGGACTGGGCCGCGCTCGCCGAGGCGTCCGAGTCCCGTAACAAGCGGCGCCGCATGCTGTTCATCGGCGGTGGCGCGCTGGCCACCGTGGGCATAGCCGCGGCGGTCGCCGTCGCCGTGGTCTCGGCCAACGACGGCACCGCCAACAAGCCGACCGCCCAGTTGCCCGCGACCGCGGACATCCCGAGCGGGTCCACCGAGCCCTCCTTCGCCCCGACGAGCGCGCCTCCCCCGCTCAACCCGGACGACTTCATCTCCAGCGCGAAGAAGGACACCGCTCCGCTCAGCCCCGACTCCTTCTTCGGCGGCAAGCAGCTGACGCTGGCCGGGACCGTCTACAAGAAGGGCCCCACGGACGACACCAAGAAGTGCGCGACCGGGGCCCTGAAGACCCTCCCGAAGGTCCTCGACGCCAACGACTGCACCCGTCTGATGCGCGTCACCTACGTCGACGGCGGCATCGCGGTCACCATCGGCGTCGCCGTCTTCGACACCGAGGCGCAGGCCGCGAAGGCCAAGTCCGAGACCGACGACAAGAGCATCGTGCGCTCCCTGTCCGGCGACGGCGTCAAGCCGTTCTGCAACGCCGCGGTGTGCCGCTCCACGCGCAACTACTACGGCCGCTACGCCTACTTCACGGTCGCCGGCTTCACCAACGGCAAGGACGTCACCGACAAGGACACCAAGGTCTTCCAGGCCGGCGACGCCCTCCAGCAGTTCACCTTCGACCAGATCCGCCGCCGCGGCCAGACCCAGGCCTCGGCAGCAGCCCAGACAGGCTGACCCGTACGCCAGGAGGGGGCTCCGAGCACCGGGGCCCCCTTCAGTGCACCTGCCCCCGCACCCGCCGCGCCTGTACCTGGCGCTCCGCGAGCAGTTCGGGTGCCGGGTACGCGACCTCCTCCAGCGTCAGCCCGTGCGGCCGTACGACGTGCACGGCGCTGTCGCGGACCCGCGCGTCCAGCACCTTGCGCGGCCACTCCACGCCCCGGTGCCCGTCCCCCACGAACAGCAACGCGCCCACCATGGAGCGGACTTGGTTGTGGCAGAAGGCGTCGGCGCGCACCTCGATCTCCACCACGCCGCCCTCGGTCCGGCGCACCCCGAAGTCCAGGATCTCCCGCACCGTCGAGGCCCCCTCGCGCTTCTTGGCGTAGGCGGCGAAGTCGTGCTCCCCGACAAGGGACTTGGCGGCGGCGTCCATGACGTCGACATCCAACTCCCAGTCATGCCACAGCACATGGTTGCGCAGCAGCGGGTCGACCCCGCCCGGCCGGTCGGACACCCGGTACACATAGCGCCGCCACAGCGCGGCGAAGCGCGCGTTGAACCCCTCCGGGGCCTCCGCCAGGGCCCACACCCGCACGTCCCTGGGCAGCCGCCCGGCGAGCCGCTTCAGCAGCTTCTCCTGGTGCTCGGCCCACAGCTGCTCCGGCAGATCGACATGCGCGACCTGCCCTCGCGCGTGCACCCCGGCGTCGGTGCGTCCGGCGACCGTCAGCTCGTACGTCTCCCCGGACCGGGTCACGGTCCGCAGGGCGTCCTCGATCTCGCCCTGCACGGTGCGCTGTCCCCCGGCCTGCTTGGCCCAGCCGTGGAACTCGCTGCCGTCGTAGGAGAGGTCGAGCCGGACGCGTACGAACCCGGGTGCTGGTACTTCACTCACGTACAGATCCTCACAGGTCCTCTCGGATGCGAAAAGGCGGGCCCGCTCCGGAAGGAACGGACCCGCCAACGCCCAACGGGCGGAACGCTTACGCGTCCTTCGACTCCTCGGCAGCGGCCTCGTCGTCCTTGGTCACATCGACCTTGGGCTCGGCGGCAGCGGCCTCGGCGTCCTTCGCGGCGCGCTTGGTCGCCGCCTCGGCCTCACCGGTGGCCTGCTGGGCCACGGTCAGGGCCTCCACCAGCTCGATGACAGCCATGGGCGCGTTGTCGCCACGGCGGTTACCGATCTTGGTGATACGGGTGTAGCCACCCGGGCGGTTCTCGTAGCGCGGGCCGATCTCGGTGAAGAGCGTGTGGACGACGCTCTTGTCCGTGATGACCTGGAGCACCTGGCGGCGGTTGTGAAGGTCGCCCTTCTTCGCCTTGGTGATCAGACGCTCGGCGTAGGGACGCAGACGGCGCGCCTTCGCCTCGGTCGTGGTGATGCGGCCGTGCTCGAAGAGGCTCTTCGCGAGGTTCGCGAGGAGGAGCTTCTCGTGCGCGGCGCTGCCGCCCAGACGGGCACCCTTGGTGGGCCTCGGCATGTTCTTTCTCCTGTGTGTCTGCCCCGGCCGTATCAGGTACCGGGGTCAGGAACCCGATGGGCGGATGCCCACCGGCTGCGACCGGTCAGTCACTCAGTACTGCTCGGTCTCCACGAAACCCGCGTCCGCGTCGTCGTCGGCGCCGAAGGCGTCGGCGGCGGCGGTCGGGTCGAATCCGGGCGGGCTGTCCTTCAGGGCCAGGCCCATGCCGGCCAGCTTCGCCTTGACCTCGTCGATCGACTTCGCACCGAAGTTGCGGATGTCGAGCAGGTCGGCCTCGGAGCGGGCGACGAGCTCACCCACGGAGTGGATGCCCTCGCGCTTGAGGCAGTTGTAGGAGCGGACCGTGAGCTCCAGCTCCTCGATCGGCAGCGCCAGGTCGGCGGCCAGGGCGGCGTCCGTGGGGGACGGGCCCATGTCGATGCCCTCGGCGTCGATGTTCAGCTCGCGGGCGAGACCGAACAGCTCGACCAGGGTCTTGCCGGCGGAGGCCATGGCGTCACGCGGACGCATCGCCTGCTTGGTCTCGACGTCGACGATGAGCTTGTCGAAGTCGGTGCGCTGCTCGACTCGGGTCGCCTCGACCTTGTAGGTGACCTTCAGCACGGGGCTGTAGATGGAGTCGACCGGGATACGGCCGATCTCCTGGCCCACCTGCTTGTTCTGCACGGCGGAGACGTAACCGCGGCCGCGCTCGACCGTCAGCTCCATCTCCAGCTTGCCCTTGCCGTTGAGCGTGGCGAGGACGAGGTCGGGGTTGTGCACCTCGACACCGGCCGGGGGCGCGATGTCGGCGGCGGTGACCAGACCCGGGCCCTGCTTGCGCAGGTACATCACGACCGGCTCGTCGTGCTCCGAGGAGACGACCAGCTGCTTGATGTTGAGGATCAGGTCGGTGACGTCCTCCTTGACGCCCGGCACGGTGGTGAACTCGTGCAGGACGCCGTCGATGCGGATGCTGGTGACAGCGGCACCGGGGATCGACGACAGGAGGGTACGGCGGAGGGAGTTGCCGAGGGTGTAGCCGAAGCCCGGCTCCAGCGGCTCGATCACGAACCGGGAGCGGAACTCGTCGACGACCTCTTCGGTCAACGAGGGACGCTGAGCGATCAGCATGTGTGGATCAGATCCTTCATTCGTGGACGCCCGCTATTTGACGTCCGACGGAAACCGTCCCCGGCAAGAGGGACGGGTACTGCAAGGGTACGGGCGATACGCCCCCGAAGAGCCGTACCGCCCGGACCAAACCCTGCGCGAAGCAGCCGTGCGTCAGACGCGGCGGCGCGGGTCACCTCCGCTCGCGCGGAGAGGCACGCACCGACGTCGACTCAGACGCGGCGGCGCTTCGGCGGACGGCAGCCGTACTGCGACATGTGGGGGACGACCCCCACACCCCCAGCCGGAAGCCGAGCCACCGTGAGCGCGTGCCTCAGACGCGGCGGCGCTTCGGCGGACGGCAGCCGTACTGCGACATGTGGGGGACGACCCCCACACCCCCAGCCGGAAGCCGAGCCACCGTGAGC
>NZ_JBVKBN010000004.1:0-160328 GCF_055657065.1 Streptomyces sp. NPDC110618 | reverse complement strand
CGCGCGCGTCAGACGCGGCGGCGCTTCGGCGGACGGCAGCCGTTGTGCGGGGTCGGCGTGACGTCCTGGATGGAGCCGACCTCAAGGCCGGTGGCCTGGAGCGAACGGATCGCGGTCTCACGACCGGAACCCGGACCCTTCACGAACACGTCGACCTTGCGCATGCCGTGCTCCTGGGCGCGGCGGGCAGCCGACTCGGCGGCCATCTGCGCGGCGAACGGCGTGGACTTCCGGGAGCCCTTGAAGCCGACGTGGCCGGCGGAGGCCCAGGAGATCACGTTGCCGGACGGGTCCGTGATGGAGACGATCGTGTTGTTGAACGTGCTCTTGATGTGCGCGTGGCCGTGAGCGACGTTCTTCTTTTCCTTGCGGCGCACCTTCTTGGCAGCGCCCTGACGACCCTTGGGGGGCATCTGTACTCCTACGGGAGGTGGTCGGTCCTACAGCGAAGACCGCTGGACGGTGAGTCCGCTGTGGACTACTTCTTGCCCGGCTTCTTCTTACCGGCGATGGCGCGACGCGGGCCCTTGCGGGTGCGGGCGTTGGTGCTGGTGCGCTGACCGCGGACGGGCAGACCACGACGGTGACGGAGACCCTGGTAACAGCCGATCTCGACCTTGCGGCGGATGTCGGCCTGGATCTCGCGACGGAGGTCACCCTCGGTCTTGATGTTGTTGTCCACGTACTCGCGGATCGCGACGAGCTGCTCCTCGGAGAGGTCGCGGACGCGGGTGTTCGGGTCGATGCCGGTGGCGGCCAGCGTCTGCTGGGAGAGCGTCCGGCCGATGCCGAACACGTAGGTGAGGGCGACCTCCACGCGCTTGTCGCGCGGGATGTCAACACCGGAAACGCGTGCCATTCAATGGCTCCTGGTGATCTTCGGAGGTCTTCCGCAGAACCGACTCCCAGCCGCCGTACCAGGTACGAACTGGGTCCCCGGCCTCCGAACCGGGGGTGTCAGACGATCGCTCGCCTGGGTCCTGCGTATGAACAAATTCAGCTCGCGTCGCGCGAAAACTCTGCGATAGAGGTGCAGAGGGTGAGGTCGTGCGTCAGCCCTGGCGCTGCTTGTGGCGCGGGTTGTCGCAGATGACCATGACCCGGCCGTGACGGCGGATCACCCTGCACTTGTCGCAGATCTTCTTGACGCTCGGCTTGACCTTCATTGGGTGAGGTTCTCCGGGTCAGTGCCATCGCCTCGGGAAACCCGGGGCGCGGGCAAGATCTACTTGTACCGGTAGACGATCCGGCCACGCGTCAGGTCGTACGGAGACAGCTCCACCACGACCCGGTCGTCAGGGAGGATGCGGATGTAGTGCATGCGCATCTTGCCGCTGATGTGTGCCAGGACCTGGTGGCCGTTCTGGAGCTCGACCTTGAACATGGCGTTCGGCAGAGACTCGACGACAGTGCCCTCGATCTCGATGGCACCTTGCTTCTTGGCCACGCTTCGCCCTTCGAATCGACTACCTTGATCGACTCCCTGCGAGCGCATGCGGACATGCGGGTACACGAGAGCCGACGAGTCAGTCTACGTCAGCGCACCCGGAAACACGAATCGAGCAATCCTGCCCACCGGCACAGATCATTACGCCACGGAAACAGAGCGCGGAAACGGGGCAGAGTCAGCCCAGCGGATCCGGCGCCGCCGTGATCCCGTACTCCGCCAGCTTGGCCTTGCCGCCATCAGGGGCCGTGAGCACCAGCGGGCCCTGTTCCGTGAGGGCGACCGAGTGCTCCCAGTGGGAGGACCAGGTGCCGTCGGTGGTGATGACCGTCCAGTCGTCGGCGAGGACCTCGGTCTTCGGGGTGCCGAGGGAGACCATCGGCTCGATGGCGAGGCAGAAGCCGGGGACCAGCTTGGGACCCTTGCCGCGGCGGCGCTCGACGTAGTTCAGCAGGTGCGGGTCCATGTGCATCTCGGTGCCGATGCCGTGGCCGCCGTAGTCCTCGATGATCCCGTACCGGCCGCCGCCCGGCTTGGGCTGGCGGCGGATGTACGTCTCGATGGCGCGGGAGATGTCGACGAGCCGGTTGCCCTGCTTCATGGCCGCGATACCGGCCCACATCGACTCCTCGGTCACCCGGGAGAGCTCGATCAGCTCCGGAGCGTGACCGGACCCCACGAAGGCCGTGTAGGCGGCGTCACCGTGCCAGCCGTCCACGATCGCCCCGCAGTCGATGGAGATGATGTCCCCGTCCTTGAGCACGACCTCGTCGGAGGGGATGCCGTGGACGACGACCTCGTTCGGGGAGGTGCAGATCGTCGCCGGGAACCCGCCGTAGCCGAGGAAGTTCGACTTCGCCCCGTGCTCCGCGAGCACCTTGCGGGCCACCTCGTCCAGATCCTTGGTGGTGGCACCCGGCACCGCGGCCTCCCGCGTGGCCGCGTGAATGGCGGCGACGACCAGCCCCGCCTCACGCATCTTGGCGATCTGCTCGGGGCTCTTGATCTGCACCATGGCGGCGGGGGCCTTTCTCAACCGGGTCAGGGGGCTATGTCACAACGATACGGGGCACGGCACACCGCAGCCGCGGCCCCAGGAAGGGAACCGCGGCTGCCGCGAACGTACGGGGGGACTACTTGTCGTCGCCCTCGCGCTTGAGGGCCGTCAGGGCGCGGCCGGTGACCTCGTCCACGGGGCCCATGGCCTCGATGGTGACGACCAGGCCCTGCGCCTTGTAGTAGTCGATGATCGGCTCGGTCTGCGTGTGGTAGACCTCCAGCCGCGTGCGGACCGTCGACTCGGAGTCGTCGTCCCGCTGGTACAGCTCGCCGCCGCAGACGTCGCAGACGCCCTCCTTCTTCGGCGGGCTGTACGTGACGTGGAAGACGTGCGCGGAGTTGTTGCGGCAGGTGCGCCGGCCGGCGATCCGCTTGACGACCTCGTCCTCGGGGGCCTCCAGGTCGAGCACGGCGTCCAGCTTCATGCCGGTGCTCGACAGCAGCTCGTCCAGCGCCTCGGCCTGCGAGACATTGCGCGGGAAGCCGTCCAGCAGGAAGCCGCCCTCGGCGTCCGGCTGCTCCATGCGGTCCTTGGCCATCGCGATGGTGACCTCGTCCGGCACGAGGTTGCCCGCGTCCATGTAGGACTTCGCGAGCTGCCCCAGCTCCGTCTTCTGGCTGATGTTGGCGCGGAACAGGTCGCCCGTGGAGATGTGCGGGATGTTCAGCTTCTCGGCAAGGCGCGTGGCTTGCGTTCCCTTACCGGCACCAGGCGGCCCGACGAGGACGATTCGCATCAGCGGAGGAACCCTTCGTAATTGCGCTGCTGGAGCTGGCTCTCGATCTGCTTCACGGTCTCGAGACCGACACCCACGATGATCAGGATGCTGGTGCCACCGAACGGGAAGTTCTGGTTGGCCCCGAAGCCGGCCAGTGCGGCCGTCGGGACGAGAGCGATCAGACCCAGATACAGCGAACCCGGCCAGGTGATCCGGTTGAGTACGTAGCTCAAGTACTCAGCGGTCGGTCGGCCAGCCCGGATGCCCGGGATGAAGCCACCATACTTCTTCATGTTGTCGGCGACTTCCTCAGGGTTGAAGGAGATCGCTACGTAGAAGAACGCGAAGAACACGATGAGCAAGAAGTACAAACTCAGGTAAATCGGGTGCGACCCTGTGACGAGATTCGCTTCGATCCACGACTTCCAGCTCGATTTGCTGTCCGAGAACTGCGCGATCAGGGCCGGGATGTAGAGCAGCGACGACGCGAAGATGACAGGAATCACACCGGCCTGATTCACCTTCAACGGGATGTACGTGGACGTACCGCCGTAGGACCGGCGGCCGATCATGCGCTTCGCGTACTGCACCGGGATCCGGCGCTGGGCCTGCTCGACGAAGACCACCAGGCCGACCATGACGAAACCGACCAGCATGACGGTGCTGAACTCGATCCAGCCGTCGGCCAGCGTGCCCTCCTGCTTGATGGCCCACAGGGCGGCCGGGAAGGTCGCGGCGATCGAGATGAACATCAGGATCGACATGCCGTTGCCGATGCCGCGGTCGGTGATCAGCTCACCGAGCCACATGACGACGGCCGTGCCTGCGGTCATGGTGACGACCATCGTGATGGTCGTGAAGATCGAGCGGTCCGGGACCACGTTTCCGGCGACCGTGCAGCCGGAGAAGAGGGCGCCGCTGCGGGCCGTGGCGACGAGGCCGGTGCCCTGCAGGACGGCGAGGGCCACCGTCAGGTAACGGGTGTACTGCGTGATCTTCGCCGTACCGGCCTGGCCCTCCTTCTTGAGGGCTTCCAGGCGCGGGATCACCACGGTCAGCAGCTGGAGGATGATGCTCGCCGTGATGTACGGCATGATGCCCAGCGCGAAGATGGTGATCTGCAGCAGCGCTCCACCGCTGAACATGTTGACCAGACCGAAGATCCCCTGCTTGCCGGACGCCTCGTCCACGCACTGCTGGACGGACGTGTAGTCGACGCCGGGGATCGGGATGTGCGTACCGATCCGGTAGATCACGATGATGCCGAGCGTGAAGAGCAGCTTCTTGCGCAGGTCGGGCGTCTTGAACGCCCGGGCGAACGCGGTGAGCACGGTGCCTCCTGCGACCCCCGCGCAACTGCGTCAAGGGTGACGGTCTTGAGGTTCGACTAATAGGAACGACTAGCTAACGGTCGACTGCCGCTCCGAGTGCCGCTTGTGAGGCACCCGGTAAAAGTTGGCAGTGCAGGCCACCTTACCCGCGAGACTGCCACCCTAGGAACGACCAACCGGGGATACCCCATTTGTGGGGTATCCCCGGTCGGGATCGCTCAAGTCATCGAGACGCCTGAGGTGTTCAGACGAGCTCGGTGACGGTACCGCCGGCGGCGGTGATCTTCTCCTTGGCGGAGCCGGAGACGGCGTCCACCGTCACCTGCAGCGCCACGGAGATCTCGCCCTGGCCGAGGACCTTGACGAGGCTGTTCTTGCGCACGGCACCCTTGGCCACGAGGCCCTCGACCGTGACCTCGCCACCCTCGGGGTAGAGCGCGGCCAGCTTGTCGAGGTTCACGACCTGGTACTCGGTCTTGAACGGGTTCTTGAAGCCCTTCAGCTTCGGGAGGCGCATGTGGAGCGGCATCTGGCCACCCTCGAAGCGCTCCGGAACCTGGTAGCGGGCCTTCGTGCCCTTGGTACCACGACCGGCCGTCTTACCCTTCGACGCCTCACCACGACCGACACGGGTCTTGGCGGTCTTGGCGCCCGGGGCGGGACGGAGGTTGTGGATCTTGAGCGGGTTCTGCTCCGCCATGATCAGTCGACCTCCTCGACCGTCACGAGGTGGCGGACGGTGTGCACCATGCCGCGGAACTCGGGGCGGTCCTCCTTGACGACCACGGTGTTGATCCCCTTGAGACCAAGCGACCGCAGGGTGTCACGGTGGTTCTGCTTGCTGCCGATGTAGGACTTGACCTGCGTGATCTTGAGCTGCGCCATGATTACGCACCCGCCCCGGCACGCGCACGCAGCAGGGCCGCGGGAGCGACGTCCTCAAGCGGCAGACCGCGGCGGGCCGCGATCTCCTCGGGACGCTGCAGGCCCTTCAGGGCCTCCACGGTGGCGTGCACGATGTTGATCGCGTTGTCGGAGCCGAGCGACTTCGACAGCACGTCGTGGATACCGGCGCACTCCAGCACGGCACGCACCGGACCACCGGCGATCACACCGGTACCGGGCGACGCGGGCTTGAGCAGCACGACGCCGGCAGCCTTCTCACCCTGGATGGGGTGGGGGATGGTGCCCTGGATACGGGGGACCTTGAAGAAGTGCTTCTTGGCCTCCTCAACGCCCTTGGCGATGGCGGCCGGCACCTCCTTGGCCTTGCCGTAACCGACACCCACGGTGCCGTCACCGTCGCCCACCACGACCAGCGCGGTGAAGCTGAAGCGACGACCACCCTTCACAACCTTGGCGACGCGGTTGATCGCGACAACGCGCTCAACGTACGCGGTCTTCTCGGCGGCAGCTGCGCCGCCGTCACGGCCCTTCCGGTCCCGCCGCTCGCCGCCACCGGCACCGCCACCGCGGCGCTGGGGTCCAGCCATTGGATTTACCTCTCTCTTTTCCGCTAGCTACGAACGGCTCAGAACTTCAAGCCGGCTTCGCGGGCGGCGTCCGCCAGGGCGGCGATGCGCCCGGCGTACTGGTTGCCACCACGGTCGAACACAACGGCCTCGACACCGGCGGCCTTGGCGCGCTCGGCGACCAGGGCGCCGACCTTCTTGGCCTGCGCGGACTTGTCGCCCTCGCCACCGCGGACCGAGCTGTCCAGGGTGGACGCCGACGCCAGGGTGTGACCCTTGATGTCGTCGATCACCTGGGCCACGATGTGGCGGTTCGAGCGGGTAACGACCAGGCGGGGACGCTCCGCCGTACCGGACACCTTCTTGCGGATCCGGATGTGACGGCGCTTGATCGCGGCGCGCTTGTAGGCGTCGCCCTTGAGGATCTTCTGTCCGTATGCCATGGCTTACTTACCCGCCTTTCCGACCTTGCGGCGGATGACTTCGCCCTCGTACTTGACGCCCTTGGCCTTGTACGGGTCGGGCTTGCGCAGCTTGCGGATGTTGGCCGCAACCTCGCCGACCTTCTGCTTGTCGATGCCCTCGACCGAGAAACGCGTGGGCGCCTCGACCTTGAAGGTGATGCCCTCGGGGGCCTCGACAGTGATCGGGTGGCTGTAGCCGAGCGCGAACTCCAGGTTCGAGCCCTTGGCGGTCACTCGGTAACCGACACCGCTGATCTCGAGCTTCTTCACGTAACCCTGGGTCACGCCGGTGATCATGTTCGCCACCAGCGTGCGGGACAGGCCGTGCAGGGCCTTGTTCTGACGCTCGTCGTTGGGGCGCTTGACGTGCAGGACGCCGTCCTCGCCCTTCTCGATCTCGATCGGCGCGGCGACGGTGTGGGTCAGCGTGCCCTTGGGGCCCTTGACCGAGACCGTGCGGCCGTCGATGGTGACGTCCACGCCGGCGGGAACCGTGATGGGGAGCTTGCCAATACGCGACATAGCTTTTTCCTCCGTTCCCTTCCGCTACCAGACGTAGGCGAGGACTTCCCCACCCACGCCCTTCTTGCCGGCCTGCTTGTCGGTGAGGAGCCCGTGGGACGTGGAGATGATCGCCACGCCGAGGCCGCCGAGCACCTTCGGCAGGTTGGTGGACTTCGCGTACACCCGGAGACCGGGCTTGGAGATCCGCTTGATGCCCGCGATGGAGCGCTCACGGTTGGGGCCGAACTTCAGCTCCAGGACGAGGTTCTTGCCGACCTCGGCGTCCTCGACCTTCCAGCCCGTGATGAAGCCCTCCTGCTGGAGGATCTCCGCGATGTGCGACTTGATCTTCGAGTGCGGCATCGACACGGTGTCGTGGTATGCCGAGTTCGCGTTCCGCAGACGCGTAAGCATGTCTGCGATCGGATCAGTCATGGTCATGAATTGGCCTTCGGCCTCTCTCGCCGGGGTTTCCTGGTGCGCCATCCCTCTCCCCGATCCGAGACGGGACGGGTGCGGCGCGGTGGACCTACGGCGTAGTAAGTCGTACGGGCATGTCAGACGCCCAACCCTCCTAGCCTAAGCCATGAAGGGGTGGGCGCCTGACGGAACCCAGTGCTTACCGAGAGTCCTGAGAATCCCTGATTTAGGGGATTACCAGGAGCTCTTGGTCACGCCCGGCAGCTCGCCACGGTGAGCCATCTCACGAAGGCACACGCGGCACAGGCCGAACTTGCGGTACACGGAGTGCGGGCGGCCGCAGCGCTGGCAGCGGGTGTAGCCACGCACACCGAACTTGGGCTTGCGAGCAGCCTTAGCGATCAGAGCCTTCTTCGCCATCTCGCTCACGCCTCCTTGAACGGGAAGCCGAGGTGACGGAGAAGGGCGCGGCCCTCTTCGTCGTTGGTCGCCGTGGTGACCACGGTGATGTCCATACCCCGGACACGGTCGATCTTGTCCTGGTCGATCTCGTGGAACATGACCTGCTCGGTGAGACCGAAGGTGTAGTTGCCACGGCCGTCGAACTGCTTGGGGGAAAGACCACGGAAGTCGCGGATGCGCGGCAGCGCGAGCGACAGGGTGCGGTCCAGGAACTCCCACATGCGGTCGCCACGGAGCGTGACGTGGGCACCGATCGGCTGACCCTCACGCAGCTTGAACTGCGCGATGGACTTGCGGGCCTTGGTGACGGCCGGCTTCTGACCGGTGATCGTGGTGAGGTCGCGGATGGCGCCCTCGATCAGCTTGGAGTCGCGGGCGGCGTCGCCCACACCCATGTTGACCACGATCTTGACGAGGCCGGGAACCTGCATGACGTTCTCGTACTTGAACTCGTCACGCAGCTTGCCCGCGATCTCCTCGCGGTACTTCGTCTTCAGACGCGGAGTGGTGGTGGTAGCCATCAGATGTCCTCACCCGTCCGCTTGGCAACGCGGATCTTGTTGCCCTCTTCGTCGAAGCGGTAACCGACACGCGTGACGACCTTCTTGCCGTCCTTCTCCACGACCAGCTGGACGTTGGAGACGTGGATCGGGGCCTCGGTCGTGACGATGCCGCCGGCCTGGGAACCGCGAGCGGTCGGGCCGGCCTTGGTGTGCTTCTTGACCCGGTTGACACCCTCGACCAGGACACGGTCCTCACGGGGGAAGGCCGCGATGACCTTGCCCTGCTTGCCCTTGTCCTTACCGGTGATGACCTGGACCAGGTCGCCCTTCTTGATCTTCATGCTTACAGCACCTCCGGCGCGAGCGAGATGATCTTCATGAACTTCTTCTCGCGCAGCTCACGGCCGACCGGGCCGAAGATGCGGGTGCCGCGAGGGTCGCCGTCGTTCTTCAGAATGACAGCGGCGTTCTCGTCGAAGCGGATGTACGAGCCGTCCGGACGGCGGCGCTCCTTGACGGTGCGAACGATGACCGCCTTGACGACGTCACCCTTCTTCACGTTGCCACCGGGGATCGCGTCCTTGACGGTGGCGACGATGACGTCACCGATGCCCGCGTAGCGGCGACCGGAGCCACCGAGCACACGGATGCAAAGGATTTCCTTCGCACCAGTGTTGTCGGCGACGCGCAGTCGCGACTCCTGCTGGATCACGTCTATCTCCTGTTTGTCTGCCGGTTCCCCGGGAGCCGCTCAGCGAGCGGCTCCCGGAGCCTGGCGGAACTGACCTGCGGGGTTTGCCCCGCAGGAATTACTTGGCCTTCTCGAGGATCTCGACGACGCGCCAGCGCTTCGTCGCGGACAGCGGCCGGGTCTCCATCAGGAGGACGCGGTCGCCGACACCCGCGGCGTTCTGCTCGTCGTGCGCCTTGAGCTTGTTGGTACGGCGGATGACCTTGCCGTACAGCGCGTGCTTGACGCGGTCCTCGACGGCGACGACGACGGTCTTGTCCATCTTGTCGCTGACGACCAGACCCTCACGGGTCTTGCGGAAACCGCGGGCTTCCTTGTTCTCAGTCACGTTGCTCTCGCTCATCAGGCGTTCTCCACCGTCTCGATGCCGAGCTCACGCTCACGCATGAGGGTGTAGATCCGGGCGATGTCCTTGCGGACCGCCTTGAGACGGCCGTGGTTCTCGAGCTGACCCGTGGCCGCCTGGAAGCGGAGGTTGAACAGCTCTTCCTTGGCCTCGCGGAGCTTCGCCAGAAGCTCCTCGTTGCCCAGCTCGCGCAGCTCGGACGCCTTGGTACCGGCCGACATCACGCTTCACCTGCCTCGCGCTTGACGATCCGGCACTTCATCGGCAGCTTGTGGGCCGCACGGGTCAGCGCCTCACGGGCGATCTTCTCGTTGGGGTACGACAGCTCGAACATGACGCGTCCGGGCTTGACGTTGGCGATCCACCACTCCGGCGAACCCTTACCGGAACCCATGCGGGTCTCGGCCGGCTTCTTGGTGAGGGGACGGTCCGGGTAGATGTTGATCCAGACCTTGCCGCCACGCTTGATGTGGCGGGTCATCGCGATACGAGCCGCCTCGATCTGGCGGTTCGTCACGTAGGCCGGGGTCAGCGCCTGGATGCCGTACTCGCCGAACGCAACCTGCGTTCCACCCTTGGACATACCGTTGCGCTTCGGGTGGTGCTGCTTGCGGTGCTTGACCCTACGGGGGATCAGCATGACGGTCAGGCCTCCGTTCCGGTGCTCTCAGCCGGAGCAGCCGCGGCCGCGGCGCCCGAAGACTCAGTCTTGGGGGCCTCGGAACCGGCAGCCTGCTGCGGCTTGCGACCGCGCCGCTCGCCACCGCGGCCACCACGGGCCGGGCGGTCGGCACCGCCGCGCGCCGGGCGGTTACCCGCACGGGCAGCGGCGTTCTCGGCGCGGACCTCGGCGATGTTCTTGACGTCGCCCTTGTAGATCCAGACCTTCACGCCGATGCGGCCGAAGGTCGTCTTGGCCTCGAAGAAGCCGTAGTCCACGTTCGCGCGGAGCGTGTGCAGGGGCACACGGCCCTCGCGGTAGAACTCCGAGCGGGACATCTCGGCGCCACCGAGGCGGCCACCGCACTGGATCTTGATGCCCTTGGCGCCGGCCTTCATGGCGGACTGCATGCTCTTGCGCATGGCCCGACGGAAGGAGACGCGGGAGGAGAGCTGCTCGGCGACGGCCTGGGCCACCAGCTGAGCGTCCGTCTCCGGGTTCTTGACCTCAAGGATGTTCAGCTGGACCTGCTTGCCGGTCAGCTTCTCCAGGTCACCGCGGATGCGGTCGGCCTCGGCGCCGCGGCGGCCGATGACGATGCCCGGACGCGCGGTGTGGATGTCCACGCGGACACGGTCACGGGTGCGCTCGATCTCCACCTTGGAGATACCGGCGCGCTCCATGCCGGACGTCATCATCCGACGGATGGCGACGTCTTCCTTGACGTAGTCCTTGTACAGCTTGTCGGCGTACCAGCGCGACTTGAAGTCGGTGGTGACACCGAGCCGGAACCCATGCGGGTTTACCTTCTGGCCCATTACCGGGTTCCTTCCTTGCTGCTGACGACCACGGTGATGTGGCTGGTCCGCTTGCGGATCCGGTAGGCACGGCCCTGGGCGCGCGGACGGAACCGCTTCAGGGTCGGACCCTCGTCGACGTACGCCTCGGAAACGAAGAGGCTGTCGACATCGGTGTGGTCGTAGTTGTGCGCGGCGTTGGCGATGGCGCTGTCGAGCACCTTGCCGACCGGCACGGAGGCGGCCTGCGGAGCGAATCGCAGGACCGCCTGGGCCTCCGTGGCGTCCATGCCACGGATGAGGTCCACCACGCGGCGGGCCTTCATGGGCGTGACGCGGATGTACCGCGCCTGGGCCCTGGCTTCCATGGTTGTCCCTTCAGTTACTTACGTGTCTGAATGCGATCCGCTACTAGCGGCGCTTCGACTTCCGGTCTTCCTTGACGTGACCCCGGAAGGTGCGCGTCGGCGAGAACTCGCCGAGCTTGTGGCCGACCATCGACTCGGTGACGAACACCGGGATGTGGGTCTTGCCGTTGTGCACCGCGATCGTGTGGCCGAGCATGGCCGGGACGATCATCGAGCGACGGGACCAGGTCTTGATGACGTTCTTGGTGCCGGCTTCGTTCTGGGCGTCCACCTTCTTGATCAGGTGGTCGTCGACGAAGGGCCCCTTCTTGAGACTGCGCGGCATCTAAACCCGCTCCTAGCGCTTCTTGTTCGTCTTGCGGCGGCGGACGATGTACTTGTTGCTCGCCTTCTTGGGAGCACGAGTACGACCTTCCTTCTGACCCCAGGGGCTGACCGGGTGGCGACCACCGGAGGTCTTGCCCTCACCACCACCGTGGGGGTGGTCAACCGGGTTCATCGCCACACCGCGGACGGTCGGGCGGACGCCCAGCCAGCGCTTGCGGCCGGCCTTACCCCAGTTGATGTTGCTCTGCTCGGCGTTGCCGACCTCGCCGACGGTGGCGCGGCAGCGCACGTCGACCAGGCGGATCTCACCGGAGGGCATGCGCAGGTGGGCCATCTGGCCCTCCTTCGCGAGCAGCTGCACGGAGGCACCGGCGGAGCGGGCGAACTTGGCGCCGCCACCGGGACGGAGCTCGATCGCGTGGATCGTGGTACCGACCGGGATGTTGCGGAGCGCCAGGTTGTTGCCCGGCTTGATGTCGGCCCCGGGACCGTTCTCGACGCGGTCACCCTGCTGCAGGTTGCGCGGGGCGAGGATGTAGCGCTTCTCGCCGTCGGCGTAGTGCAGCAGCGCGATGCGCGCGGTGCGGTTGGGGTCGTACTCGATGTGCGCGACCTTCGCGGGCACGCCGTCCTTGTCGTGCCGACGGAAGTCGATCACGCGGTAGGCGCGCTTGTGTCCGCCACCCTGGTGGCGAACGGTCACACGACCGGCGTTGTTACGGCCGCCCTTGCTGTGCAGGGGGCGGACCAGCGACTTCTCCGGCGTGGACCGCGTGACCTCGACGAAGTCGGCGACGCTGGAACCACGACGGCCCGGCGTAGTCGGCTTGTACTTGCGGATTCCCATTTCTCAGTCCTCGTCCGATATCGGACGATCCGACCCGCTTACGCGGTCGGACCGCCGAAGATGTCGATACGGTCGCCCTCGGCGAGGGTCACGATCGCCCGCTTGCTGTCGGCGCGCTTGCCGAAGCCGGTGCGGGTCCGCTTGCGCTTGCCCTGGCGGTTGATCGTGTTGACCCCGGTGACCTTGACCTCGAAGACCGACTCGACGGCCTGCTTGATCTGGGTCTTGTTGGCACGCGGGTCGACGATGAACGTGTACTTGCCCTCGTCGAGGAGCGCGTAGCTCTTCTCGGAGACGACCGGCTTGAGCAGCACGTCACGGGGGTCCGTGAAGGACTTGCTCAGCGGGGTCTCGACGGTGTTCTTGCCCTCGGCGGCGTGGCGACGCGCCTTGGCGACGCGCGCGGCCTTGGCGGCCTTCGCGGCCTTGGAGGCAATGGCGGGGTGACGGATAGCCATCAGGCCTCGCTCCCTTCGGTGTCAGTGGCCTTCGGGCCGGACACGAAGGACTCGAAGGCGGCCTGGGTGAAGACCACGTCGTCCGAGACGAGAACGTCGTACGTGTTCAGCTGGCCCGGCTCCAGGATGTGGACCTGGGGCAGGTTGCGGGCGGACAGCCACGCGGCCTCGTCGGCGCGCTCGACGACCAGGAGCAGGTTCTTGCGCTCCGAGATCTTGCCGAACAGCGTCTTGGCGGCCTTGGTGGACGGGGTCTCGCCCTCGATGACGCCGGAGACGACGTGGATGCGGTTGTGGCGGGCCCGGTCGGTGAGGGCACCGCGCAGGGCGGCGGCCTTCATCTTCTTGGGCGTCCGCTGCGAGTAGTCGCGCGGCACGGGACCGTGCACGACGCCACCACCGGCGAACTGCGGGGCGCGGGTCGAACCCTGACGGGCGCGGCCGGTGCCCTTCTGGCGGTACGGCTTCTTGCCGCCACCACGGACTTCACCGCGGGTCTTGGTCTTGTGGGTGCCCTGACGGGCAGCGGCGAGCTGCGCGACGACGACCTGGTGGATCAGCGGAACGCTGACCTTGGCGTCGAAGATCTCCGCGGGGAGCTCGACGGAACCGGCCTTGTCGCCCGCCGGCGAAAGGATGTCAACAGTGCTCATCGGTTACCTCAGGCCCCCTTGGCCGCGGTGCGGACCAGGACGAGGCCGCCGTTCGGACCGGGAACCGCGCCCTTGATGAGCAGCAGACCCTTCTCCGCGTCAACGGCGTGGACGGTCAGGTTCTGGGTGGTGACCCGCTCGTTGCCCATACGACCCGCCATGCGGAGGCCCTTGAACACACGGCCCGGGGTGGCGCAGCCACCGATGGAACCGGGGGAGCGGTGCTTGCGCTGGGTGCCGTGACCGGCGCCGAGGCCACCGAAGTTGTGGCGCTTCATGACACCGGCGAAGCCCTTGCCCTTGCTCTTGCCGGTGACGTCGACCTTGACGCCCGCCTCGAACACCTCGGCGGTGATCTCCTGGCCGAGGGTGTACTCGGAAGCGTCCGAGGTACGGATCTCGACGAGGTGGCGGCGGGGGGTGACGTCGGCCTTGGCGAAGTGGCCCTTGAGGGGCTTGTTCACCTTGCGCGGGTCGATCTCGCCGAAGGCGATCTGGACCGACTCGTAGCCGTCGGTGTCGTTCGTACGGACCTGGGTCACGACGTTCGGGCCGGCCTTGACGACGGTGACCGGAACAACACGGTTGTTCTCGTCCCACACCTGCGTCATGCCGAGCTTCTCGCCCAGGATGCCCTTGATCTGCTTAGCCATTCTCAGATCACCGGCCCTCAGAGCTTGATCTCGATGTCGACACCGGCCGGGAGGTCGAGTCGCATCAGAGAGTCAACGGTCTTGGGGGTGGGGTCGAGGATGTCGATCAGGCGCTTGTGTGTGCGCATCTCGAAGTGCTCGCGCGAGTCCTTGTACTTGTGCGGCGACTTGATGACGCAGTACACGTTCTTCTCAGTGGGCAGCGGCACCGGGCCCGCGACCGACGCACCAGTGCGGGTCACCGTCTCGACGATCTTCTTCGCCGAGGAGTCGATGACCTCGTGGTCGTAGGCCTTGAGCCGGATGCGGATCTTCTGTCCCGCCATGGCTACTCAGTAGTCCTTTGTCTCGTAAAGCTCTGGAACCCGGTGTTCCTGTGTCCCGTTCTCCGACCCACGCGGTCGGGCGTGTCGCGCTCCCGCTGACACAGATGTCCCTTGTTCGAACATCCCTGCGTGGGAACACGGCCCTTCCGGAACCGAGGACCGAGGGCCAGGAGGCCCACCGGGTGCCTGGCCGGTACCGCACCACACTTCCCGGAAGATTCCCGTACGTCCGCCCCAGTGCTGCCCTCAGGCAGTTAGGACGACGAGTACTGTGGGACTCGCTTCCGGTCCTCCCGGCGGGAGGCGCGCAGCATCAACACTCGACCGAGCAACTCGGACAGTCTGCCATATGGGGCACCGCCTCCGCCAATCGAGCCGGAGAGAATACCCCGGGAGTGACGCAGGTCAAACACGGGGCGCCCGCGCCGACGGCCCCCTGCGCAACTGGTCCATACCAACCCCTTGCCCCCGCCCCGCCCGCGCAGCAAGCTCGCTGCATGGAGCTGGAGTTACGGCATCTGAGGACCATCCGGACGATCGCCGACGCGGGCAGTCTCACCCGGGCGGCCACCGCACTCGGGCTCGCCCAGCCCGCGCTGAGCGCTCAGCTCAGGCGGATCGAGCGGGCACTGGGGGGCGTGCTGTTCGAGCGGGGCCGGTACGGGGTGCGCGCCACCGCCCTCGGTGAGCTGGTACTGGAGCGCACCCGGGTCGTGCTGCCCGCCGTGTCCGAGCTGCAGCGGGAGGCGGCGCGGTTCGCGCGGGCGCGGCGGGACGCCGAGCGGCTGCGGCTCGGCGGCATCCACGGGCCCCTCCTCGGCGCGCTGGTCGACCGGATCGCGGACACCCACCCCGACGCCACCGTCACCACCTGCGCCTCCTGGTCGGAGCGGGAACTGGCGCGACAGCTGACCGAAGGGCGGCTCGACTTCGCGCTGGCCGGGACCTGCGGCTCGGCCACCCCGCCGGGCGCGGAGCACCTGGTGTGGCGGGAGATCGCCGTGGACCCGGTGCTCGTCATGCTCGCCGAGGACCACCCGCTCGCCGGCCGCCCCGAGATCGGCCTCGCCGCGCTCGCCGACCAGGAGTGGGCCTGCGTCCCGGGCGACGGCTGCTTCGCGGACTGCTTCACCGCCGCCTGCGCCCGCGCCGGGTTCACCCCGCGCCGGATGTACGAGACGGACACCTTCTCCTGCGTCCATCTGGTGCGGGTCGGCCGCGCGGTCGGCCTGTGCCGGGCCTCCTTCCCGCAGACGCCGGGCATCGTCACCCGGCCGCTCACCGGCACTCCCCTCGTCTGGCGCCATCTCCTGGGCTGGCATCCGGCGGCCCAGCGGCCGGACACCGCGGCGACGGTCCTGGACCGGGCCCGCAGCGCCCACGCGGGCCTGGTGAAGGCCGTGCTGCCGCCTTCCATAACACCGGGGCAGGGGGTCGGCTGACGTCTTATGCCGCCCACGCGGCCCTCCCTACGGTTTGGGCACTTCCCCGCACTTCCCCGACCGTTTCGGAGGAGACCACCCATGCTCCACAGACTGTGCACGGGGGCGGTGGCGGCCGCCGCGCTGCTCGTGGCCGGGCTCAGCGGCTCCGCGAGCGCCGGTACCGAACCGTCCCCGTCCACCGCGCCCACCGCCGCGCAGACCCTGAAGTCCGCCGAGGCTCCACCCGCCCTCGTCGACGCCATGCGCCGTGACCTGGGCATCGACACCCGGCAGGCCTACGCCCGGCTCGCCAACGAGGCCGAGGCGGGCGCTGTCGCGGGACGGCTGCGCGCCGCGCTGGGCGCGGACTTCGCCGGCGCCTGGGTGCGCGGCGCCGAGTCGGAGACGGTGACCGTGGCGACGACCGACCGCGCCGACATACCGGCGATCGAGGCGCGGGGAGCCACCGCGAGGCTCGTCCGCCACTCCCTGGCCGACCTGGACGCGGCCAAGGCCCGCCTGGACCGTACGGGGGCCACCGCCGACACCCCGGTCTGGTACGTCGACGTACGCGGCAACGCCCTGGTGGTGGAGGAGTCCCGCCCGGGCGCCGCCCGCGCCCTGCTCTCGGCGGCCGGGGTGGACAGCGCCCTCGCGAAGGTCGTCCGCACCTCCGAACTCCCGCGCCCGCTCTACGACTTGAGGGGCGGGGACGCGTACTACATCGGCAGCGGCTCGCGCTGCTCGATCGGCTTCCCCGTCACCCGCGGCACCCAGCACGGCTTCGCCACGGCCGGTCACTGCGGCCGGGCGGGCAACAGCACCACCGGCTCCAACCGGGTCGCCCAGGGCACCTTCCAGGCATCCGTCTTCCCCGGCAGCGACATGGCGTGGGTGGCGGTCAACAGCAACTGGACGGCGACGCCCACCGTCGTCGGCTCCGCCGTCCAGGTCGCCGGGTCGACGCAGGCCGTAGTGGGCGCGTCCGTGTGCCGCTCCGGGTCCACGACGGGCTGGCACTGCGGCACGGTCCAGCAGCACAACACCAGCGTGACCTACCCCGAGGGCACCATCACCGGCGTCACCCGGACCTCGGTGTGCGCCGAACCCGGCGACTCCGGCGGCTCGTACATCTCCGGCAGCCAGGCCCAGGGCGTCACCTCGGGTGGCTCGGGCAACTGCCGCACCGGCGGGACGACGTACTTCCAGCCGATCAACCCGATCCTGCAGTCCTACGGCCTCACCCTGAAGACCACCTCCAGCGGTCCCGGTGACCCGGGCGACCCGGGCGACCCGGGCGACCCGGGCGAGCCCGGCGGCACCTGGTCGGCCGGCACCGTCTACCAGGCGGGCGCCACGGTGACCTACGGCGGCGCGACCTACCGCTGCATCCAGGGCCACCAGGCCCAGCAGGGCTGGGAGCCCCCGAACGTCCCGGCGCTCTGGCAGCGCGTCTGAGACGGATCCGGCCCCGGGCACGCCACGTCGGCGCCCCCGGGGCCGTTCGCCGTCCGGAGCCTGCCCGGTTCAGTCCCCCTTCGCCACCGTGAGGATCACCGCCGCGTCCTCCAGGGCCTGAAGCGCGTGGCGAGCCGGGGGGATGGCGATGAGGTCGCCGGTACGGCCCTCCCACTCGGCATCAGCGCTGGTGAGACGGACGCGGCCGCGCAGCACGAGCAAGGTGGCCTCGCCGGGGCTGTCGTGCTCGGCCAGGCTGGTGCCCGCGGTCAGCGCGAGCAGGGTCTGGCGCAGGGTGTGTTCATGGCCGCCGTAGACGGTGGTGGCGCTGCGGCCGTTGGGTGCGGCGGCGGCGCGTTCCAGCTGCTCGCGGGCGAGGGCGTCGAGGGAGAGCTTCTGCATGCTCTTCAGCTTTCCCGGACGGGCCGGCGGTCACCAGGGCCATGTGGGGCACGGGGGACCGTCTGCGCCCGTGCCCCGCGAGCGCCTCAGATAAGGCCCTGCGCCAGCATCGCGTCCGCCACCCGCTCGAACCCGGCGATGTTCGCGCCGGTCACATAGTCGCCGGGGGCGCCGTAGCGCTCGGCGGTCTGGGCGCAGGTGGTGTGGATGTCGGTCATGATGCGGGCCAGCTCCCGCTCGACCTGCTCGGACTTCCAGGAGGTGCGCGAGGCGTTCTGTGTCATCTCCAGCGCGCTGACCGCGACCCCGCCCGCGTTGGCGGCCTTGCCGGGGCCGAAGGCGACTCCGGCCTGCTGGAACAGCCGTACGGCCTCGGGGGTCGTCGGCATGTTCGCGCCCTCGGAGACCGCCTTCACGCCGTTGCGGATCAGGGCGGTGGCGTCGTCCGCGTTCAGCTCGTTCTGCGTGGCCGACGGCAGGGCGACGTCCGCGGGGACCTCCCACACCCGTCCCCCGGGCACGAACCGCGCGGAGGCGCCCCGGCGCTCGGCGTACGCGCTCACCCGGCCGCGTTCGACCTCCTTGACCTGGCGCAGCAGCTCCACGTCGATGCCCTTGTCGTCGACGACGTAGCCGCCCGAGTCGGAGCAGGTGACGGGGTTGGCGCCGAGGGCCGCGAGCTTGGCGATGGCGTGGATCGCGACATTGCCGGAACCGGAGACGACCGCGGTCTGCCCCTGGAGGTCCTCGCCGCGGGCGCGCAGCATGGCCTCGGCGAACAGCACATTGCCGTATCCGGTCGCCTCGGGGCGGATCAGCGAGCCGCCCCAGCCTGCGGCCTTGCCGGTGAGCACGCCGCCCTCCCAGCGGTTGGTGATCCGCCGGTACTGGCCGAAGAGGTAGCCGATCTCGCGGGCGCCGACGCCGATGTCACCGGCCGGGATGTCGGTGTACTCGCCGATGTGCCGGTACAGCTCCGTCATGAAGGACTGGCAGAAGCGCATGACCTCGGCGTCGCTGCGGCCCTGCGGGTCGAAGTCGCTGCCGCCCTTGCCGCCGCCGATACCGAGCCCGGTCAGCGCGTTCTTGAAGATCTGCTCGAAGCCGAGGAACTTGACGATCCCCAGGTTCACGGAGGGGTGGAAGCGCAGGCCCCCCTTATAGGGGCCGAGGGCGCTGTTGAACTCGACCCGGAAGCCCCGGTTGACCTGCACCCGGCCCTGGTCGTCGTGCCACGGCACCCGGAAGATGATCTGCCGCTCCGGCTCGACCAGCCGCTCGACCAGGCCAGGTTCCGCGTACTCGGGCCGCTCCCCCAGCACCGGAGCGAGCGTCTCCAGCACCTCGCGTACGGCCTGGTGGAACTCGGGCTCCGCCGGGTTGCGGCGCTCGACCTCGGCGCGCAGCCGGTCGAGCGAGACGGACGCGCTCTTCGACACGGAGGCGCTCTTCGACATGGGTGTCACCACAGGGTTCCCTTCTGGCACTGCTGCATCCCTCCACGGATGCACAGAGGTACGCAGGAACCGCGCCGGACGCTCGGCGCGATCGCCGGCGACCGAATCCCATGGTGCCCCCATGCAAGCTTTAAAACCAAAAGGATCAAGCCGTAAACCTGTCGGCCGGGGGCAGGCAACGCGAAGGGGCCCGTACGACCGAAGTCGTACGGGCCCCTCGCAAGAGACCTACCGGTCAGCCCTGTCGGACCAAGATCACTTCGTGATCTTGGTGACCTGGCCGGCGCCCACGGTCCGGCCACCCTCACGGATGGCGAACTTCAGGCCCTCTTCCATGGCGACGGGCTGGATGAGCTCCACCTTCATCTCGGTGTTGTCACCCGGCATGACCATCTCGGTGCCCTCGGGGAGGGTCACCACGCCGGTCACGTCCGTCGTACGGAAGTAGAACTGCGGACGGTAGTTGTTGAAGAACGGCGTGTGGCGGCCACCCTCGTCCTTGGAGAGGATGTAGGCCTGCGCCTCGAACTCGGTGTGCGGGGTGACCGAGCCCGGCTTGATGATGACCTGGCCGCGCTCGACGTCCTCGCGCTTGATGCCGCGGAGCAGCAGACCGACGTTCTCACCGGCCTGGCCCTCGTCGAGCAGCTTGCGGAACATCTCGATGCCGGTGACCGTGGTGGAGGTCTTCTCCGGCTTGATGCCGATGATGTCGACGGTCTCGTTGACCTTGAGGACACCACGCTCGATACGGCCGGTGACGACCGTACCGCGACCGGTGATGGTGAAGACGTCCTCGATCGGCATCAGGAACGGCTTGTCGACGTCGCGCTCCGGCTCCGGGATCGACTCGTCGACGGCCTTCATCAGGTCCAGGACCGACTGGCCCCACTCCTTGTCGCCCTCAAGCGCCTTCAGAGCGGAAACCTTGACGACCGGGACGTCGTCGCCCGGGAACTCGTACTCGGAGAGCAGCTCACGGACCTCGAGCTCGACGAGCTCCAGGATCTCCTCGTCGTCCACCATGTCGGCCTTGTTCAGGGCGACGACGATGTACGGAACGCCGACCTGGCGGGCCAGGAGCACGTGCTCCTTGGTCTGCGGCATCGGGCCGTCGGTGGCGGCGACCACGAGGATGGCGCCGTCCATCTGGGCGGCACCCGTGATCATGTTCTTGATGTAGTCCGCGTGACCGGGGCAGTCGACGTGGGCGTAGTGACGGGTCTCCGTCTGGTACTCGACGTGCGCGATGGAGATGGTGATACCGCGCTGGCGCTCCTCAGGAGCCTTGTCGATCTGGTCGAACGCCGAGGCCTCGTTCAGGTCCGGGAACGCGTCGTGCAGCACCTTGGTAATGGCGGCCGTGAGGGTCGTCTTACCGTGGTCGATGTGACCGATGGTGCCGATGTTGACGTGCGGCTTAGTCCGCTCGAACTTCGCCTTCGCCACTGGGGTCCTCCTGTGGAGTGGTTCTGAACGCCTTGCTTCATCGGCGCCAGGTGATCTTTGCTGGACTGCATTCCCCGGGGGACAACCCCCGGACCCCCGGCCGGCAGACCTGGGGCCTCGGCTGGAAAGTCACTGCGAGGAACGCGGATGCCCGCCGCCGGGAGACCCGGGTGTCCGAAAACTCCCGGCGGACAGGACAAGCCTAAAGCGTGTGAACGCGGTGCGTTACTCGCCCTTGGCCTTCGCGATGATCTCCTCGGCGACGTTCCGCGGAACCTCGGCGTAGGAGTCGAACTGCATGGAGTAGCTGGCGCGGCCGGACGTCTTGCTGCGCAGGTCGCCGACGTAGCCGAACATCTCCGAGAGGGGCACGAGGCCCTTCACGACGCGGGCACCGGCCCGCTCCTCCATGGCCTGGATCTGGCCACGGCGGGAGTTGATGTCGCCGATGACCTCACCCATGTAGTCCTCGGGCGTGGTGACCTCGACGGCCATCATCGGCTCAAGGAGCACAGGGCTGGCCTTGCGCGCGGCCTCCTTGAAGGCCTGCGAACCGGCGATCTTGAACGCGAGCTCGGAGGAGTCGACCTCGTGGTACGCACCGTCGTGCAGGATGACGCGCACGCCGGTCATCTCGTAGCCCGCGAGGATGCCGAACTGCATGGCCTCCTGGCAGCCGGCGTCCACCGAAGGGATGTACTCCTTCGGGATACGACCACCGGTCACCTTGTTCACGAACTCGTACGAGGCGTCGCCGCCCTCAAGGGGCTCGATGCCGATCTGCACCTTGGCGAACTGACCGGTACCACCGGTCTGCTTCTTGTGCGTGAAGTCGACGCGCTCGACGGCCTTGCGGATCGTCTCGCGGTACGCGACCTGCGGCTTGCCGACGTTGGCCTCGACCTTGAACTCACGGCGCATACGGTCGACCAGCACCTCAAGGTGCAGCTCGCCCATACCACCGATGATGGTCTGGCCGGTCTCCTCGTCCGAGTGGACCTGGAAGGAGGGGTCCTCCTCCGCGAGACGCTGGATGGCGACACCCAGCTTCTCCTGGTCACCCTTGGACTTGGGCTCGATGGCGACCTGGATGACCGGCGCCGGGAAGTCCATGGACTCCAGGATCACCGGCTGCTTGTCGTCGCACAGCGTCTCACCGGTCGTGGTCTGCTTCAGACCCATCACGGCGATGATGTCGCCGGCGCCCACCGAGTCGATCTCCTCACGCTTGTTCGCGTGCATGCGGTAGATCTTGCCGATGCGCTCCTTCTTGCCCTTCACGGAGTTCAGCACCTGGGTGCCGGACTCCAGACGGCCGGAGTACACACGGACGAAGGTGAGCTTGCCGAGGTGCGGGTCGCTCATGATCTTGAACGCCAGCGCCGACAGCGGCTCCTCCTCGGAGGGCTTGCGCTTCACGACCTCCTCGGGGTCGTTCACCGCGTGGCCCTCGATGGCCTCGATGTCGAGCGGGGAGGGCAGGTAGCGGACCACCGCGTCGAGCAGGGGCTGGACGCCCTTGTTCTTGAACGCGGTACCACAGAACACCGGGGTGACCGTGGTCTCGCTGGACTTGCCGGAGGCGATCGTGATGCGGCGGATGGCCGCGTACAGCTGCTCCTCGGAGGGCTCCTCGCCCTCCAGGTACAGCTCCATGATCTCCTCGTCGTTCTCCGCGACGGCCTCAAGGAGCTTGCCGCGCCATTCCTCGGCGGCCTCGGTGTGCGTGGCCGGGATGTCGACGATGTCGTACATCTCGCCCTTGGTGGCCTCGGCGGACCAGACCAGCGCCTTCATGCGGACCAGGTCCACGACGCCCTTGAAGTCGGCCTCGGCACCGATCGGCAGCTGCATGACGAGCGGCTGCGCACCCAGACGGTCGCTGATCATGTCGACGCAGCGGTGGAACTCCGCGCCGGTACGGTCCAGCTTGTTGACGAAGCAGATACGCGGAACGCGGTAACGGTCCGCCTGACGCCACACCGTCTCGGACTGGGGCTCAACGCCGGCGACACCGTCGAACACCGTCACGGCACCGTCGAGCACGCGCAGCGAACGCTCCACCTCGACGGTGAAGTCGACGTGGCCCGGCGTGTCGATGATGTTGATGGTGTGGTCGACGTTCTCCAGCGGCCAGTGGCAGGTGGTGGCAGCAGAGGTGATCGTGATGCCACGCTCCTGCTCCTGCTCCATCCAGTCCATGGTGGCGGCGCCGTCGTGGACCTCACCGATCTTGTACGAAACGCCGGTGTAGAACAGGATCCGCTCGGTGGTGGTCGTCTTGCCCGCGTCGATGTGGGCCATGATCCCGATGTTGCGGACCTTGGCCAGGTCAAGCGAAGTGGTAGCCATAAGGCTTCAGTCTTCTCTCGGTCTCGATGGGGTCTGCGACTACCAGCGGTAGTGCGCGAAGGCCTTGTTGGACTCGGCCATCTTGTGCGTGTCCTCGCGCTTCTTCACAGCGGCACCGAGGCCGTTGGAGGCGTCGAGGAGCTCGTTGAGCAGACGCTCGGTCATGGTCTTCTCGCGACGGGCGCGGGAGTAACCGACCAGCCAGCGCAGCGCCAGGGTGTTGGCACGGCCGGGCTTGACCTCGACCGGGACCTGGTAGGTGGCGCCACCGACACGGCGGGACTTGACCTCAAGGGTCGGCTTGATGTTCTCAAGAGCGCGCTTGAGCGTGATGACCGGGTCGTTGCCGGTCTTCTCGCGCAGGCCCTCCATGGCGCCGTAGACGATGCGCTCGGCGGTGGAGCGCTTGCCGTTCAGCAGCACCTTGTTGATCAGGGAGGTCACCAGAGGAGAACCGTAGACCGGGTCGATGATGACCGGGCGCTTCGGGGCGGGGCCCTTACGAGGCATTCTTACTTCTCCTTCTTGGCGCCGTAGCGGCTGCGGGCCTGCTTGCGGTTCTTGACACCCTGGGTGTCGAGGGAACCGCGGATGATCTTGTAGCGAACACCCGGCAGGTCCTTCACACGGCCACCACGCACGAGCACGATGGAGTGCTCCTGCAGGTTGTGTCCCTCACCCGGAATGTAAGCGGTGACCTCGATCCCGCTGGTCAGACGCACACGCGCGACCTTACGCAGGGCCGAGTTCGGCTTCTTCGGGGTGGTCGTGAACACACGCGTGCACACGCCGCGCCGCTGAGGCGAACCCTCAAGTGCGGGCGTCTTGTTCTTTTCGACCTTGTCCTGCCGGCCCTTGCGGACCAGCTGCTGGATCGTAGGCACTACTTCTCCGGTTTCTGTGTGCCGATGGGTACAGCTAACCTGGAACGTTGCCGACCCACGCGGTCGGGTGTGTCGAATCCGGCAGACTCCCGCCGCATGGCGAAAAGGGCGCAGATTACGGTGGCCGATGGAGGCTCGCCATGCGGTCTGAAGGCACGCACGAGAGCCAGGGCACACCCCAGGCACAAGGTCTGAGCGTACCTACCTCATTCGCTGCGGTCAAAACAAATGGACCGCGCCGGGGATCACCGGACCGAGCATGTCAAGCCCCCGGGTGGAAGCTGATCTTCCCCGGCGCCCCGGGCCTCGCTCAGCCCGCCGCGATTCCGGCGATGATCCCGAGCGTCAGCACCAGCGCCCACCCCGCCGCGGACATCCAGCCGAGCACCAGACCGGTCAGCGCCAGCCCGTCCCCGCCCTCACCGGTGCGGCGGATCTCGGCGCGCGCGGAGTGCCCGAGGGCGATGGCCGGTATGCCGGTCAGCCCGAGGCTGAACAGGCTCAGCACCCCGCACACGGCCGCCGCGATGGCCTGGCCGTTGGTCGGGCGGTGCGGTACGGGGACGTAGTGCGCCGGGCCGTACACCACAGGCGGCGCCTGGTAGGCCACAGGACCGTTGGGCAGGTCCGCGACGAGCAGACCCAGCTCCCCCACCGTCCGGGCCGCGTACGCCCGCGCCACGCGCTTCTCGAACTCCGGCTGCTCCAGCCGCCCTTCGGCGAACCCGGCCCGCAGCACGTCCACGGCCCGCTCCCGGTCGGCGTGCGAGGCGAGCATGACGGACGCACCCCCGGGCGCACCCCCGGGGACGACCCCACCCGGCCCCTTCCACGGCTGGGGCGCCCCGCCCCCTTGCCCCGGCGGCCACGGCTGCCACGACGGCTGTGTCATGGAGCACCCACCTCCCCCGTCCTTTCGCGCTCCCCCCATCATGCGCCGACCCGGCATTCCGGGCACAGTGCACGCACCCCGGAGAAAACCCGGAGGTGTCCCACAACACGCGGGCGCACCCCCTAGTGGTTCCAGTCGTCGGCTCCGGGAACGCCGAAGGGCGGCCACCCGATGGGTGACCGCCCCTCATACGGACGCTCGCTTACTGGTTGTACGGACCGTAGTCGTAGTCCTCCAGCGGAACGGCCTGGCCGGAGCCGGTGCCGAACGGCGAGTAGTCGATGTCGTCGTAGCCGACGGCCGAGTACATCGCGGCCTTGGCCTCCTCGGTCGGCTCGACCCGGATGTTGCGGTAGCGGGACAGGCCCGTACCGGCCGGGATGAGCTTACCGATGATGACGTTCTCCTTGAGGCCGATGAGCGAGTCGGACTTGGCGTTGATCGCCGCGTCCGTGAGGACTCGCGTCGTCTCCTGGAAGGACGCCGCCGACAGCCAGGACTCCGTGGCCAGCGAGGCCTTGGTGATACCCATGAGCTGCGGACGACCGGAGGCCGGGTGACCGCCCTCCTGGACCACACGACGGTTCTCCTGCTCGAACTTCGAGCGCTCGACCAGCTCACCGGGCAGCAGCTCGGCGTCGCCGGACTCGATGATCGTCACACGGCGCAGCATCTGCCGGATGATGATCTCGATGTGCTTGTCGTGGATCGACACACCCTGCGAGTTGTAGACCTTCTGGACCTCGCCGACCAGGTGGACCTGGACGGCACGCTGACCCAGGATGCGCAGCACGTCGTGCGGGTTGGTGGCACCCACGGTGAGCTGCTGGCCCACCTCGACGTGGTCGCCCTCGCGGACCAGGACCTTGGCGCGCTTGGAGATCGGGAACGCCGTCTCGTCGCTGCCGTCGTCCGGGGTGACGACGATCTTCTTGGTCTTCTCGGTCTCCTCGATCCGCACGCGGCCGGAGGCCTCGGAGATCGGGGCGACACCCTTCGGGGTACGGGCCTCGAAGAGCTCGACGACACGCGGCAGACCCTGGGTGATGTCGTCACCGGCCACACCACCGGTGTGGAAGGTACGCATCGTCAGCTGGGTACCGGGCTCACCGATGGACTGGGCGGCGATGATGCCGACCGCCTCACCGATGTCGACCAGCTTGCCGGTGGCCAGCGAGCGGCCGTAGCACATGGCGCAGGTGCCGACGGCGGACTCGCAGGTCAGGACCGAGCGGGTCTTGACCGTCTGGACGCCGTGCCGGACCAGCTCGTCGATGAGCACGTCGCCGAGGTCGGTACCGGCCGGGGCCAGCACCTTGCCGTCGACCACGATGTCCTCGGCGAGGCAGCGCGCGTACACGGAGGTCTCGACGTTGTCCGCCTTGCGCAGCACGCCGTCCGCACCGCGCTCGGCGATGTCGAGCTTGAGGCCGCGGTCGGTGCCGCAGTCCTCCTCGCGGATGATGACGTCCTGCGAGACGTCCACCAGACGACGGGTCAGGTAACCCGAGTCGGCGGTACGCAGGGCGGTGTCCGCCAGACCCTTACGGGCACCGTGCGTGGAGATGAAGTACTCCAGCACCGACAGACCCTCACGGAACGACGCCTTGATCGGACGCGGAATCGTCTCGTTCTTCGCGTTCGACACCAGACCACGCATACCGGCAATCTGACGCATCTGCATCATGTTGCCTCGTGCACCCGAGTTCACCATCATGAAGATCGGGTTGGTCTTCGGGAAGTTGTCGTTCATCGCCTCGGCGACCTCGTTGGTCGCCTTGGTCCAGATCTTGATGAGCTCCTGCGTGCGCTCGTCCTTGGTGATCAGACCGCGCTCGTACTGCTTCTGGACCTTCTCGTCCTGCGCCTCGTAGCCCTTGACGATCTCCTTCTTCGCCTCGGGAACGACGACGTCGGAGATGGCGACGGTGACACCGGAACGGGTCGCCCAGAAGAAGCCGGCCGCCTTCAGGTTGTCGAGCGTCGCCGCCACGATGACCTTCGGGTAGCGCTCGGCGAGGTCGTTGACGATCTCGGAGAGCTGCTTCTTGCCGACCTCGTAGTCGACGAACGGGTAGTCCTCGGGCAGCAGCTCGTTGAAGAGCGCACGGCCCAGCGTGGTCTTCAGCCGGAAGCTGTCACCCTGCTGCCACTCCCCTTCCCCGATGCGATCGTCCCCCTCCTCCTGCGCCGGCGGGGTCCAGCCGCGCGGCGGGATGGTGCCGACCGGGAAGCGGATGTCGATCTTCGACTGGAGCGAGAGCTCGCCCGCGTCGAAGGCCATGATCGCCTCGGCGACGGAGGAGAAGGAGCGGTCCTCACCCTTGACGTCCCGCATCTCGCCGTCGGTGGTGAGGAAGAACAGACCGAGGACCATGTCCTGGGTCGGCATCGTCACCGGACGGCCGTCGGCGGGCTTGAGGATGTTGTTCGAGGACAGCATCAGGATGCGGGCCTCGGCCTGCGCCTCCGCGGACAGCGGCAGGTGCACGGCCATCTGGTCACCGTCGAAGTCCGCGTTGAACGCGGTGCAGACGAGCGGGTGGATCTGGATGGCCTTGCCCTCGACCAGCTGCGGCTCGAAGGCCTGGATGCCGAGGCGGTGCAGGGTGGGAGCACGGTTCAGCAGCACCGGGTGCTCGGCGATGACCTCTTCGAGGACGTCGTACACGACCGTGCGGCCGCGCTCCACCATGCGCTTGGCGCTCTTGATGTTCTGCGCGTGGTTCAGGTCGACCAGGCGCTTCATCACGAACGGCTTGAACAGCTCCAGCGCCATCGCCTTCGGCAGACCGCACTGGTGCAGCTTCAGCTGCGGACCGACGACGATCACGGAACGCGCGGAGTAGTCCACACGCTTACCGAGCAGGTTCTGACGGAATCGACCCTGCTTGCCCTTCAGCATGTCGCTGAGGGACTTCAGCGGGCGGTTACCGGGACCGGTGACCGGACGGCCGCGACGGCCGTTGTCGAAGAGGGCGTCAACAGCCTCCTGAAGCATGCGCTTCTCGTTGTTGACGATGATCTCGGGCGCGCCGAGGTCGAGGAGCCGCTTCAGACGGTTGTTCCGGTTGATCACACGGCGGTACAGGTCGTTCAGGTCGGAGGTCGCGAAGCGGCCACCGTCCAGCTGCACCATCGGACGCAGGTCCGGCGGGATGACCGGGACGCAGTCGAGGACCATGCCCTTGGGGCTGTTGGAGGTCTGCAGGAAGGCGGACACGACCTTCAGCCGCTTCAGCGCACGGGTCTTCTTCTGGCCCTTGCCGGTACGGATGATCTCCCGGAGCCTCTCGGCCTCCTCCTCCAGGTCGAAGGACTCCAGGCGCTTCTGCAGCGCCGCGGCACCCATCGAGCCGTCGAAGTACGTGCCGAAGCGGTCACGCAGCTCGCGGTAGAGGAGCTCGTCGCCCTCCAGGTCCTGGACCTTGAGGTTCTTGAACCGGGTCCACACCTCGTCCAGGCGGTCGATCTCGCGCTGCGCACGGTCGCGCAGCTGCTTCATCTCGCGCTCGGCGCCCTCGCGCACCTTGCGGCGCACATCGGCCTTGGCGCCCTCGGCCTCAAGCTCGGCGAGGTCCGCCTCCAGCTTCTTGGCGCGGGCCTCAAGGTCGGCGTCCCGGCGGTTCTCGATCTGCTGCCGCTCGACCGAGACATGCGCCTCCAGGGAGGGCAGGTCGCGGGTACGACGCTCCTCGTCGACGTACGTGATCATGTACGCCGCGAAGTAGATGACCTTCTCCAGGTCCTTCGGGGCGAGGTCGAGCAGGTAGCCCAGACGCGACGGAACGCCCTTGAAGTACCAGATGTGCGTGACGGGGGCGGCCAGCTCGATGTGGCCCATCCGCTCGCGGCGCACCTTGGCGCGGGTCACCTCGACGCCGCAGCGCTCACAGATGATGCCCTTGAAGCGGACGCGCTTGTACTTGCCGCAGTAGCACTCCCAGTCCCGGGTGGGACCGAAGATCTTCTCGCAGAAGAGCCCGTCCTTTTCCGGCTTGAGCGTGCGGTAGTTGATGGTCTCGGGCTTCTTGACCTCGCCGTGGCTCCACTGACGGATGTCGTCAGCGGTGGCCAGGCCGATCCGGAGCTCGTCGAAGAAGTTGACGTCGAGCACTATGCGTCAATCCCTCTCAGGGTCGTAAGTCTTTGGGTCTGATACGGGGGTCCAGGGGCCGGCGGCCTCATGGGGTGAGGCCGCCGGACTCCCGTCAGACCTCTTCGACGCTGCTCGGCTCGCGCCGGGACAGGTCGATGCCGAGCTCCTCCGCAGCGCGGAAGACATCCTCGTCGGTGTCACGCATTTCGATGGACATACCGTCGCTGGACAGCACCTCCACGTTCAGGCACAGGGACTGCATCTCCTTGATGAGCACCTTGAAGGACTCGGGGATGCCGGGCTCGGGGATGTTCTCGCCCTTGACGATGGCCTCGTAGACCTTCACGCGGCCGGTGACGTCGTCGGACTTGATGGTCAGCAGCTCCTGGAGGGCGTACGCGGCGCCGTAAGCCTCCAGCGCCCACACCTCCATCTCGCCGAAGCGCTGGCCACCGAACTGAGCCTTACCACCCAGCGGCTGCTGGGTGATCATGGAGTACGGACCGGTCGAACGGGCGTGCAGCTTGTCGTCGACCAGGTGGTGCAGCTTCAGGATGTACATGTAGCCGACCGAGATCGGGTCCGGGAACGGCTCACCCGAGCGGCCGTCGAACAGCCGCGCCTTGCCGGACGGCAGGACCATGCGGTCACCGTCGCGGTTCGGGACGGTGTGCTCCAGCAGACCGGCGAGCTCGTCCTCGCGGGCACCGTCGAAGACCGGGGTGGCCACGTTGGTACGCGGCTCCACGCGGTCCGCGCCGATCGCCTGCAGGCGCTGGGCCCACTCGTCGGCGAGGCCGGAGACGTCCCAGCCCTGGCTGGCGAGCCAGCCGAGGTGGATCTCCAGAACCTGTCCCGGGTTCATTCGGGACGGCACACCCAGCGGGTTGAGGATGATGTCGACCGGGGTGCCGTCCTCCAGGAACGGCATGTCCTCGATCGGCAGGATCTTCGAGATAACACCCTTGTTGCCGTGACGGCCGGCGAGCTTGTCACCGTCGGTGATCTTGCGCTTCTGCGCGACGTAGACGCGGACCAGCTGGTTCACGCCCGGCGGCAGCTCGTCGCCCTCCTCGCGGTCGAAGACGCGCACACCGATGACCTTGCCGGTCTCGCCGTGCGGCACCTTCAGCGAGGTGTCACGGACCTCACGGGCCTTCTCACCGAAGATCGCGCGCAGCAGGCGCTCCTCGGGGGTCAGCTCGGTCTCACCCTTCGGGGTGACCTTGCCGACGAGGATGTCACCGGCGATGACCTCGGCACCGATACGGATGATGCCGCGCTCGTCGAGGTCGGCGAGGACCTCCTCGGAGACGTTCGGGATGTCCCGGGTGATCTCCTCGGGGCCGAGCTTGGTGTCACGGGCGTCGACCTCGTGCTCCTCGATGTGGATCGAGGAGAGGACGTCGTCCTGCACGAGGCGCTGCGACAGGATGATCGCGTCCTCGTAGTTGTGACCCTCCCACGGCATGAACGCGACCAGCAGGTTCTTGCCGAGCGCCATCTCACCGTTCTGGGTGGCCGGACCGTCGGCGAGGACCTGGCCCTCGATGACGCGGTCGCCCTCGTTGACGATGACCTTCTGGTTGACCGAGGTGCCCTGGTTGGAGCGGGCGAACTTGGCCAGGCGGTACGTGATGTACGTGCCGTCGTCGTTGGCGGTGGTGATGTAGTCCGCGGAGACCTCCTGGACCACACCGGCCTTCTCGGCCTTGACCACGTCGCCGGCGTCGACCGCGGAGCGGTACTCCATGCCGGTGCCGACGAGCGGCGCCTCGGACTTAATGAGCGGCACGGCCTGGCGCATCATGTTCGCGCCCATGAGGGCACGGTTGGCGTCGTCGTGCTCAAGGAAGGGGATCATGGCGGTCGCGACCGACACCATCTGGCGCGGCGAGACGTCCATGTAGTCCACGTCCTCGGGGCCGACGTAGTCGACCTCGCCGCCACGGCGGCGGACCAGCACGCGGGCCTCGACGAAGCGCATGTCGTCACCGAGGGTGGCGTTGGCCTGCGCGATGACGAACCGGTCCTCCTCGTCGGCGGTCAGGTAGTCCACCTCGTCGGTGACCTGGCCGTCGACGACCTTGCGGTACGGGGTCTCGACGAAACCGAACGCGTTGACCCGGCCGTAGGAGGCGAGCGAGCCGATCAGACCGATGTTCGGGCCTTCCGGCGTCTCGATCGGGCACATACGGCCGTAGTGCGAGGGGTGCACGTCACGGACCTCGAAGCCGGCCCGCTCACGGGAGAGACCACCCGGGCCAAGAGCCGACAGACGGCGCTTGTGGGTGAGACCCGACAGCGGGTTGTTCTGGTCCATGAACTGCGACAGCTGGCTGGTGCCGAAGAACTCCTTGATGGAGGCGACGACCGGCCGGATGTTGATCAGGGTCTGCGGCGTGATCGCCTCGACGTCCTGCGTGGTCATGCGCTCGCGGACGACGCGCTCCATACGGGCCAGGCCGGTACGGACCTGGTTCTGGATGAGCTCGCCGACGCTGCGCAGACGACGGTTGCCGAAGTGGTCGATGTCGTCGGTCTCGACGACGATCGTCTGACCGCTGTCGCCGACCGTCTCGGTCTCGCCCGCGTGCAGCTTCACCAGGTACTTGATCGTCGAGATGATGTCCTCGACGGTCAGGATGCCCGCGTCCAGCGGGGCGTCCGCGCCCAGCTTCTTGTTGACCTTGTAGCGGCCGACCTTGGCGAGGTCGTAGCGCTTGGGGTTGAAGTACAGGTTCTCCAGCAGCGTCTGCGCGGCCTCACGCGTGGGGGGCTCGCCCGGACGCAGCTTGCGGTAGATGTCGAGCAGCGCGTCGTCCTGGCCCTGGGTGTGGTCCTTCTCCAGGGTGGCGCGCATGGACTCGTACTCGCCGAACTCCTCAAGGATCTGCTCGGTCGTCCAGCCGAGCGCCTTGAGCAGGACAGTGACGGACTGCTTGCGCTTGCGGTCGATACGGACACCGACCATGTCGCGCTTGTCGATCTCCATCTCCAGCCAGGCACCCCGGGACGGGATGATCTTGGCCGAGAAGATGTCCTTGTCGGACGTCTTGTCGATGGAGGAGTCGAAGTAGACACCGGGCGAGCGGACCAGCTGCGACACCACGACACGCTCGGTGCCGTTGATGACGAAGGTGCCCTTGTTGGTCATGAGCGGGAAGTCGCCCATGAAGACCGTCTGGGACTTGATCTCGCCGGTCTCGTTGTTGGTGAACTCCGCCGTCACGAAGAGCGGGGCGGCGTACGTGAAGTCGCGCTCCTTGCACTCGTCGATGCTGTTCTTCGGCGGCTCGAAGCGGTGGTCGCGGAAGGTCAGCGACATCGACCCGGAGAAGTCCTCGATCGGAGAGATCTCCTCGAAGATCTCCTCCAGACCGGACTTGGTGGGGACGTCCTGACCTGACTCCAGAGCCGCCTCGACCCGACTCTGCCAAGCGGTGTTCCCGAGCAGCCAGTCAAAGCTCTCGGTCTGCAGCGCGAGCAGGTTGGGAACCTCAAGGGGCTCCTTGATCTTTGCAAAGGAGATGCGCAGCGGGGCGGTGCTGGCGCCGTTGTTCGTATTCGCGGTCGAGGCAGTGCGCGAGGCGGCCAAGAGGGGGTCCTTCCGAGGGCTCGGACTCACTACGCGCGTACCGGCCCCTCTCCGGCACACAGGGACAGGTTTCCCCTTTTGGCCGTTTGGCCAGGTCAGGGATGGTCCGGTCGTCTGTGCTCAGGTGAGGGCATGCCCCTGGTGACGGGCAGGGGACAGCTAACAGGCAGCGCAAAGGGTCAGTGTAGCCACTTGGCACACTGATGTCCAGTGCGGGTTTTTCGCGACCCTTGTTGTACTCAACGCCCTCGGCATGCCCGCCCTCGATGCACGTTGATACTGCCCTCTTCGTCGTCGATCCATGCCTCGGATTCGGACCGTTGTGACGACGCGTCCTGAGAATTGCGCGCTGCGTGCGGTTCGTCAAGGCCCCCCTTGGCAGAACCGGGGCGGCCGGAGACACGACGAAGATCACCATACCCCCCGGAACCCGAGGTGCAAGGGAACCGCGGCCCGCCCCCCGGGAACGACGAAGAGCGACCACCCGGATGGATGATCGCTCTTCGGTGTGCTCGCGTTACAGCCCCTCAGGGGACCGTAATCAGCTCGCAATCGAGTCCGTGCGGACCCGTGAGGTCTTACTTGACCTCGACGGAGGCACCGGCGCCCTTGAGGGCCTCGGCGGCCTTGTCAGCGGCCTCCTTGTTGACCTTCTCCAGGACCGGCTTCGGGGTGCCGTCGACCAGGTCCTTGGCCTCCTTCAGACCGAGCGAGGTCAGCTCACGCACGACCTTGATGACCTGGATCTTCTTGTCGCCGGCGCCGGTGAGGATGACGTCGAACTCGTCCTTCTCCTCAGCGGCCTCGGCGGCGGCGCCACCAGCGGCACCACCGGCGACGACGACCGGCGCGGCAGCGGCGGCGGTGACGTCGAACTTCTCCTCGAACGCCTTCACGAACTCGGAGAGCTCGATGAGGGTCATCTCCTCGAACTGCGCGAGCAGGTCTTCCTGGCTGAGCTTCGCCATGATGGCGGTCCTTCCACTAAATCGGCAGGTGCCGGATGTACTGGGTGAGGCGGGCGTACGTCGGCCCGCTGTGGTCTCCGCGATCAGGCCGCGGCGACCAGTGTGCGAGCCGAATTACTCGGCACCGCCCTGCTCGTCCTGCTTGGCACGGAGCGCGTCCACGGTGCGGACGAGCTTCGAGGGCAGGGCCTGGAAGACGGAGGCAGCCTGGGACTGCTTCGCCTTGAAGGCACCGGCCAGCTTGGACAGCAGAACCTCGCGGGACTCAAGGTCCGCAAGCTTCTTGATCTCATCGGCAGACAGCGCCTTGCCGTCAAGGACACCGCCCTTGATGATGAGATTCGGGTTCTCCTTGGCGAAGTCACGAAGACCCTTCGCCGACTCCACCGGGTCACCGGTGACGAAGGCGACGGCCGTCGGACCAGCGAAGAGCTGGTCGTCCAGCGTGATCCCGGCCTCGTTGGCCGCAATCTTGGTCAGCGTGTTCTTCACCACGGCGTACTGGGCGTTCTCACCGAGCGAACGACGCAGCGTCTTGAGCTGCGCCACGGTGAGACCGCGGTACTCGGTCAGCACGGCGGCGTTGGAGCTGCGGAACTTGTCCGTCAGCTCGGCAACCGCGGCAGCCTTGTCGGGCCTCGCCATAGAGCCTCGGCCTCCTTCCGGGTGATTCGGACCGCGCGGACCCGAAGGAGGACTGGGTAAAACGAAACGCCCCGGCGCAGGCGCACGGGGCGTAGCTCGACCGTCATGGAGAACCATGCGGGAGCAACTTCCACAGTCACCTGCGCGGGTCGTCCGCCGTTCAGCGGATCCTTCGGCCACCGTGCCCTCTTGCGAGCGCACGGCAACGACCAGCGGTCTTTGGCTTCTGTAGGAGAGTACGCGACCGGATCGCCGCGGGGCAAATCCGGTCGGGGCGTCCTCGGCCGTCCCGCTCCGGGGAGCGTGGCTCAGCTGTTCTCCAGCTCGCTCATCGCCTCGGCCAGGTCGAAGGTGTCCTTGGCGGGCGGCGCCTTGACGGTGACGGGCTTGTTGTAGTCGACGAAGGTGATGGTCAGGTCGAGCGGGCCGTCCTTGCCCTCGCCCTTCATGCGGAACTGCTTGGTGTGGTCATCGCCGTCGATCCACGTGTCCATCGTGAACTCGTCGATGCCCATCTCCTCGTACTGCTCAAGGCTCTTCTCTCGCTTCTCGCGCGTCTTCTTGTCCTCCTTCTTGAAGGAGGCGCGCAGGGCGTCGAGCGTCACGGTGCCTTGGTAGTGGGTGGTCTCGACACCCTCGACCTTCTCGGTGCCGATCTCCTTCACGTCCTCGGCGCCGGTGAGGAAGGTGGACTCGGTGGCCGGGTTCTGCTCGGCCGCGTCGGCTCCGGGGGCGGCACCGAGCTGGTCGTCCCCGAGCGCGGACAGGTCGAACTTCATCCAGCTCTTGCCGTCCATCTCCTTGGCCATCTCGGCGTTGCCGCCGATGTACATGGCCTTGTCGACGAGCCGGATCTCCACGGAGCCGTCGGCGCCCTGGTCGAGAGCCGTCATCTTCATGCTCATCGCCAGCTCGGGCTCCATGCTCATGGACGCCTCGGCCTTGATGCGGCCCTCCTTGGGCACCTCGCCCTTCATGCGGTAGCGCAGGGACGTGATGTCGTCGGAGTTCTTCGCGGCCTTCGCGACGGCGGCCGCGGGAGACATCTTCGGGGACTCCCCGCCCTCCCCCTTGGACTCGCTGGAACAGCTCACCGCGCCCGCGGCGAGGGCCACGGCGGCGAAGCCGGCGCCGATGGTGCGGACGCGCGCGTGGCGGCGTACGGAAGTCCCCATTGATTTCCCCCATGAAATGGAATGTATGAGCGATACACAGAGTCGCGAGCCTATCCGATCAAGGGGGAAGCGGTCGTCTCAATTCCGTACCAACGAAAAGGGCCGGAAAAACGGGAACGGGCCCCGCACCTCGGAAGGTGCGGGGCCCGTTCAGGCCTCGGGCGCTCAGACGGCGGCCGGGTCCTCCTCGACGAGGAGGTTGCGGGTGCGGTTCGGGTCGACCGGAATGCCGGGGCCCATCGTGGTGGTGATGGCGGCCTTCTTGATGTAGCGACCCTTGGCGGCGGACGGCTTCAGACGGAGGATCTCCTCCAGGGCCGCGCCGTAGTTCTCCACCAGCTTGGTGTCGTCGAAGGACACCTTGCCGATGATGAAGTGCAGGTTCGAGTGCTTGTCGACGCGGAACTCGATCTTGCCGCCCTTGATGTCGTTGACAGCCTTGACGACGTCCGGCGTGACGGTGCCGGTCTTCGGGTTCGGCATCAGACCACGCGGACCGAGCACGCGGCCGAGGCGGCCGACCTTGCCCATGAGGTCCGGGGTGGCGACGACGGCGTCGAAGTCCAGACGGCCCTTCGACACCTCGTCGATGAGCTCGTCGGCGCCGACGATGTCGGCGCCCGCGGCACGAGCGGCCTCGGCACGGTCACCGGTCGCGAAGACCAGGACCCGGGCGGTCTTACCGGTGCCGTGCGGGAGGTTCACGGTGCCACGGACCATCTGGTCGGCCTTGCGCGGGTCGACACCCAGGCGGAAGGCGACCTCGACGGTGCCGTCGAACTTGGTCGTGGAGGTCTCCTTGGCGAGACGGACGGCCTCAAGCGGGGCGTAGAGCTTGTCCCGGTCGACCTTGGCGTCCGCAGCGCGGAGAGACTTGCTGCGCTTGCTCACTACTGCTCCTGATGTGTGCTGAGGAGTTGTGGTCCGGGCCGAGCAGGCCCTGCCACTACTGCTGGAAGGTTGGGGTTCAGCCCTCGACCGTGATGCCCATGGAACGGGCGGTGCCGGCGATGATCTTCGCGGCGGCGTCCAGGTCGTTGGCGTTGAGGTCGGGCATCTTGGTGGTGGCGATCTCGCGGACCTGCGCCTCGGTGATCTTGGCGACCTTGGTCTTGTGCGGCTCGCCGGAGCCCTTCTCCACGCCCGCGGCCTTGAGGATCATCTTGGCGGCCGGCGGAGTCTTGGTGATGAAGGTGAAGGAGCGGTCCTCGTAGACCGTGATCTCCACCGGGATGACCCAACCGCGCTGCGACTCGGTCGCGGCGTTGTAGGCCTTGCAGAACTCCATGATGTTCACGCCGTGCTGACCCAGCGCGGGGCCGACCGGCGGAGCCGGGTTGGCGGCACCGGCCTGGATCTGGAGCTTGATGAGCCCCGTGACCTTCTTCTTCTTGGGAGGCATAGCTCTCCGGGTCCTTTCGATTCGGGTCCTGCCCGCCTCCGGGGACCACCCGGACGCAGGCATACCGCACAACGATAACGGGTATAGATGCGCGGCCAAAAACCGAGCAGGTCAGGCGCTCGCCTGACCTGCTCGGAAGCTGTGAATCCGGAAGGTGTCAGTTCTTCTGGATCTGGTCGAAGCTCAGCTCGACCGGGGTCTCGCGACCGAAGATCTCCACCAGACCCTTGACCTTCTTGGAGTCGGGGTTGATCTCGTTGATGGTCGCCTGCAGCGTGGCGAACGGGCCGTCGGTGACGGTGACCGAGTCGCCGACCTCGAAGTCCAGCACCTGGACCTCGACCTTGCGCTGCGGAGCGGGCTTGCCCTCGGCCTCGGCGGCCTCGCGGGCGGCCTTCTCCTCGGCCTCCGGGGCGAGCATCTTGACGATCTCGTCCAGGGTCAGCGGGTAGGGGTCGTAGGCGTTGCCCACGAAGCCGGTGACACCGGGGGTGTTGCGGACGACGCCCCAGGACTCGTTGGTGAGGTCCATACGGACCAGGACGTAACCCGGCAGCTTGTTCTGCTTGATCGTCTTGCGGTCGCCGTTCTTGATCTGGACGACCTCTTCCTGCGGCACCTCGGCCTGGAAGATGTAGTCCTCGACGTTCAGCGAGACGGCGCGCTGCTCCAGGTTCGTCTTCACCCGGTTCTCGTAACCGGCGTAGGTGTGGATGACGTACCACTCGCCGGGCAGGGTGCGCAGTTCCTCGCGCAGGGCGGCGACGGGGTCCACCGGTTCGGCCGGCTCCTCGTCGGCCTCCTCGGCCTCGCCCTCGGCGTCCTCGGCCGCCTCCTCCGCCTCTTCCTCGGCGGTGTCGGCGTCGGCAGCCTCGACCTGGTCCAGGTCCTCGTCCGCGCCCTCGACGCTGTCGAGCTCGCCTTCGACAGTCTCGTCGGGCTCGATGGCGTCGTTCAGGTTCTGGTCAGACACGGTGGCTGCTTCTTCCTGGATACATAGGGGTGGAACATGCGAAAAGGGGCGCCGGTAACCGCGGCGCCCTTCGCTCCTGGCTCAGCCGAAGACGTACTTGGCGGCGTGGTCGAGCCCATAGTCAATCACGGTCACCAGGCCGATCATGATGACGACGAAGACAATCACCACGGTCGTGTAAGTCGTCAGCTGACTGCGCGTCGGCCAGACGACCTTGCGGAGTTCGGCGACGACCTGCCGGTAGAAGAGGGCAAGGCGCTTCAGCGGGCCCTTCTTGGCACGCTTGCCGCCCTTGCGGGTCTTCTTCTTCGAATCCGGCGCCTCGTCCTGGGCATCAGGCATGTCGATGGAGCCCACGGCGTCCGTCACTCGTCCTCACCTGATTCCGGGTCGTGGCCGTGCCGCGCCCGGTCTGAGCCGCACGGCGGTGCATTGCTGTACGTACATGCGCACACATCCTGGCGAAGGTGTGTGTAGCAGGGCCGGAGGGACTTGAACCCCCAACCGCTGGTTTTGGAGACCAGTGCTCTACCAATTGAGCTACGACCCTTTGTGTGTCCCCCAACGTACCGCATCCGGACGGGTGCTCGGTGTGCACCGTGCGAGTGCGGGCTGCTGAAGGCCAACGAGGTGAGAGTGTACGTGCTCTTGGGCCCCCCGTCGAACAGAAAGTGCCCGTGGGAGCCCCGGAGATGAAAGATCACCCAGCCCGCGGGCCGGATCCGGACGGTTGTTCAACCGCTGTTCAGTCTGTGAAACCCGTGTGCCGGGGGTATTTCCGGTCTGGAACGATGGGTCCCATGAGCGCTGCTACCCCTCCCACCGAGCGCCGGGTCTCCGCCCGAGTCGGCGCGATCTCCGAGTCCGCCACCCTCGCCGTGGACGCCAAGGCCAAGGCCCTCAAGGCCGCCGGGCGACCGGTGATCGGCTTCGGCGCCGGCGAGCCGGACTTCCCGACCCCGGACTACATCGTCGAGGCCGCCATCGAGGCGTGCAAGAACCCCAAGTACCACCGCTACACCCCGGCCGGCGGTCTGCCCGAGCTGAAGGCCGCGATCGCCGCGAAGACGCTGCGCGACTCCGGCTACGAGCCCGACGTGTCGCAGATCCTGGTCACCAACGGCGGCAAGCAGGCGATCTACGAGGCGTTCGCCGCGATCCTCGACCCTGGCGACGAGGTCATCGTCCCCGCGCCGTACTGGACGACGTACCCGGAGTCGATCCGGCTGGCCGGCGGTGTCCCGGTGGAGGTCGTCGCGGACGAGACGACCGGCTACCGCGTCTCCGTGGAGCAGCTGGAGGCCGCGCGCACCGAGCGGACCAAGGTCGTCCTGTTCGTGTCGCCGTCCAACCCGACCGGCGCCGTCTACAGCGAGGCCGACACCGAGGCGATCGGACGCTGGGCGGTCGAGCACGGCCTGTGGGTGATGACGGACGAGATCTACGAGCACCTCGTCTACGGCGACGCGACCGCCGTCTCCCTGCCGGGACTGCTGCCCGAGCTGCGCGACAAGTGCGTCGTGGTCAACGGTGTCGCCAAGACGTACGCCATGACGGGCTGGCGGGTCGGCTGGATCATCGGCCCGAAGGACGTCGTCAAGGCCGCCACCAACCTCCAGTCGCACGCCACGTCGAACGTCTCCAACGTGGCGCAGGTGGCCGCGCTCGCCGCCGTCTCCGGTGACCTGGAGGCCGTCACGAAGATGCGCGAGGCGTTCGACCGCCGCCGCAGGACGATCGTGCGGATGCTCAACGAGATCGACGGCGTGGTCTGCCCGGAGCCCGAGGGCGCCTTCTACGCGTACCCGTCGGTCAAGGCCCTGCTGGGCAAGGAGATCCGGGGCAAGCGTCCGCAGACCAGCGTCGAGCTGGCCGAGCTGATCCTGGAGCAGGCCGAGGTCGCGGTCGTCCCGGGCGAGGCGTTCGGCACGCCGGGTTATCTGCGGCTGTCGTACGCGCTCGGCGACGAGGACCTCGTCGAGGGTGTGAGCCGGATCCAGAAGCTGCTGGCGGAGGCCAAGTAGTCACTCTTGTGTGTGCGGGGCACCCGGGAATCCCCCGGGTGCCCTGTTCTTTTGTGCGAGCAAGACCACGAACGGGGAAAGCGGTACCGGGACGGCGGTTGCGTACGGCAGGATCCTGGGATGGAGCGTGTACGTGATGTCTCTGAGCTGCCGAAGGCCCATCTGCACCTGCACTTCACCGGGTCGATGCGGCCCGGCACCGTTCTGGAACTGGCCGACAAGTACGGCGTGCGCCTGCCGGAGGCGCTCTCGGACGCCCTGATCAGCGGGGAGCCCCCGCAGTTGCGGGCGACCGACGAGCGGGGCTGGTTCCGCTTCCAGCGGCTGTACGACGCGGCGCGCTCGTGCCTGCGCGAGCCGGAGGACATCCAGCGCCTGGTGCGCGAGGCCGCGGAGGAGGATCTGAAGGACGGCTCGGGCTGGCTGGAGATCCAGGTGGACCCGACGTCGTACGCGCCCCGGCTCGGCGGGCTGATCCCGGCGCTGGAGATCATCCTGGACGCGGTGGAGACGACCTCCCGGGAGACCGGCCTGGGGATGCGGGTGCTGGTGGCCGCGAACCGGATGAAGCACCCCCTGGACGCCCGCACGCTGGCCCGGCTGGCGGTGCGGTACGCGGACCGCGGAGTGATCGGCTTCGGGCTCTCGAATGACGAGCGGCGGGGTATGGCCCGGGACTTCGACCGGGCGTTCGCCATCGCGCGGGACGGCGGGCTGCTCTCCGCCCCGCACGGCGGCGAGCTGACGGGGCCGGCCTCGGTCCGGGACTGCCTGGACGACCTGGAGGCGAACCGTATCGGCCACGGGGTGCGGGCGGCGGAGGACCCGCGGCTGCTCAAGCGCCTCGCCGACCGGGGCGTGACCTGCGAGGTGTGCCCGGCCTCCAACGTGGCCCTCGGCGTCTACGAGAAGCCGCAGGACGTCCCCCTGCGCACTCTGTTCGAGGCGGGGGTGCCGCTGGCCCTCGGCGCGGACGACCCGCTGCTGTTCGGCTCCCGGCTCGCGGCCCAGTACGACATCGCCCGCCGCCACCACGCCTTCACAGACGCGGAACTGGCGGAACTGGCCCGGCAGTCGGTACGCGGTTCCGCGGCCCCGGAGGACGTCAAGAACCGGCTGCTGGCCGGGATCGACGAGTGGCTGACTCGCCCGGCCGACGGAAGTGGGCGTACGGCGGATACGGCTTGAAACAGACCAGCACCTCGTAGGGGTGCCCGCCGCCGGGCGGCTGGGCGAGCGCCAGCCCGGTCATCATCGCCGAGTGGCCCTTGAGGACCTGCTTGTGGCGCGGCCCGAAGCCCGCCGCGTAGGCGAATTCGACGGCGGAGTCGGCGAACGTCTCCCGGGTGCCGAACAGGAACAGCGTCCGCGCGTGGGTGACGTGCCGCAGGTCCTCCCGTTCCCACGGGGTCTCCTGCCAGGCCCTGGCGTCCCGCGCGGTGCGCGCCTCGTCGGTACGGGCCGTGAGCGGCGTCCCCTGTCGCAGCCGGTGCCGGAGCCCGGGCCACTGGCTGGGGCGCAGGCCGTAGGAGGTGTGGGCCAGGACGAGGTCGACCCGCTCGCCCCAGCCCTCGTCGGGCGGGACCCCGTCGCGCAGCGGCACATGGACGATCGTGTGCCGCGAAAAGGCCGCGAAGGAGAACAGCGCCGCCAGCCGGTTCAGCCCGTCGTGGTCGCCGAGCAGCAGTCCGATGGGCTCGGGGGCGGTCAGGGAGGTGTGGCGCAGGGGTGTCCTCGGCTGGACCACCCGGTGTTCGTACGGCCCGGTCCTGGGCCGGAACTCGGTCAGCCGCAGCCGCATGCGGGCGCCCCTACAGGCTCACGCCGACGGTCACCGGCTCGTTGACCAGCGTGATGCCGAACGCCTCGCGGACGCCGGCGACGACCTCGCGGGCCAGGGTCAGCAGGTCCTCGGTGGTGGCGGTGCCGCGGTTGGTGAGGGCGAGGGTGTGCTTGGTGGAGATACGGGCGGGGCCGGTGCCGTAGCCCTTGGTGAAGCCCGCTTTGTCGATCAGCCAGGCGGCGGAGGTCTTGGTGTGCCCCTCCCCCGCCGGGTAGGCCGGGGGCTCCACGTCGTCGCCGAGCCGTTCCTTCACGCGCGCGTGGAAGCGCGCGAACTGCTCGTCGGTGAGGATCGGGTTGGTGAAGAAGGACCCGGCGGACCAGGTGTCGTGGTCCTCGGGGTCCAGGACCATGCCCTTCCCGGCCCGCAGCTTCAGCACGGTCTCCCGTGCGGCGGCCAGCGGTACCCGGTCGCCGGGCTCCACGCCGAGCGCGCGGGCGGTCTCGGCGTACCGGATCGGCCCGGACAGTCCGCCCGCGTCCTCCAACTCGAAGCGCACGCGCAGGACGACATAGCGCTCGGGGTCGGACTTGAAGCGGCTGTGGCGGTAGGAGAAGGCGCACTCCTCGTTGGTCAGCGTGACGGTCTCGCCGGTGCGGCGGTCGTAGGCGATGACCTCGGTGATGGTGGAGGCGACCTCCTGGCCGTACGCGCCGACGTTCTGGATCGGGGTGGCGCCGGCCGAGCCGGGGATGCCGGCCAGGCACTCGACGCCGGCGAGCCCGGCCTCGACGGTGCGGGCGACGGCGTCGGTCCACACCTCGCCCGCGGCGAGCTCCACGCGCGTGCCGGAGATTTCCAGGCCCTTGGTGGCGATGACGAGGGCGGTGCCGTCGAAGCCCTTGTCGCCGATGACCAGGTTGGAGCCGCCGCCGATGATCAGCAGCGGGGTGCCCGTGGCGTCCGCCTCGCGGACGGCGGCGATCACCTCGGCGTCGGTGGCGGCGGTGACCAGCCGGGTGGCCGGTCCGCCCAGGCGGAAGGTGGTCAGCGGGGCGAGCGGGGCATCGTGGAGTTCCTGCACGCGCTCAAGGGTACGAGAACGGCCCCGCCGGTCGGGGCGGGGCCGTGTCGTCGCGGCGTCCGGGGTTGCGCTGCGCAGTGTCCGGGGCTCAGCGCAGTCGGCGTTCGGCCTCGGCCCAGTCGAGCGGGAGGTCCTCGCTCTTCGCCGTCCAGCCGGCGAACTTCGAGTCCCGCATGAGGGGGGCCAGCTTGCGGGCGGTCGGGGCGTGGGTGCCGGTGCGGGAGAACTCCTTGAGGGCCTGCGGGGACTCCCAGGCGGACAGGGTCCAGAAGGTGCGCCGGAACACCTGCGCCTTGAGCGTGGCGCCGCATCCGCCGGGCGCGCGAGTGACCTGCCGCCAGATGCCGGGGGTGCTGAGGAAGAAGCGCAGTGCGCCCATGAGGGTGCTGGTCTCGAAGCGGGAAGCGAACACGTGCACCTCGGTTCCGGCGGGCGGGGTCTGCGGAGCGGTCCAGGGAAGCGTGGGCATGACGGTCTCCTCTCGTCAGTGTCCGGCGGTCTCCAGCACGCGCGCGTGCTGTTCGGGCTCCTCCACGCGCGGGGTGGCGCTGCGGCGCGGGATGCACAGGGCGGCGATTCCGGCGACGGCGACCAGGGCGGCGCCGGTCACCAGGGCAGGCCGCAGCCCGTCGACGAAGGTCTGGCCGGTCTCGTAGCCGCCCTGGGCCGCGAAGATCGACGACATGATGGCGATGCCGAGGGCGCCGCCGACCTCGCGCAGGGCGTTGTTGGCGCCGGAGGCGATGCCCTGTTCGGAGGTGCGGACGCTGGACATCACCAGGGCGGAGGCGGGGGCGAAGAACAGGGCCATGCCGACGCCGCTGATGATCAGGGCGGGCAGCTGGACGCTGTAGGAGGCGTCCGCGGTGAGGACGGTGGCGAAGTAGGCGAGCCCGATGGCCTGGAGGAACAGGCCGGTGGCGACGACCGGGCGGCCGCCGATGCGGTCGGAGAGGATCCCGGCGATCGGCGCGACCAGCATCGGCATTCCGGTCCAGGGCAGCATCCGCAGTCCCGCCTCGGTCGGCGAGTAGCCGAGCACGCCCTGCATGTACTGGCTGAGCAGGAAGATCGAGCCGAACATGCCGAGGAACATCAGCATGCTGGCGGCGTTGATCCCGGAGAACGCCCGGGAGCGGAACAGCCGCATCGGCAGCATCGGGTTCTTGGCGTGGGCGCTGTAGAGGACGAAGGCGACGAGCAGGGCGCCGCCGGAGAACAGGCCGGTGAGGACCATGGGCGCGGTCCAGCCGTCCGCGGGGCCGCGGACCAGGCCGTAGACGATGCCGAACAGGCCGCCGCTGGCCAGCAGGGTGCCGGGGACGTCGAGCGGGGCGCCGTTGCCGCGGGACTCGGCGAGGCGGAGCCGGGCGAGCGGGAGCAGGAGCAGGCCCAGCGGGACGTTCAGCCAGAAGATCCACTGCCAGGAGATGTGCTCGGTGAGACTGCCGCCGATGAGCGGACCGGAGGCCACGGCGAGCCCGTTGACGGCGCCCCATATCCCGAACGCCATTCCGCGCTTGTCGGCGGGCACGGCGGCCGTCAGCAGGGTCAGCGTCAGCGGCATCATGATCGCCGCACCGACGCCCTGCACCGCGCGGGCGCCGATCAGGGAGTCGATGCCGGGGGCCATGGCCGCGGCGGCGGAGGCGGCGGTGAAGATCGTGATGCCGACGAGGAAGAGCCGGCGGCGTCCGAAGCGGTCGCCGAGCGCCGCGCCGAACATCAGCAGGACGGCGAAGGTGAGGGTGTAGGCGCTCACCGTCCATTCCAGGTCGTGCAGGCCGCCGCCCAGGTCCTCGCGGATGGAGGGCAGTGCGGTGGTCACGACGAGGTTGTCGAGGGCCGCCATGAATCCGGCGACGCTGGTGATGACGAGGGCCCAGACGGGTCCTCCGCGTGATGCGGTCTGCTGTGACATCTCTCCCCCAGAGAGTGCGCGGCCTGCGTGGTTACCGCTTGATTAGTAATTGATGACTAACTTCTATGATCATGAAAAGGCGCCGGAACGCCTTCGCTCGGTGCGAGGTGGATCAGCGGTGGTGCCGAGCGGCCCTCAGTGTTCGAGCCGCCCCTTGGTGCGAGCCTCGGGGTAGAGGCCCTCCCATACCCGGTGCTCAGGCGGAAAACCCATCGCGACCAGGCAGTTGACGAGCATTCCGTACGCCATGAACGTCGTCGTCTCGTCGACGTCGGCACCCAGCGGCAGGTGAACGGTGTCCCAGATCCGCATCCAGCCCTGGCGCACGGTCTCGCCGAACTCGTGGTCACCTTCCGCGGCGGCGGCCCCCACGGCTGCGTACATCTGCATCTGCATCTGGAGCATCTCGGGTTGCTCCGCGATGACCTTGGTGTACGCGTTCGCCATGGAGAGCAGCGCTTCTTCGCCGTGCAGCCCTTCGGCGGCGTCACCGAACGTCTTGATGGTGTTCTCGACACAGCGCGCCGCCGCGGCCAGGAAGATCGCCTTCTTGCCCGGGAAGAGCCGGAAGAGGTACGGCTGGGAGACACCGACCCGCCGGGCGATCGCCTCGGTCGACGTGCCGTGATAGCCACCGCGGGCGAACTCGCTGATCGCCGCACGGATGACGCTCTCGCGCCGCTCCTCTGCGCTCATCCTGACCATGCGACTAAGTTAGTACTCAATCACTAACTACGTCAAGGGGATACCGAGTTCCCCGTACGAGTAAGGGGCACTCCGCCAAGGAGAGCGCCCCTTACTCGCGGCCACGCGCGCGTGCCGTCACGCCAGGCGGACGACCGCCCGGGACATGCCCAGCACCTTCTGACCGGCGCTGGTGGCCGTCAGGTCCACCCGGACCGTGTTGTCGTCGAGCTTGGCCGCGACCTTGCCGCTGACCTCGATCGTGGCGCCCTGGTCGTCGTTCGGGACGACGACGGGCTTGGTGAAGCGGACGCCGTACTCGACCACCGCGCCCGGGTCGCCGACCCAGTCGGTGACGACGCGGATCGCCTCGGCCATGGTGAACATGCCGTGCGCGATGACGTCCGGCAGCCCGACCTCCTTGGCGAACTTCTCGTTCCAGTGGATCGGGTTGAAGTCCCCGGAGGCGCCCGCGTACTGCACGAGCGTGGCACGCGTCACGGGGAACGTCTGCGCGGGCAGCTCGGTGCCGACCTCGACGTCGCCGTAGGAAATCTTCGCGGTCATGGGATCGCTCACCCCTCCTCGGCCGCGCGGGCGACCAGCTTCGTCCAGGCGGTCACGACGTGCTCCCCCGCCTCGTCGTGGACCTCGCCGCGGATGTCCAGGATGTCGTTGCCCGCCATGGACTTGATCGCCTCGATGGTCGAGGTGACCGTCAGCCGGTCCCCGGCGCGCACCGGGCGGGTGTAGGCGAACTTCTGGTCGCCGTGCACCACCCGGCTGTAGTCCAGGCCGAGCTGGGGGTCGGCGATGACCTGTCCGGCCGCCTTGAAGGTGATCGCGAAGACGAAGGTCGGCGGGGCGATCACATCGGGGTGGCCGAGCGCCTTGGCGGCCTCCGTGTCGGTGTACGCCGGATTGGTGTCACCCACCGCCTCCGCGAACTCACGGATCTTCTCGCGGCCGACCTCGTAGGGGTCGGTGGGCGGATAGGTCCGCCCGACGAAGGACTGGTCGAGCGCCATGGGCTCGGCACCTCCTGGTGTCAGCTGTGATTCCCGGAGCCGGCCGAGGGGTTACCGCTCGGTTCCGGCCGACGAAACGACGCGAGGCCGCCCCCTGTTACGGGGACGGCCTCGTGTACGAGCCTGATTTATCGCGTCTCGCGGTGCGCGGTGTGCGCGTTGCAACGCGGGCAGTGCTTCTTCATCTCAAGACGGTCCGGGTTGTTACGCCGGTTCTTCTTGGTGATGTAGTTCCGCTCCTTGCACTCCACGCAGGCCAGCGTGATCTTCGGGCGGACGTCGGTGGCAGCCACGTGAGTGCTCCTAAGACGAACGGATGGACTGATTCAACGCAAGAAAGAGTAGCCGATCGAAGGACCGACCCCGCAATCGGCTACTGTCAGTAGCGGTGACCGGACTTGAACCGGTGACACAGCGATTATGAGCCGCTTGCTCTACCGACTGAGCTACACCGCTGCGATGCGATCAGTTCCCATCTTGCGACGGGAACCTTTCACACCAGAGCCCCAAAACGGAATCGAACCGTTGACCTTCTCCTTACCATGGAGACGCTCTGCCGACTGAGCTATTGGGGCGAGCGATGAAGACATTACACGGTCCGCCGCCGTTCGCCCAAATCCGTTTCCCGCCGTCCCCCGCACCCCGATCGCACGGGCTCCACAGCCGCCTCAGCCGTCACCGCGGACAGCCCTCCGCGCAGCTCGCGCGGCCGGGACCACACCGGTACGACTATTGCGCTCCTCCCGGTCGCGGGCGGATCGCCGCCCTAGGCTCGACTCACTCTGCGTGATCTTGTGCCCCCGCGCGGGGCGCACGCGCGGTTCCCTTGGTTCCGCAGTCCCGCGTGGTTTCCGCAGTCCCGCGCAGTTCCGAGCAGCGAGTACCTGGAGCGCGATGCCCGACAGCCAGCCCCAGCCGCCCCACTCCTCGTCCTCACCCCCGGGACAGTCCGATCCGGCGGCGCTGCTGCTGTGCGGGGCGCGCCTCACCGACGGCCGCATGGTGGACGTCCGGCTGGGCAACGGGCGCATCGAGGCGGTGGGCACGGCCGGGAGCCTGTCGAGCGGCACGCGCGCGTGCGGAGCGCGCGTGGACCTCACCGGCTACCTCCTCCTCCCGGCCCCCGCGGAACCGCACGCCCACGGCGACACCGCCCTGTCCGCCGACACGGACGGACCGGTCTCCTACGACCCCCAGGACGTCCAGCGCCGCGCCACGGAGGCCGCGCTCCTCCAACTCGGCCACGGGGCTACGGCACTGCGCGCGCACGTGCGCGTGGGCGACGTCCAGGGCCTCGGCGCCCTGTCCGCCGTCCTGCGCGCCCGGCGTTCCCTGCGCGGGCTGACCGAGCTGACCGCGGTGGCGGTGCCCCGCCTGCTGACCGGGGTGGCCGGCGCCGACGGGCTGGCGATGCTGCGGGACGCGCTGAAGATGGGCGCGTCCGTGGTGGGCGGCTGCCCCGACCTGGACCCCGATCCGACGGGCTATGTGGAGGCGGTCCTGGAACTGGCCTCCGAGCACGGCTGCCCCGTCGACCTCCACACGGACGCCGACGACCCGGCCCGGCTGTCCCGGCTGGCGGCGATGGCGGGCGGGCTGCGCCCCGGAGTGGCCCTCGGCCCCTGCGGCGGCCTCGGCCGGCTCCCGTCCGACGCGGCGGCCCGCACCGCCGACCAACTAGCCGCCGCGGGCGTCTCGGTGGTGTGCCTGCCGCAGGGCGGCTGCGGGGGCGTGGAGCGCCGCGGCACCGCGCCGGTACGGCTGTTGCGCGCCGCGGGTGTACGGGTCGCCGCCGGGAGCGGCGCCCTGCGCGACGTGTCCAACCCGGTGGGCCGCGGCGACCCCCTGGAGGCGGCGTACCTCCTCGCCTCCCGCTACGGCCTCGGGCCCGAAGCCGCCTACGCCGCGGTGAGTTCGGCCGCGCGCACCGTCCTCGGCCTCCCCGGGATCCGTGTCGAGGCGGGCTTCCCCGCGGACCTCCTCGCCGTGCGCGGCGACAGCCTCCCGGGCGCGCTGTCCCTGGCGTACAGCCGGATCGTCATCCACCGGGGACGTGTGGTGGCCCGCACGAGCGCGGTGCGGGAGTACTGCAACTCGGCGGCGGCGGTGGAGTTGGGGCTGCCTCGGCAGGGGCGGGGGGAGGTTTCCTGAGGGGGCGCGGGGGTGTGCTGTGGCCGAGGTGGGAGAGGCGCGCGCCCCGGACTTGCGCTTCGTGCCTGGCGTACGGCGATTGGCTGGCGTAGGGCGATTTGTCCGCGCCTGGCGCGTGTGCGGTTCCCCGCGCCCCGGGTAGGCATTTCGCGCCCCGCGTGCGGCAACTGCCTTGCGCCCCGCGCATCGCGACTTCCGGGGCCGCCAGCGCGCCCCGCACGACCCGCGCACGCCCACTCGCCCCGCGCCTGGCGCTTGCTCTCTTCGCCGCGCCCCGCGCACGACGGGCTTCGCGCGCTCCGGTCGCACGCTTCACGCCCCGCGCATACCAAACACCGCACGCCCCGCGCGTACAACGCAACGCACGCCCCTTGCTCGGCCACGCGCCGCCCCGCAGGTCTCGTGCGGCGGGTGCGGGCACCCGGGCGTACGGTCGGAGGCATGCGCATTGTCATCGCTGGTGGTCATGGTCAGATCGCGCTGCGGCTGGAGCGGCTGCTGTCCGCGCGCGGGGACGAGGTCGCGGGCATCATCCGCCGCGCGGAACAGGGCGACGATCTGCGGGAGGCGGGCGCAGAACCGGTGCTGCTGGACCTGGAGTCGGCGTCGGTCGAGGAGGTCGCGGCGAGTCTGGAGGGCGCGGACGCGGCGGTGTTCGCGGCGGGCGCCGGACCGGGCAGCGGAGTCGACCGCAAGGAGACGGTGGACAAGGACGCGGCGATCCTGTTCGCGGACGCGGCGCTGCGGGCCGGAGTGCGCCGGTACCTGGTCGTCTCGTCGATGGGCGCGAACCCCGAGCACGAGGGCAGCGAGGTCTTCGACGTCTACCTGCGGGCCAAGGGCGAGGCGGACGAGTACGTCCGCGGCCTGGACGGCCTGGACTGGACGATCCTGCGCCCCGGCATGCTGACGAACGACGCGGGCACCGGCCTGGTCCGTCTGGAGGCCCACACGGGCCGCGGCCCCATCCCCCGCGACGACGTGGCCGCCACCCTGGCGGAGCTGGTCGACACCCCGGCCACGGCCGGCCTGACCCTGGAAGTGATCAGCGGCCCGTCCCCGGTGGCGGTGGCCGTGAAGTCGGTCGCGGGCAACTGAGGCCGCCTCAGAACAGCGACAGCTGACCGGGCATGTCGGGCACGACGTACCCGTCCAACGACAGCTGCGCGGCCCCGAGTTCGGCGAGCCGACGCGACCCGGGGCACGACACGAGCATCCCGCTCACCCGCGCGCCGGGCGGATCGTGCCGGGCGAACCGCCCGGCCACCACAGCGATCTCCCGGCGGCACTCGGGGCAGTTCCTGCGACGCGTGGACATGGCCCCAGTGTGTCCGGCACCACTGACAACGAAGAGACCCCCTCGCCCCTGTGTTTCCACAGAGCCGAGGGGGTCTTCCCCAAAGTGGCGGCGCCAGGATTCGAACCTGGGAAGGCTGAGCCGGCAGATTTACAGTCTGCTCCCTTTGGCCGCTCGGGCACACCGCCGGGGTTTGCTGCCAATCGAACGGCCTTTCGGCGGTGCTCCCTGGCAACGACGTAAACAATACCCGATGCGGAGGGGTGCTTCGCCACTCGATTGATCTCCGCCACGGGGTCCGTGGATGGCTAGGCTTATCCGGATGCGGCCCGGGACCTACGCCGGGCTCGGCGCTCGCCCCCACGCACGCCGATACGCACCCGACAGGACCCCGATACAAGGAGCCACAGGACATGGCCGACTCCAGTTTCGACATCGTCTCGAAGGTCGAGCGGCAGGAGGTCGACAACGCCCTCAACCAGACCGCCAAGGAGATCTCGCAGCGCTACGACTTCAAGGGCGTGGGCGCCTCGATCTCATGGTCGGGTGACAAGATCCTCATGGAGGCCAACTCCGAGGACCGGGTGAAGGCTGTCCTCGACGTCTTCCAGTCCAAGCTGATCAAGCGCGGCATCTCGCTCAAGGCACTGGACGCGGGCGAGCCCCAGCTCTCCGGCAAGGAGTACAAGATCTTCGCGACGATCCAGGAGGGCATCTCCCAGGAGAACGCCAAGAAGGTGGCGAAGATCATCCGCGACGAGGGCCCCAAGGGCGTGAAGGCCCAGGTCCAGGGCGACGAGCTGCGCGTGAGCTCCAAGAGCCGGGACGACCTGCAGACCGTCATCGCCCTGCTGAAGGGCAAGGACTTCGACTTCGCCCTCCAGTTCGTGAACTACCGGTAGTCCCGGACCGGGGCGAAGCCTCCGCGTAACGCGAAAAGGGTGGGCACCTGGCGGGTGCCCACCCTTCCCGCTGCTGGCTGCGGTCAGGAGGAGGTGCTCAGTTGCGCGAGTGGCCGAACAGGATGCGGTAGGCGATCAGCAGCACCAGCGAACCGCCGATCGCGGCCGCCCAGGTGGCCCCGTCGTAGAAGTCCTTGGTGATCGGGTGGTCCAGCCAGCGGGCGGAGATCCAGCCGCCGAGGAACGCTCCCGTGATGCCGATGACGGTCGTACCGATGAAGCCGCCCGGGTCCCGGCCCGGCAGCAGGAACTTGGCGATGGCTCCGGCCAGCAGTCCCAGAATGATCCAACTGATGATGCCCATGCCGTGAACCTGCCCTTCCGCGCCGTGCGAGCACTGCCCCGGCACTGTGATCTTCGTCCTGCGCCTGCCTGCGTTCCGCTCCTGTTCACCACCTGTTGCTGACGAGGACGTCACCGCACCGCCCGGCGGTTGCGGCGCTCAGTAGGGTGCGGTCCATGACACAGCCTGCCGCCGGGCTCCGGCGCACCCTCGGGGTCGGCGACGCCGTGGTCATCGGGCTCGGCGCCATGGTCGGGGCGGGCATCTTCGCCGCCCTGGCGCCCGCCGCCCACGCGGCCGGCACCGGGCTGCTGATCGGGCTCGCGGTGGCCGCGGTGGTCGCCTACTGCAATGCCACCTCCTCCGCGCGGCTGGCCGCGCTGTACCCCGCCTCCGGCGGCACCTACGTGTACGGCCGTGAGCGGCTCGGTGAGTTCTGGGGATATCTCGCGGGCTGGGCGTTCGTGACCGGGAAGACGGCCTCCTGTGCGGCGATGGCGCTCACCGTGGGCGCGTACGTCTGGCCGGACCAGGCGCATGCCGTGGCGGTCGCGGCGGTCGTGGCGCTGACCGCGGTGAACTACGGCGGCGTCCAGAAGTCCGCCTGGCTGACGCGGGCGATTGTGGCGGTCGTGCTGGCGGTCCTCGCCGCCGTGGTGGTCGTGTGCCTGACGTCGGACGAGGCGGACGCCGGGCGGCTGAACGTCGGCGTCTCCGGCGGCCCGGGCGGGGTGCTTCAGGCGGCCGGGTTGCTGTTCTTCGCCTTCGCCGGGTACGCGCGGATCGCGACGCTCGGCGAGGAGGTGCGGGACCCCGCGCGCACCATCCCGCGCGCGATCCCGATCGCCCTGGGTATCGCCCTGGCCGTGTACGGGTTCGTCGCGGTCGCCGCCCTGTCCGTGCTGGGCGCCGAAGGGCTCGGGGCCGCCGAGGCGCCGCTGGCCGACGCGGTGCGCGCGGCCGGCGTACCGGGTCTGGCGCCGGTCGTCCGGGGCGGTGCCGCGGTGGCCGCGCTGGGCTCGCTGCTCGCCCTGATCCTGGGCGTCTCCCGGACAACGCTGGCCATGGCGCGGGACCGGCATCTGCCCGTCGCGCTGTCGGCCGTGCACCCGCGGTTCCGGGTACCGCACCGGGCTGAGCTCGCCGTGGGTGCGGTGGTCGCGGTGCTGGCCGCCATGGTGGATGTGCGCGGGGCCATCGGGTTCTCCTCCTTCGGTGTGCTGGCGTACTACGCGGTGGCGAACGCCTCTGCCTGGACGCTCGGTTCGGGACTGTCGGCGCGGGCGGTCCCGGCGGCGGGTCTGCTCGGCTGTCTGGTTCTGGCGTTCGCGCTGCCCGGGGTGTCGGTGGCCGTGGGCGCGGGAGTGCTGCTGGTGGGGGTCGTGGCGTATGCCGTACGGCGAAGGGCGCGCGCGGCCGGGTAGGCCGTACCGGCTACGAGGCCCGGGTAGTCCGTACGGCGAAGTCGGTCCACGGGGCCAGGTCCGTGTCGTCGTTCGCCTCCTCGTACCAGCCGGTGCCCTCGACCCAGGCGTGCAGCCAGAGTTCGAGGCTGGGGGCGTCCACGTACCAGGCGTGGTCGCTGGTGTCGGCGTTCGGTTCGAAGAGCAGGACCGGGGCCCCGGGGGCCAGGCAGTCCACGCACGCGTACATCGCGCAGCCCCAGTGGGATATCGGCAGGACTCCCTCGGGCCAGGGCCAGTCGGGGTCCTTCCGGCCGCTCTCCCGGTTGCTGAGGTACTGCGGGACCGCGGCGGGCTCGCCGGACGGTGGGCTGTCGAGCAGGGGCAACAGGCCGTACTCCGGGCCGAATCCGCCGTCTCCTATGCGCAGGTACAGCTCGGCGAGCAGCGGCGGCAGGGAGAAGCCCAGGGCGGCCTCGGCGCGGGCCACGGCGCCGGCGTCCACGGGTGCGGGGAGGGAGGGCCAGCCCCACGGTCGGGTGGTGTGCGCCTTGGACGCCACCCGTGCCAGCAACTGCTCGGTGTCGGTCATGGGTTCATGATGCAAGCCGCCACTGACAATCGAGCGGGCCTGTGGACAACCGGCGGGCTGTGGACAACTCCCGGGCTCGGGAACTCTGCTACCAGCGCGTGTTCGCGAACGCCTCGTCCGTCCGCACGATCTCGCGGCCCAGTGGCAGCAGCGACACCGGGATCAGCTTGAAGTTGGCGATGCCCAGCGGGATGCCGATGATCGTCAGGCACAGGACGATTCCGGTGGCGATGTGGCCGAGGGCCAGCCACCAGCCCGCGAGGAGCAGCCACAGGACGTTGCCGACGCAGGAGGCAGCGCCCGCGTCACGCCGTTCGACCGTGGTGTACCCGAAGGGCCACAGGGCGTAGACGCCGATGCGGAAGGCGGCGATGCCGAAGGGGATGCCGATGATCGTGATGCACAGCAGCACGCCCGCGAGCAGGTAGCCCAGGAACAGCCAGAGGCCGCTGAGCAGGAGCCAGATGACGTTCAGGATTGTCTTCACCGGTGGGGACCTGCCATCTTCTCCAGCCGGGCGATCCGCTCGGCCATCGGTGGGTGGGTCGAGAACATCTTGGACAGGCCCTGACCGGGCCGGAACGGGTTCGCGATCATCATGTGGCTCGCCGTCTCGATGCGAGGCTCGGGGGGCAGCGGAAGCTGCTTGGTGCCCACTTCCAGTTTGCGCAGGGCGCCGGCGAGTGCCAGTGGGTCGCCGGTCAGCTGGGCGCCGGAGGCGTCCGCCTCGTACTCCCTGGAGCGGCTGATCGCCAGCTGGATGAGGCTGGCGGCGAGCGGGCCGAGGATCATGATGAGGAGCATGCCCAGCAGACCGGGTCCGTCATCGTCGTCGGAGCGGCCGATCGGGATCAGCCAGGCGAAGTTGACCAGGAACATGATCACGGAGGCGAGGGCGCCGGCCACCGACGAGATCAATATGTCCCGGTTGTAGACGTGGCTGAGCTCGTGGCCGATGACGCCGCGCAGTTCGCGCTCGTCGAGCAGGCGCAGGATGCCCTCCGTGCAGCACACGGCGGCGTTGCGCGGGTTGCGGCCGGTGGCGAAGGCGTTGGGGGCCTCCGTCGGGGAGATGTACAGCCGGGGCATGGGCTGGCGGGCCTGCGTGGAGAGTTCACGGACCATGCGGTACAGCGCCGGGGCCTCGAACTCGCTGACCGGGCGGGCGCGCATCGCGCGGAGGGCGAGCTTGTCGCTGTTCCAGTACGCGTAGGCGTTCGTGCCCAGGGCGATCACGACGGCGACGACGAGCCCCATGCGGCCGAAGAAACTGCCGATGACGATGATGAGTGCGGACAGTCCCCCGAGGAGTACTGCGGTCCTGAGCCCGTTGTGCCGGCGGTGCACGGTACGCCCTCCAAGTGGTGCGGCAGGGGAACCCTTTGCTGGTCGGTCTCCGATGTGCCACTGGTGTCGTGGTGACAGGTCCAGTGGACCCTCCCGTACTGGTCAACGCCAGGCGGAGGGCTGGGGTTCCCTGGTGGGCGCGGCCGGGCCGCTGGGCCGTACGGGTGAGGGCGGTGCCGTTCCGTGGAGGGGACAGGCGCCGGGCCTGCCCCCTCCACGTCGGGGCCGCTACTTCAGGGCGACGCCGTCGCCGGCCGCCTTCACCGAGGCGACCGTCGAGTTCCCCGCGTACGCCCACCGCCAGTACCCGGAGGCCGAGGCGGTGGTGGTCGTCGACAGGTAGCCGGCCGAGTCCGTGGTGACCGTCTTCACGGTCGTGTAGGTGCTGGAGCCGGACTTGCGGAACTGGAGCTTGACCTTCTGTCCGGCGTAGCCGGTGAAGGTGGTGGCCGCGTCGCTGGTGGCGCGGGTGAGGCGGCCCGTCACGGTGAGTTTGCCGCCCTTGGCGACGGGCTCGGGGGACGCGTTCACGGTCAGCTTCGACACCTTCAGCAGGGTGACGCCGTCGCCCCGGGAGACGGCGGCGGTGGAGGTGCTGTCCTGCGTGAACGCCCAGCGCCAGGCGCCGGAGGTGGTCGCCTTGACGGTCGTCTTCACCTTGCCGTCGGCGTCGGTGGTGGCCGTCTTCACGGTGCTGTAGGAGGTACCGCCGGTCTTCTTGAACTGCAGTCGCAGCTTCTGCCCCGCGTATCCGGCGGGGAACGCGTTGTTCTCCACGTCCCAGTGCTGCCAGTCCGGCCGGGTGAGCTCGCCGGTGACGGTGAGTGTGCCGTCCTTGCGCACGGGCTCAGGGGTGGCGTCCCCCGTCAGCGTGGTCTGCTTCAGCAGCGGGACGCTGCGGCCGGGCAGGTCCTCGTATTCGAGGTAGCTGCTGTATTCGAGGTACTGGACGCCGTCGAACGCGTATCCGGAGATGCCCAGGTAGACCGGTCCCGCGGAGGCGTTGACGAGCTGCTGGGGCAGGATCACCGCGGTTCCGGTGCAGGTGCTCACGGTCGCGGTGGTCTGCTCGCAGCTCATGTTGTGGCCGACTTCGCCCTCCAGGAAGAAGAAGTGGCCACCAATGACGAGCTTCGCGTCGATGGTGGCGAGGCCGCCCGAGTCCTCCTCGATCTGGGCGGTGACCGGCACGGTCACCGGGTCCTTGCCGCCCACCACGATGGGCTTGCCCCCGTTGATCGTGACGCTCTTGAAGGCGGTGTCGTAGTACGCGGCTTGCGCCTGCGGTGCCAGCAGCAGTCCCCCCGCTGTGGCGGCCGCGAGGAGCAGCGCCGTACGTCGCACTCGTGCCAAGGAATCCCCCCAAAGGATCAGGCAGTGCCAAGTATTGATCAGGCCATCCGGTGATCGGATGGCCGAATCCTGCCACAGGGCCGCATGAGGACATCCGCGGGATCAGAACAGGCCGGTGTCGGTGAAGCGCAGCACCAGTTGGGGGGCTCCGGACAGGGCGACGCCCAGGACTGCGGTGAGGGCGATGGCCGCCGTGACGGGGGCGGGTCCGCGGTGGCGTACGGGCTCGCCCTCGGGGGCGCGGAAGAGCAGGGCCGTCCACTGGAGGTAGTAGAACAGCGCGATCACGACGTTGGCGGCCATGACCACGGCCAGCCAGCCCAGGCCCGCGTCCACGGCCGCCGAGAAGACGGTGACCTTGGCGAACAGGCCGATGATGCCCGGCGGGAGTCCGGCGAGGCAGAGCAGGAAGAAGGCCAGGACCAGGGCCGAGAGCGGGTTCTTGGCATAGAGGCCGCGGTAGTCGGCGAGGCGGTTGCGGGCGTGGGTACGGCCCACCAGGGCGGCCACGGCGAAGGCGCCAAGGTTCACGGCGCCGTACATGAGGGCGTACGCGAGCGTGGAGCCGATGGAGCGCTCGGGGTCGTCGGAGTACGCGGCGGCGGCGATCGGTACGAGGAGGTAGCCGGCCTGTCCGACGGAGGACCAGGCCAGCAGGCGTACCGCGCTGTACGCGCGCGTGGGCTGCTGGCGCAGGGCGCCGACGTTGCCGATGGTCATGGTGAGGGCGGCCAGCGCGGCGAGCGCCGGGCCCCAGACGTCGGCGTAGGACGGCAGGGCGATGACGGTAACCAGGATCAGGCCGGAGAAGCCGACGGCCTTGCCGACGACCGAGAGGTAGGCGGCGATGGGAAGAGGCGCGCCGACGTAGGTGTCGGGGACCCAGAAGTGGAAGGGGACGGCGGCCGTCTTGAAGGCGAAGCCGACGAGGGTGAGGACCACGCCCACCTGGGCGAGGGTGTCGAACTGGCCGTCGACGTTCTGGATGCGCTCGGCGATCCGCGTGAGGTGGAGGGTGCCGGTGGTGGCGTACACGAAGCTGATGCCCATCAGGCTGACCGCGGTCGCGGTGACCGAGGACAGGAAGAACTTCAGGGCCGCCTCGGAGGACCTGCGGTCGCCGTGGCGCAGACCGACCAGGGCAAACGCGGGCAGGGAGGCGACCTCCAGGGCCACGACGAGGGTCGCGAGGTCCCGGGAGGCGGGCAGGAGGGCGGCGCCCGCGGCGGAGGACAGCAGCAGGAACCAGAACTCGCCCTCGGGGAGCCGCTTGGCGTCGTCCTTCAGCGCGGTGACCGACAGCAGGGCGGCCAGGAGGGCGCCGCCGAGAACCAGCAGTTGCAGGACGAGCGTGAACCGGTCGGCGGTGTAGCTGCAGGTGTCGGGGGCGCCGTTGAGGCAGAAGGTGGACCGGTCGCCGTCCAGGAGGGGCAGCAGCATCAGCGTGGCGGCGGCCAGGCCCGCGACCGAGATCCAGCCGAGGAGCGCCTTGCGGGCGACGAAGAGGTCGGCGACCAGGACGACGAGTCCGACGACCGCCGCGATGGTGGGCGGTGCGATGGCGAGCCAGTCGACGTCCTGGACGAGGGACGCGGCCAGCGGCTGGGCCGGGGAGCTCATCGGGTGCCTCCTGCGAGAAGCTGCTGCACGGCCGGGTCGGTCAGGCCGAGGAGGGTCTTGGGCCACAGTCCGGCGACGACGGTGAGGGCGACGAGCGGGGTCCAGGCCGCGAACTCGTACGTCTGTACGTCGGCGAGCTTGGGGGCCTGCTGCGGTACGGCGCCCATGCAGACCCGGCGGACCACGATCAGCAGATAGGCCGCGGTGAGCAGGGTGCCGAAGGCGCCGATCGTCATGAAGGTGAGGAACGCCGGGCGGCTGAGCTGCTCGGCGGGCTCGAACGCGCCGAACAGGGCGAGCATCTCGCCCCAGAACCCGGCGAGTCCGGGCAGCCCGAGCGAGGCGACGGCGGCGAAGGCGAGCAGACCGCCCAGGCGCGGGGCCTTGCCGTACAGCGCCGCTCCCGTCTCCTCGGCGAGGGTGTCGAGGTCGGTGGTGCCCGTGCGGTCCTTCAGCGCGCCGACCAGGAAGAAGAGCAGGCCGGTGATCAGGCCGTGGGCGATGTTGGCGAACAGGGCGCCGTTGACGCCGGTCGGGGTCATGGTCGCGATGCCGAGCAGGACGAAGCCCATGTGGCCGACGGAGGAGTAGGCGATGAGCCGCTTCAGGTCGCCCTTCGCGCCCTGCTTGGCCAGGGCCAGGCAGGCCAGCGATCCGTAGATGATTCCGACGACCGCGAAGGCCGCGAGGTAGGGCGCGAAGTCGGCGAAGCCGTCGGGCGCCACCGGCAGCAGGATCCGGACGAAACCGTACGTGCCCATCTTCAGCAGGACGCCGGCCAGCAGGACCGAGCCGACGGTCGGGGCGGCGGTGTGGGCGTCGGGAAGCCAGCTGTGCAGCGGCCACATCGGGGTCTTGACCGCGAGCCCGAGACCGATCGCCAGAACGGCGATGACCTGCACGGACGCGGTCAGCGACCGACCGTTGTCAGTGGCGAGTGCCACCATGTCGAATGTGCCCGCTTCGAGCCCGATCAGAAGCAGGCCGAGCAGCATGACGACCGAGCCGAGCAGTGTGTAGAGGATGAACTTCCAGGCGGCCTGGGCCCGGCCCTCGCCGCCCCAGCGGGCGATGAGGAAGTACATCGGGATCAGGACGGTCTCGAAGGCGAGGAAGAACAGCAGCAGGTCGAGGACGGCGAAGGTGGCGAGGGTGCCGGACTCCAGGACGAGCAGCAGGGCGACGAACGCCTTCGGGGACGGGCCCGAGGGCATCTTGAAATACGAGTAGAGCGCGCACAGGAAGGTCAGCAGCGCGGTCAGGACCAGAAGGGGGAGGGAGATGCCGTCGACGCCGAGGTGGATGCGCACGTCGAGTGCCGGGATCCAGCTGATGTCGGTCGTGGCCTGCATCCTCGACGGCTGGTCGTGGTCGAAGCCGAGCGCGAGGACGATCGCGGCGATGAGGATCGCGCCGGTGACCGTCACGCCGTGCCGGAGCACGGCCTGCTCGGGTGACTTCCCCTTCAGTCCGGGCGGGGCGGGCAGCAGGGCTGCGACGGCTCCGAGGAGCGGGCCGACGACGATCAATGCCAGAAGGAACTGCATCACGGACTCGTTGATATCGATCACGCCTGCTCACGCTCCCGTGGCGACGAGGACGGCGGCGACCGCCAGGACGACGGTTCCGGCGAGCAGCGCGCTCACATAGGTCTGCACATTGCCGGTCTGGGCCCGCCGGACGGCGATGCCGAGCCAGCGGGGCAGCGCGCCCGCCCCGCGGACGTAGGTGTCGACGACCTCGCGGTCGAGGAACCGGACGAGACTCGCGCCGGCCTGGACCGGGCGGACGAAGAGGGCCGAGTACACGGCGTCCAGGTGGAAGCCGACCGCCGCGTGCCGGTGCAGCGGGCCGAGCAGGAGCCTGCCGGGGTCCGCCGGGTCCGGTGCCGAGGCCACATCCCCGTAGGCCGGTGCGTGGCTCGCGATGGCCTCCGACTCGACCTGTCCCGCGTCGCCCTCCGGGTGGGCCGCGACCGCACCCATCGGGACGCGGGCCGCGAGGGCGGTGGTGTGGCGCCAGGCCGCGTAGGTGACGATGCCGCCGACCAGGGCGACACCGGTGCCGAGGACCGAGGTGGTGAGGGTCGGGGCCAGGTCCTGGCCGTCGAACCAGTCGGGCAGCGTGCCGTAGGCGAAGCCGCCGAAGGCGAGTGAGGGCACGGCCAGCACCCAGAGCACCACGGTCATGGTGAGCGGCTGGCGGCCGTGGTCCGGGGCCTCGGTCCCGCGGCCGCGGAAGGCCAGCAGCCACAGGCGGGTCGCGTACGCGGCGGTGAGCAGGGCCGTGAGCAGGGCGGCGAGCAGGACGGTCCAGCCCGCGGCGCCGGGGGCGTGCTCGGTGTGGCCGGTGGCGACGTGCTCGGCGGCGCCGAGGACGGACTCCTTGGAGAAGAAGCCGCTGAAGGGCGGGATCGCGGCGAGCGCGAGCAGCGCCACGGTCATCGTCCAGTACGCGTCCGGGACGCGGTCGCGCAGATGGCCCATGCGGGACATGGCGGCGAGCGAGTTGGTGCCTGCGGCGTGGATGATCACGCCGGCCGCGAGGAACAGCAGCGCCTTGAAGGCGCCGTGGGACAGGAGGTGGAAGACGGCGGCGCCGCGGTCGGCGACGGCGAGGGCGCCGGCCATGTAGCCGAGCTGGCCGATGGTCGAGTAGGCGAGGACCCGCTTGATGTCGTCCTGGGCGAGCGCGGCGAGGCCGGAGCCGATCATCGTGACGGCGGCCATCACGGCGAGGACGACCATCGCGGCCTGGGAGGCCTCGAACACCGGGAGGAGACGGGCGACGAAGTAGACACCGGCGGCGACCATCGTCGCGGCGTGGATCAGCGCGGAGACGGGCGTCGGGCCCGCCATCGCGTCGGGGAGCCAGGTGTGCAGCGGGAACTGCGCCGACTTGCCCGCCACGCCCGCCAGGAGCAGCAGCGCGATCAGCGTCGGGTGGTCGAGGCCGCCGCCGGCGACGGTGCCGAGGATCTTCGTGATGCGGAACGAGCCGGCGTCGGTGGCCAGCGCGAACAGGCCGATCAGGAAGGGGACGTCGCCGAGCTTGGTCACCAGGAAGGCCTTCAGGGAGGCGGCGCGCGCCTGAGGGGTCTCCCAGTAGTGGCCGACCAGGAAGTACGAGCAGATGCCCATGATCTCCCAGCCGACCAGCAGCACCATCAGGTCGCCGGAGTAGACGACGAGCAGCATGGCGGAGGTGAACAGGGAGACCAGCGCGGCGTAGGAGGGGTAGCGCGGGTCCTCGCGCAGGTAGCCGGTGGAGTAGATCTGCACGCAGGAGGCGACCAGGCCGACCAGGACGGCCACGAGGGCGGCGAAGCCGTCGATGTACAGCGCGAGGTCGATCGGGACGGACCCAGTGGGGGTCAGCTCGGTGGAGGCCGTGACGGCCCGGCCGCCGCCCTGGTCGACGGCGACGAGGACGGCGAGGACGAGGGAGGTGAGCGTGGGCAGGACGGCGAGCGGGCGGACGTAGCCCGGTGCCGTGCGGCCGAGGAGCAGTCCGGCGGCGGCGCCCAGGAACGGCAGGAGGGGGACGAGGACGGCGAGGGTGGTCGTGGTCACGCGGTGGCCTCAGCCTTCTCCTCGGCAGTGGCGGGTGCCCGGTCGTCCGGCGCGTCGGGTTCCTCGTCGCCGTGGCGGCTCTCGGCGGTGTCGCGGAGCTTGTCGATGTCCGCGGTGCCGCGGTTGCGGTAGACGGCGAGCACGATCGCCAGGCCGATGCCGATCTCGGCGGCGGCGATGGCGATGGTGAACAGGGTCAGGGCCTGCCCGGAGTGCAGGGTCTCCTCGGCGGCGCGGCTGAGCCAGACGTCGAAGGCGACCAGGTTGAGGTTGACGGCGTTGAGCATCAGCTCGACCGACATCAGGACCAGGATCGCGTTGCGGCGGGCAAGGACGCCGTACAGGCCCGTGCAGAACAGGAGGGCGGAGAGCACGGCGGGATACGCGAGGTGCATCAGCGGGCGCCTTCCTTGTCGGCACCGGCGGCTGCCGGTCCGGCGGGGCCGCCGGTCGCGGTCGCCGCGTCGGCCTTCGCCTTGCGGGACAGGACGATCGCGCCGACCAGGGCGGCGAGGAGGAGGACGGAGAGGGCCTCGAAGGGGAGGACCCAGTTCTGGAAGAGGGCCTGGCCGGTGACGTCGGTGGAGCCGGACGGGGCGCCGTCGAGGTCGATCCAGGTGGTGCGGAAGGCGTCGACGACCACCCAGACCAGGGCGACGGCGGCGACGACGGCCACCGTGAGGGCGACCCAGCGGTTGCCGGAGTCGGCGTCCGGGGATCGGCCGATGGGGGCGCGGGTGAGCATCAGCCCGAAGAGGAGGAGGACGACGACGGAACCGACGTAGATGAGGACCTGCACCCAGGCGATGAACTCGGCGGTGAGCAGGAGGTATTCGACGGCGAGGCCGCCGAGGGCGACCACCAGCCACAGGGCGGCGTGGACGAGCTGCCGGGTGGTGACGGTGATCAGGGCCGCGCCGAAGGTGACCAGGCCGACGAGGAGGAAGGCGATCTCGACGCCGGTCGGGGAGAGGAAGCCGTGCGTGTCTGCGGCGAGGTTCACGACTCTCCCTCCCCGGGTTCGGCCTGGGCGGCGGCCAGCTTCTCCGCCGTCTTGCGCGCCGCGGCGATCTCCTTGGGCTCCTCGGCGGCGGGGTCCAGGGCGGGCGGCTCGGGGACCGTCCACATCCACTCGCGGAGCTTGTCGCGCTCGTGGGTGAGGTCGCGGATGTCGGTCTCGGCGTACTCGAACTCCGGGGACCAGAACAGGGCGTCGAAAGGACAGACCTCGATGCAGATACCGCAGTACATGCACAGGGAGAAGTCGATGGCGAAGCGGTCGAGGACGTTGCGGCTGCGCTCGCGGCCGCCGGGGGTCGCCGCCGGGATCGTCTCCTTGTGGGAGTCGATGTAGATGCACCAGTCGGGGCACTCGCGGGCGCACAGCATGCAGACCGTGCAGTTCTCCTCGAACAGGCCGATCACGCCGCGGGTGCGGGGCGGGAGGTCGGGCTGGGCGTCGGGGTACTGCTTGGTGACCGACTTGCGCGTCATGGTGCGGAGGGTGACGGCCAGGCCCTTGGCGAGGCCGCTGCCGGGGATGGGGGCCATGGTTACTCGATCACCACCTTGACGATGCCGGTGAGGGCGATCTGGGCGAGGGCGAGGGGCACGAGGAGGGTCCAGGAGAGCTTCTGGAGTTGGTCCTCGCGCAGCCGGGGGTAGGTGACGCGGAGCCAGATCACGATGAAGGCGAGGACGGCCGTCTTCAGCAGGGTCCACACCCAGCCGAGGCCGTCGGCGCCCCAGGGGCCGTGCCAGCCGCCGAGGAAGAGGACGGTGGTCAGTCCGCACAGGACGACGATTCCGGCGTACTCGGCGAGCAGGAACAGCGCGAAACGCAGGCCCGTGTACTCGGTGTACGCGCCGAAGATGATCTCCGAGTCGGCGACCGGCATGTCGAAGGGCGGGCGCTGGAGTTCGGCGAGGCCGGCGACGAAGAAGACGATCGCGCCGACGATCTGCCAGGGCAGCCACCACCACTCGAACGCGTTGAGGATGCCGGGCAGCGAGACCGTGCCGGCCGCCATGGCGACGGAGGCGGCGGCCAGCAGCATCGGGAGTTCGTAGGCGAGGAGCTGGGCGGCGGTGCGCAGGCCGCCGAGGAGGGAGAACTTGTTGGCGGAGGCCCACCCGGCCATCAGCGCGCCGAGGACGCCGACGCCCATGACCGCCAGTACGAAGAAGACGCCTGCGTCGATGACCTCGCCGACGGCGCCCTCCTCGGGGCCGATCGGGATGGCGAGCAGCACGAGCAGGTACGGCAGCAGCGCCACGGCGGGGGCGAGCTGGAAGATACGGCGGTCCGCGCCGGCCGGGACCACGTCCTCCTTCTGCGCGAACTTCACACCGTCGGCGACGAGCTGGGCCCAGCCGTGGAAGCCGCCCGCGTACATGGGGCCGAGGCGGCCCTGCATGTGCGCCATCACCTTGTGCTCGGTCTGGCCGATGAGCAGGGGGAAGGTCAGGAAGACGACGAAGACGACGAGGAGTCGCAGGGTGACGTCGAGCGCGTCGTTCACTGCGGGCCTCCTGCGGGGGTGTCCGGGTCTTCGGGGGCTGGCTGTTCGGTTGGGGCAGGGTCCTCGGCGGGGGCGGGGTCGTCGACCGGGAGCTGGTTGTCCGTCGGGGACTGGTCATCGGCCGGGGTCGGTTCGTCCGGCCGCGCGGCATCGGGCTGCGGCGCGGACGCGGGCTTCGCGAGCTCCTCGCCTGCCGGGGCCGCCGTGTCCTTCGGAGGCGCCTCGCCCGCTGGCGCGGGCGCGGTCTCCGTGGCCTCCTCGCTCGCCGGAGCCGAAGTCGGCGCGCCCTTCGGTGCCGGCGCGTCCTCGAAGGCCGGGCGGGCGTGGTGCCAGGGGGCGTCCGCGCTGCGCGGGGTCCTGGGCGGGGTGGGGGTCGCCGTGCCCTCGACCGCCGGGGGCTGGGTGGGGGTCGCCGTGCCGTCGGCCGCCGGGGGCTGGGTGCGCTGGGAGGCCGAGCCCTCGGTCGCGCTGCGGGCGCGGCGCGGGGTCGCGCCCGCCGTACCGGCGGCTGCCGCCTGCTGGCTCGCCGAGCCCTCCGAGGCCGACCGGGCGCGGCGCGGGGTGGGCGCCGCTGTGCCCTCGGCCGTCGTGCCCTCGACTGTCGTGCCCTCAGCCGTCACGCCCTTTGTCGTGCCCTCGGCCGTCGTGCCCTCCGCCGCCGGAGGCTGGGTCCGCTGGGAAGCCGAACCCTCACCGGCGCTGCGGGCGCGGCGCGGGGTCGGGCCCGCCGTACCGGCGGCTGCCGCCTGCTGGCTTGCCGAGCCCTCCGAGACGGACCGGGCGCGTCGTACCGGGCGCTCCCCCGCGGCGGCGCCTGCCGCGGCGCGGCGTGCCGGGCGGGCCGGGGCGGCCGGGAGCTGGCCCTTCAGCGGGCCCCACTCGTTCGGGTCGGGTACGCCGGGCGGGAGCATCTGGCGGCGCTTGGGGCCGCCGTGGTCGGACTCGCCCGGTTCCTTGGCACCGGGCCAGGCCTTGGCGACGCGGGCGGCGAGGACGAAGTCCTTGCGCAGGGGGTGGCCCTCGAAGGTCTCCGGGAGGAGGAGGTGCTCCAGCCCCGGGTGGCCCTCGAAGGTGACGCCGAACATCTCGTGGGTCTCGCGTTCGTGCCAGGCCGCGCCCGCGTAGACGGTGACCGCGGACTCCAGGACCGCGGACGCGTGCGGGACGGTCGTGCGCAGCAGCAGCCGGCGTACCGGAGCCAGGGCGGCCACGTGGGCGGCGACGCGGAACCCGGTGCCGGGTTCGTCGACCGCGCTCAGCCAGTCGAAGAAGGTGCAGCCCAGCTCGTCACGGGCGGTACGAAGGGCGGAGGTCCAGCTCGCCGGCGGTACGTCGACGGTCAGGACCTCGTAGGACTCCTCGGCGGTGGCCTCCGTGCCGAAGAGTTCCTCGACGGGGGCGGGCAGCCAGCCGACGGTGCTCATCGGCCCTCCCCGGAAGGCGGGGTCGGCGCGGCGACCAGCCCGCTCTGCAGTGCCGCCGCCGAGGGCCGCACCGCTCCGTACCGCTCCCCCAGCGACTCCCTGGCGATCTTCTCCTGGAGCTTCAGGATTCCCTGGAGCAGCGCCTCCGGGCGGGGCGGGCAGCCGGGGACGTACACGTCCACCGGGATGATCTGGTCGACGCCCTTGGTGACCGAGTACGAGTCCCAGTACGGGCCGCCGCAGTTGCTGCAGGCGCCGAAGGAGATGACGTACTTCGGCTCGGGCATCTGCTCGTACAGCCGCTTGACCGCGGGCGCCATCTTGTCGGTGACCGTGCCGGAGACGACCATCAGGTCGGCCTGGCGCGGGCCGGGCGCGAAGGGGATCACGCCGAGGCGGATGAAGTCGTGGCGGGCCATGGACGCGGCGATGAACTCGATCGCGCAGCAGGCGAGGCCGAAGTTGAAGACCCAGAGCGAGTAGCGGCGGCCCCAGTTGAGGACCACCTTCATCGGCTCGGGCGCCAGGCGGGCGAGCGCGCCGAGCCGCTTGGGCTCCGGCAGCGGCACCGGCTCGGACGAGGTGGGGGTCACGTCCATGCCAGGACGCCCTTCTTGTATGCGTACAGCAGACCGACGGCAAGGAAGCCGAGGAAGACGAACATCTCGACGAGGGTGGTGGCCCCGTAGCCGGGGGCGGCGAAGACCGTCGCCCAGGGGAACAGGAAGATCGAGTCGACCGCGAAGATCACGTACAGGAAGGCGTAGACGTAGTAGCGGACCTGGGTGTGGGCCCAGCCCTCGCCGACGGGGTCGACTCCGCACTCGTACGTCAGCAGTTTCTCGGGCGTCGGGACCACGGGCCGCAGCAGGCGACCGGCCCCGAAGGCGACCGCGACGAACAGCACGCCGACCACGGCGAGCAGTCCGACGACGGAGTAGGACTGGAAGTACTCCGCCGAGACGACGACACCCTTGTCCGCCGCGACGACGACGGTCGTTTCCGGCACGTCCGTCCCTCGCTCCCTGACCTCAGTGAACACAGCCGTTCGACGATCTAGTACGCACGGGAGTCTAGGCCCTGCTAAAGCGAGCGTAAGCAGCCCGTCACAGCTTCGTGCGCGGCAGTGGGGTTTTCCCCAGGGGAGCTGGGCGGTCCGCCTCATGGCGCGAGCGCCGCTCGACCGGCACGCTAGCCCATATGACCGATCGCCAGCCGTCTTCCCACCGCGCCACGAGAGCCGCCGGAGCCGCCCCCTACGACGAGGAGGAGCCGCTGCCGCCGGCGCGTTTCGCCTACGACCGGCACACCTGGAAGGAGATCCTGCACCTCCTGCTGAATCTCCCGGTGTCGCTGTTTGGCTTCACCTACGTCGTGACGCTGCTGTCCGTCGGCGCGGGGTTGACGGTGACGGTGGTCGGCTTCCCGTTGCTGGCGCTCGGGCTGATGGGCGCGCGGCAGCTCGGCAAGCTGGAGCGCAAGCGGGCCCGGCGGCTGCTCGGGGTGCGGGTGGACGAGCCGAGCCCGCTCAGGCTGCGGGGCAGCCGGAACGGTTTCTTCCCGCAGTTGTGGCTGCTGTTGAAGGACCCGGTGGGCTGGCGGACGGTGCTGTACGAGTTCATCCGGCTGCCCTGGGGCATCCTCACCTTCACCGTGACGCTGGTGTCGCTGTTCGTGCTGTGGCCGGTGCTGCCGTTCCTCGCGCGGGGCATGGCGAGCCTGGACCGGGCGATGGTGCGGGGGCTGCTGTCGCCGTCGGACGACCTGGAGCGCCGGATCGCCGAACTGGAGTCCGACCGCGGGGTCGTGGTCGACACGGCGGCGGCCGATCTGCGGCGCATCGAGCGCGATCTGCACGACGGCGCGCAGGCCCGGCTGGTCAATCTGGCGATGGGGCTCGGTCTGGCCAAGGAGAAGCTGCTGGAGGACCCCGAGTACGCGGCGGCGATGGTCGAGGAGGCGCACGGCGAGGTGAAGCTGGCCCTCCAGGAGCTGCGGGACCTGGCGCGCGGGATCCACCCGGCGGTGCTGACCGACCGCGGTCTGGACGCCGCGCTCTCCTCGGTCGCCTCCCGCTGCACGGTCCCGGTGAAGGTGACCGTGGACCTGGACGAGCGGCCGGCCGCGGCGATCGAGGGCATCGCCTACTTCACGGTCTCCGAGCTGCTGCAGAACGTCAGCAAGCACAGCATGGCCCGCTCGGCCTCGGTGGACGTGTGGCGGGCGAACGACCGGCTGCTGCTCCAGGTGTGGGACGACGGCCGCGGCGGGGCCCGGCTGGACGGCGGTACGGGGATGCAGGGGCTCGCCGAGCGGCTCGGCGCGGTGGACGGGCTGTTCGTCATCGACTCCCCGGAGGGCGGGCCCACCACGGTCACGGCCGAGCTGCCCTGGCGGGACCGGGTTCCGGAGCGGGGGTAGGGGCCGGGGCGGGGCCAAGTCCGGAGCCGGGCGGTAGGGGCCGGGGCGGGGCCAAGTCCGGAGCCGGGCGGTAGGGGCCGGAGCGGGGCCAAGTCCGGAGCCGGGGGGTAGGGAAAACCCCCCTTCAAAGACGCCGATGGACTCCATGGTCCGCGGACCTGCGGCGCAGGAGGGTGGAGGTACGCACAACACCCCGGACGCACGGAAGAGAAACGGACGACGCCGATGGCCATGGAGTACGGGCAGGGTTACGGACTCGATGTCCCCGAGAGGCACCGGCTGCCCGCCGGACTGCGGGCACCTTTCGAGGCGCGGCACTGGCGGGAGCTGATCTACGTGCTGATCGGTCTGCCGATCAGCATTGTGCTCTTCACCTACTCGGTCACCATGGTCTCCCTGGGCGCCGGTCTGCTGGTGACCTTCCTCGGTATCCCGGTCATGGCGGCGGGCCTGGCCGGCTGCCGCGGTTTCGGGGCGCTGGAGCGGGCACGCGCGCGTGGGCTGCTGGACCTGGAGGTCGCCGACCCCGAGCCGCTGCGCATCCGCAAGCAGGGCTTCCTGGCCTGGATGGGCGCGGTCCTCAAGAGCGGCGCCTCCTGGCGCGCCCTGCTGTACTCGGTGCTGCACCTGCCGTGGGCGACGTTCTCCTTCACCGTCGCGGTGACCTTCTGGTCGATCGGCTGGGGTCTGCTGACGTACCCCCTGTGGTTCTGGCTGTTCCCGCTGTACGGCGGACAGGACGGCATGCAGCTCTACGGCGACGAGACGCACAGCGTCTACCTCGACAACGCGTTCGAGATCACGGTGACGGCGCTGGTGGGGCTGCTCTTCACGCTGGCCACGCCGTGGATCGTGCGGGCGCTGACGACGGTCGACCGGCTGCTGGTGCACGGGCTGCTGGGTCCGTCGCGGCTGGCCACGCGTGTGGTGGAGCTGGAGTCGGACCGCGGGGTCGTGGTCGACACGGCGGCGGCCGATCTGCGGCGCATCGAGCGCGATCTGCACGACGGCGCCCAGGCCCGGCTGGTGGCGCTGGCGATGGATCTGGGCCTGGCGAAGGAGAAGCTCGCGGAGGATCCGCAGGCCGCGGCCCGCATGGTGGACGAGGCCCACGGCGAGGTGAAGATCGCCCTTCAGGAGCTGCGCGACCTGGCCCGGGGCATCCACCCGGCGGTGCTGACCGACCGCGGTCTGGACGCCGCGCTCTCCTCGGTCGCCTCCCGCTGCACGGTCCCGGTGGAGGTGCAGGTCGATTTGGAGGAGCGGCCGGTACCGGCGATCGAGGGCATCGCCTACTTCACCGTCTCGGAGCTGCTGCAGAACATCAGCAAGCACTCCCGGGCCACCTGGGCGGCCGTGGACGTGTGGCGGGTGGAGAACCGGCTGATGCTCCAGGTCGTCGACAACGGCGTCGGCGGCGCCGACACCACCGCGGGCTCGGGTCTGGCCGGGCTCACCGAACGGCTCGACGCGGTCGACGGAATCCTGGTGGTGGACTCCCCCGTCGGCGGCCCGACCCGGATCACCGCGGAGCTGCCCTGGCGCACGGTGTGACACCGCGGCGCTTCTGAGTCCCTTCCGCGTCCGCCTCCGGTGTCCCCCGCACCGGAGGCGGGCCTGTGTCCAAAACCCGACCCTGCTCGTGGGAGTGCGCGGCAGGTTATCCACAGGCCCGCCGCGATTCGGCATATCGCGGAATACTGAGGCCGTGGAACGAGGTCGGGCGACATCCGGCCGGACGCAACAGGGCTCGGGGGGCCGAAGGTCGTGGAGGACAAGGTGCGGGTGGTCATCGCCGAGGACTCAGTGCTGCTCAGGGAGGGCCTGACCCGGTTGCTGACCGACCGCGGGCACGAGGTCGTGGCCGGTGTGGGCGACGGGGAAGCGCTGATCAAGACCATCACGGAGCTGGACGCGCAGGGCTCGCTGCCGGACGTCGTGGTCGCGGACGTACGGATGCCGCCCACGCACACGGACGAGGGTGTGCGGGCGGCCGTGCAGCTGCGCAAGGCGCATCCGGGACTCGGGGTGCTCGTCCTGTCACAGTACGTGGAGGAAAGGTACGCCACCGAACTTCTGGCCGGTTCCAGCCGTGGGGTGGGATACCTGCTCAAGGACCGGGTGGCCGAGGTCCGGGAGTTCGTGGACGCGGTGGTGCGGGTGGCCCAGGGCGGCACGGCCCTGGACCCGGAAGTGGTCGCACAGCTGCTCGGACGCAGCCGCAAGCAGGACGTCCTCGCGGGACTGACCCCGCGGGAGCGGGAGGTCCTGGGGCTGATGGCCGAGGGGCGCACCAACTCCGCCATCGCGCGCCAGCTGGTGGTCAGCGACGGAGCCGTGGAGAAGCACGTCAGCAACATTTTCCTCAAGCTGGGGCTGTCCCAGAGCGACGGGGATCACCGTCGCGTTCTGGCGGTCCTGACCTATCTGAACTCCTGACGGCCTGACACCGTGTCAACAAAAGGCGGCCGGCCTCCGCTGGGCCGGAGAACCGGACAGGGAGCGGGGAGCGTCTTCTAAAGAAGCGCCGGGGGGCGCGTAAATCATGACAAGTCAGGGTGGCGCAGCGTCTCAGAACCGTGTCCATCATGCGAATGGCCCGGGGAAGGCGACCCTTGCGGACGTAGGGTTGATCCTGTGGGAGGGCCTGTGGGAGGGCCCCTCCCCGACAGCCGCCTCTAGGGAGGTCCAGTTCAGTGACCAGCCAGGTCAGTAGCCCAGCGGAGCAGGCCGACGAAGCAGTAGTGGGAGAGCAGCGCAATCCGGCGACGGTGAAGGGCGTGCGCCGGCTGGACCGGGTGATCATCCGGTTCGCGGGGGATTCCGGTGACGGTATGCAGCTCACCGGTGACCGGTTCACCTCGGAGACGGCGTCCTTCGGCAACGACCTGTCGACGCTGCCGAACTTCCCCGCCGAGATCCGCGCTCCCGCCGGGACCCTGCCTGGTGTCTCCTCCTTCCAGCTGCACTTCGCCGACCACGACATCCTCACGCCGGGCGACGCGCCGAATGTGCTGGTGGCGATGAACCCGGCGGCCCTGAAGGCGAATGTGGGCGACCTGCCGCGTGGCGCGGAGATCATCGTCAACACGGACGAGTTCACGCGCCGGGCCATGCAGAAGGTGGGCTACGAGTCCTCTCCGCTGGAGGACGGCTCGCTGGACGGCTACCACCTGCATCCGGTGCCGCTGACCACGCTGACGGTGGAGGCGCTCAAGGAGTTCGACCTCTCCCGCAAGGAGGCCGAGCGCAGCAAGAACATGTTCGCGCTGGGCCTGCTGTCGTGGATGTACCACCGGCCCACCGAGGGCACGGAGAAGTTCCTGAAGTCGAAGTTCGCCAAGAAGCCCGAGATCGCGGCGGCGAACATCGCGGCGTTCCGCGCGGGCTGGAACTTCGGTGAGACGACGGAGGACTTCGCGGTCTCCTACGAGGTGGCTCCGGCGGCGAAGGCCTTCCCCGTCGGCACCTACCGCAACATCTCCGGCAACCTCGCCCTGTCCTACGGGCTGGTCGCGGCGTCCCGCCAGGCGGACCTGCCGCTCTTCCTGGGCTCCTACCCGATCACGCCGGCCTCCGACATCCTGCACGAGCTGTCGAAGCACAAGAACTTCGGTGTGCGCACCTTCCAGGCGGAGGACGAGATCGCCGGAATCGGGGCGGCGCTGGGGGCGGCGTTCGGCGGCTCGCTGGCGGTGACCACGACGTCCGGGCCGGGTGTGGCGCTCAAGAGCGAGACCATCGGCCTGGCTGTGTCGCTGGAACTGCCGCTGCTGGTGGTGGACATCCAGCGCGGCGGCCCGTCGACGGGTCTGCCGACCAAGACGGAACAGGCGGACCTGCTCCAGGCGATGTACGGCCGCAACGGCGAGGCGCCGGTGCCGATCGTCGCCCCGTGCACCCCGGCCGACTGCTTCGACGCGGCCCTGGAAGCGGCGCGGATCGCGCTGACGTACCGCACACCGGTGTTCCTGCTCTCCGACGGCTACCTGGCCAACGGCTCGGAGCCGTGGCGGATTCCGGAGCTGGACGAACTCCCGGACCTGCGGGTGCAGTTCGCGCAGGGCCCGAACCACACGACGGAGGACGGCACCGAGGTCTTCTGGCCGTACAAGCGGGACCCGCTGACGCTGGCCCGGCCGTGGGCGATCCCGGGCACGCCGGGGCTCGAACACCGCATCGGCGGCATCGAGAAACAGGACGGCACGGGCAACATCTCCTACGACCCGGCCAACCACGACTTCATGGTGCGGACCCGGCAGGCGAAGATCGACGGCATCGACGTGCCGGACGTGGAGGTCGACGACCCGCACGGCGCGAGCACGCTGGTGCTGGGCTGGGGCTCGACCTACGGCCCGATCACCGCGGCCGTGCGCCGGCTGCGCACCGCGGGCAGGCCCGTCGCGCAGGCGCACCTGCGCCACCTCAACCCGTTCCCGAAGAACCTCGGCGAGGTGCTGAAGCGCTACGACCGGGTCGTGGTCCCCGAGATGAACCTCGGGCAGCTCGCCACGCTCATCCGGGCGAAGTACCTGGTGGACGCCCACTCGTACAACCAGGTCAACGGAATGCCGTTCAAGGCCGAACAGCTCGCAACGGCTCTGAAGGAGGCCATCGATGGCTGAGACGTCCAGGGAAGGCACGGGCACGATCGAGGCACTCTCGCTCGTCCCCAAGGCCGAGGCCAGGCAGTCCATGAAGGACTTCAAGTCCGATCAGGAAGTGCGCTGGTGCCCCGGCTGCGGTGACTACGCGATCCTCGCCGCCGTGCAGGGCTTCATGCCCGAACTCGGCCTGGCACGCGAGAACATCGTGTTCGTCTCGGGCATCGGCTGCTCCTCGCGCTTCCCGTACTACATGAACACGTACGGCATGCACTCCATCCACGGCCGCGCCCCCGCCATCGCGACGGGGCTCGCGACGTCCCGGCGCGACCTGTCGGTGTGGGTGGTCACGGGTGACGGCGACGCGCTGTCCATCGGCGGCAACCACCTCATCCACGCCCTGCGGCGGAACGTGAACCTGAAGATCCTGCTGTTCAACAACCGCATCTACGGGCTCACCAAGGGCCAGTACAGCCCCACTTCGGAACTCGGCAAGATCACCAAGTCGACGCCGATGGGCTCGCTGGACGCGCCCTTCAACCCGGTGTCGCTGGCGATCGGCGCGGAGGCGTCCTTCGTGGCCCGCACGGTGGACTCCGACCGCAAGCACCTCACGGAGGTGCTGCGCCAGGCGGCGGCCCACCCGGGCACCGCGCTGGTGGAGATCTACCAGAACTGCAACATCTTCAACGACGGCGCCTTCGAGGTCCTCAAGGACAAGCAGCAGGCCGAGGAGGCGGTCATCCGCCTGCAGCACGGCGAGCCGATCCGCTTCGGCACCGACGGGGGCCGGGGCGTCGTACGGGACCGGGCGACCGGTGATCTGAAGGTGGTCGAGGTGACTCCGGAGAACGAGGCCGACATCCTCGTGCACGACGCGCACGCGCACTCCCCCACCACGGCCTTCGCGCTGTCCCGCCTGGCCGACCCCGACACCCTGCACCACACGCCGATCGGCGTCTTCCGCAGCGTCGAGCGGCCCGTCTACGACACCCAGATGAGCGACCAGCTGGAAACGGCGGTCGAGCAGTACGGCAAGGGCGACCTCGCCGCGCTGCTGGCCGGGGGCGACACCTGGACGGTCGTCGGCTGACGTCCGGCCGTCCGGCCGAGCCGTCGGACCGGAAGTAGGGGGCCTGCGCACATGCCCGGTGCTCAGGCCCCTTTCCGTACCCCGGACTCCCGGGCCTTGGCGGCGTCGTAGGCCTCCCGGGCCTCCGACACGCGGTCCATCCGCTCGCGCGTCCACTCCGCCAGCTCGCGCACCCGCTCCGCCGCCTCGCGGCCGAGGGCGGTGAGGGAGTAGTCGACGCGGGGCGGGATGACCGGCTGGGCGTCGCGGTGGATCATGCCGTCGCGTTCCAGGGTCTGGAGGGTCTGGGTCAGCATCTTCTCGCTGACCGGGCGGACCTCGCCGATCGCGCGGCGCAGCTCGCTGAACCGGTAGGGCCGGTCCAGGAGGTTGATCAGGACGAGAACGCCCCAGCGGCTGGTGACGTGCTCCAGGACCAGCCGGTACGGGCACATCGCGTCGCTGCCCGGCCCGGCGTCACTAACCTTCATGGCAGTACCTTACTTCAAAGTGGGTACTTTCCAATAGTTAGCGCTCCTTCTAGGGTCGATCGCAGATCACCCCACAAGGAGTCGTTTCATGAGCATCGTCGTCACCGGAGCCACCGGACACCTCGGCCACCACGTGGTGGAGCAGCTGCTGGAGAAGGTCCCGGCCGACCGGATCACCGCCGTCGCGCGCACCCCCGAGAAGGCGGCCGACCTCGCCGAACGCGGGGTGCGGATCGCGGTCGCCGACTACAACGCGCCGGAGACCTTCGACGGCCTCTTCTCCGCCGGCGACAAGGTGCTGCTGATCTCCGGAAACGAGTTCGACAAGGGCCGGGTCGCCCAGCACAGGGTGGTCATCGACGCGGCGAAGGCCGCCGGGGTCGCCCTCCTCGCCTACACCAGCACCATCGGCAGTCTCACCGCCCCACTCGCCGCCGACCACCGCGGCACCGAGGAGGCGCTGACCGCCTCCGGAGTGCCGTACGTGCTGCTGCGCAACGGCTGGTACCACGAGGTCTACACCGAGAACCTCGGCCCGGTGCTGGAGCACAACGCCGTGGTGGCCGCCGCGGGCGACGGCCGTATCTCCGCCGCCGCGCGCGCCGACTACGCCGCCGCCGCGGTCGCGGTCCTGACCGGCGAGGGGCACGAGAACAAGACGTACGAGCTGGGCGGCGACGAGGCGTGGAGCTTCGCCCAGTTCGCGGCCGAGCTGAGCCGGCAGACCGGCCGGGAGATCGGCTACAACGCCGTGACCGGCGAGGTGATGAAGGACATCCTGACCGGTTCGGGGATGCCGGAGCCGTTCGCCGAGCTGCTGGTGGGCGTCGACGCCGCCACGGCCAAGGGCGAGCTGGTGGTCCCGGGCGGCGAGCTGTCCAGGCTCATCGGCCGCCCGACCACACCCCTCGCCGACGCCGTGGCCGCCGCGCTCAAGGGCTGACCTGGGACTTCCCGACTGTCATGACCGTATAGCGATACGGGCATGACAGCCGGGGGTCTTCGGCGCTACCTTCTTCCAGGCGAGTACGACCAGAGGGAGGGCCCGTGAACGGGAAGCCGAGGGGCGAGCGGCACATAGGACTGCTGAACGGCTTCGCGGCTTACGGGATGTGGGGGCTCGTTCCGCTGTTCTGGCCCCTTCTGGAGCCCGCCGGGGCGGTGGAGATCCTGGCCCACCGGATGGCCTGGTCGCTGGTCTTCGTCGCCGCGGCCCTGATCGTCGTACGCCGCTGGGCCTGGGCCGGTGAGCTGCTGCGGCAGCCGCGGAAGCTGGGTCTGGTCGCCGTGGCCGCGGGTGTCATCACCGTCAACTGGGGCCTGTACATCTGGTCCGTGAACTCCGGCCATGTGGTCGAGGCCTCGCTCGGGTACTTCATCAACCCGCTGGTCACCATCGCCATGGGCGTGCTGATCCTGAAGGAGCAGCTGCGGCCCGTGCAGTGGGTGGCGGTGGGCGTGGCCTGCGCCGCCGTCGTCGTGCTGACCATCGGCTACGGCCGTCCGCCGTGGATCTCCCTCATCCTCGCCTTCTCCTTCGCCACCTACGGTCTGGTGAAGAAGAAGGTCAACCTCGGCGGCATCGAGTCGCTGGCCGCCGAGACCGCCATCCAGTTCCTGCCCGCACTCGGCTACCTGCTGTGGCTCACCACGCAGGGCGACTCCACCCTCACCACCGAGGGCCCGGGACACGCCGCGCTCCTCGCGGCCACCGGCATCGTCACCGCGCTGCCGCTGGTCTGCTTCGGCGCGGCCGCCATCCGCGTGCCGCTGTCCACCCTGGGCCTGCTGCAGTACATGGCGCCGGTCTTCCAGTTCCTGCTCGGTGTCCTCTACTTCCGCGAGGCGATGCCGCCCGAGCGCTGGGCCGGTTTCGCGCTGGTCTGGCTGGCGCTGACGCTGCTGACCGCCGACGCCTGGCGTGCCGCGCGCCGCTCCGCCCTGGCGCTGCGGGCCGAGACCAGCAGGCCGAGCGTCACCATCACCACCGGCACCACCAGCGCCGTACGGAACGCCGACAGTGTGTCCTCGGGGCCCGATCCGGTGGACGCCAGGCCGTAGACGGCGGTCACCGCGGAGATCCCGATCGCGGCGCCGAACTGGGTCGAGGTGGTCAGCAGCCCGCTCGCCAGCCCCTGCTCCTCCTCGGCGACACCGCCGGTCGCCGCGATCGTCAGCGGCCCGTAGGCCAGCGCGAACGCGGCGCCCGCGACGAACAGCGTCGGCAGCATGAGCAGGTACGGCCAGTCCATGCCGACCGGCAGGAACAGGCCGTAGGCCACGACGGCGAGCGCGAAGCCGCCGACGATCACCCGGGCGTTGCCCCACTTGGCGACCAGCCTCGGGGTGAGGGTCGGCGCGAGGACGGCGTCGCAGCCCATGACGATCAGGGCGAGCGCGGTCTGCAGCGCGGACCAGCCGCGCAGCTCCTGCAGATACAGGGTCACCACGAACTGGAAGCCGAAGAAGGCGCCGAGGAAGAGCAGCGCGCCCAGGTCGGCCCGTGCGACCGGCCCCACGCGCAGGATGCCCAGCCGGACCAGCGGATCGGCGCTGCGCCGTTCGACGAGCACGAACCCGGTGCCGAGCAGCACCGCCGCGACCGCCGCCGCCGAGGTGAGCGGCCAGCCGTCCAGTCCGTGCTCCAGGCGTACGACGGCGTAGGCGGCCACCAGCATGGCGCTCGCGACGAGGATCGCGCCGGGCAGGTCGAAACCGCGCCCGCGCTCACGCTGACCCTCCTGCCGGGGCACCAGCCGTACCGCCGCGAACAGCAGGAGCGCGGTCAGCAGCACCGGTGCGAAGAACACCCACCGCCAGTGCAGTTCGGTGAGCAGTCCTCCGGCCACCAGGCCGAGGGAGAAGCCGCCCGCGCCCGTGCCGGCGAAGACCAGCAGGGCCTTGTTGCGCGGCGGGCCCTCCTCGTAGGACGTGGTGATCAGGGACATCGCGGCCGGGGTCATGAAGGCGGCGGCGACGCCGGTGACGAATCGGGCGAGGACCAGCATCCAGCCCCCGGTGGCCAGTCCGCCGAGCCCGGAGAAGCCCAGGAAGACGGTGAGCCAGAGCAGGAGCATCCGGCGCCGGCCGAGCAGATCGGCCGCCCGTCCGCCGAGCAGGGTGAATCCGGCGTATCCGAGCACGTACCCGCTCATGACCCAGGCCGCGGTTCCGGTGGAGAGCCCCAGATCGGCTCTGATCGACGGGATCGCGACGGCCATCATGGCGACGTCGATGCCCTCCAGGAAGATCGTTCCGCAGAGGACCAGCAACAGCGCCCAGGCGCGGGTGCCCATGAGCACACTCCAGGGGAAGAGGGGTGGTCACGCGATCAGGCCGGCTCCCTCCGATGGGACACTTACGAGCCTGCCAGGGATGGCGGTTCCTGGACAGGGCCACTGACACTCCCGAGGCGCATATAGGACATTCCCTGTCCTACTCGCGGGCTATGAGTGACCCCATGACACAGACTCCCGAATCTTCGTCGGCTCCCGTCCCGCTGCACTGGAAGCTCGTCGTCGACTGCTCGAACCCGCAGGCGCAGGCCGACTTCTGGGCCGCCGCCCTGCACTACGAGGTCGAGGACAACAACGCGCTCATCGAACGGCTGCTGGAACTCGGGGCGCTGCCGCGCGAGGCGGTCGTCGAGTTCCACGCCCGCCTCGCCTTCCGGGACCTGGTCGCCGTACGGCATCCCGCGGACCCCTACGACCCCGACAGCGGGACCGGGCTCGGGCGGCGGCTGCTGTTCCAGCGGGTGCCTGAGGAGAAGACCGTGAAGAACCGGCTCCATCTCGACCTGCACGCCCCCGAGGGGCGGCGGGAGGCCGAGGTGGAGCGGTTGCGGGCGCTCGGGGCTCGGGTACAGCGGGAGGTGAAGGAGCCCTCCGGGCAGTGGACGGTCATGGAGGACCCGGAAGGGAACGAGTTCTGCGTCCAGTAGGGGGCTGGTTCGCCTCCGTTAAGGGGCGGAGGCGGTCAGAGGCGGGCGGCGCGTTCGGTAAGGCGGTTCATCCGGGTGCGGGCCGACTCCAGGCGCCCGGGTTCCTCCGCCGCCGGGCCGCCGTCCTCGGCGAGGGCCGACCACAGGGCGATCAGTTCGTCGCCCAGGCGCAGGCCCAGCTCCGGGTCGCGTACGGCACGCCAGGCCGTGGCCGCGCTCAGGACATTGCCGTAGGCGGCCTCGCGGTCGTGGGCGCGGTGGTGGATGCCGGCCACCTCCAGGGCGAGCGCGAACGCCGTGGCCGGTTCTCCGGCCAGGTAGGCGATGTAGGCGGCCAGTTCGCGCAGCCGCAGCACCTCCGGGTGCTCCGGGCCGAGGGCCCGGGACGCCTCGGCGACGGCGTGCTCGGCGAGCCGCGCGGCGTCCTCGGTACGGCCCTCCCGTACGGCCTCGTTGATCGCGGCGACGGGTTCGGCCAGGGGCCCCGCGGGGGACGGCTCGTCTCCCAGTACGGCTTCGGCGACGGCGTCGAAGCCGCGGGCGCGGGTGGGGGTCTTGGGGGCCGGTTCCGGGGGGAGGGCGGTGGCCTGGAGGAAGGGGTGGGGCTTCGGCTTCGGCCCCGGCTGGGGGGTGGGCGGGGGCGTGTCCGCCGCGGGCGTGGGCTGCGGGGCCATCACGGGCGGGGGGCCGAAGACGCCGGTGGGCGGGGAGACGGTGCCCAAGGGGATCGGGTGGGGGTCGACGACGCAGAGGGGCGGGGTGGGAGCGAGGGGTGCCGGCTCAGAGGCGACCGGGGTCGGCTCGGTGGTCACCTCCCACGGCTGTCCCGTCAGTGTGCTGGAGCCGTCCAGGTTGATCTGCAGCGGTACGGCGTAGCCGATCCGGTCGTCCCGGATCGTGGCGTGGACGGGGTGGCCCCCGGCGAGGGCGATGCGATGGAGGTGGTTGAGGACGGCCTGCTGGATCTCCTGGCCCGGGGCCGCCGTGACCGTGACACCGCCGACCGAGGCGCCGCCCTGGCCGGCGGCGGGGACATGGACCTGGATCGGGGCCGCCGACGGCCCAGCCTGCTGTACCGGATTCTGCGCGCGGCTGAGTCGAGACATCGCTTCCTCACTGGCTGGCAACACCACCTACGACGAGTCTCTCCGCAGGCCACCCGTACACACGTCACCGCGACGTCACAGGCTCGTTCCAGCCTGCGGTCCGGCCACGTGCGGGCACAACCCCCGGTACATGCGCTCGACAATTTATTGCGTACGCATATAATGCATGTGCAGTTTGTTCGCGCACGCCTGCAATGGTGGGCCTGCGACCGTCCGCGATCCTGGGGGACCCATGACCCGCCGCTTCCTGTTCGTCCTGGGCAGCAGCCGCTCCGACGGCAACACCGAACTGCTCGCCCGCCGCGCCGCCGAGCAGCTCCCGGAGGACGTCGAGCAGCAGTGGATCGACCTGTCCGCACATCCGCTGCCGGACTTCGAGGACCTGCGCCACGACAGCGACCACGTCCGGCCCACCGAGGGCGATGTCGGGCTGCTGTTCGACGCCACCATCGCGGCGACCGACGTCGTGATCGCCTCCCCGCTGTACTGGTACACGCTCTCCGCGCCCGCCAAGCGCTACCTCGACTACTGGTCCGGCTGGCTGCGCACTCCCGGCGTCGACTTCAAGAAGACGATGGCCGGGCGCACCCTGTGGGGCGTCACCGCGCTCTCCGATCACGAGCCGTCGGTCGCCGACCCGCTGATCGGGGCGCTGAACAACTCCGCCGCGTACATGGGCATGCGCTTCGGCGGGGTGCTGCTCGGCAACGGCAGCAAGCCCGGCGACGTACTGAACGACACCGGGGCGCTGACCCGGGCGAAGACCTTCTTCCAGGGGGAGGCTCCGCTCGCGCGGTTCCCGTACGAGGGGTGACCGTGGCCTGCGCGGGGCTCTGGCCGCTCAGGCGGTGATGTCCTTCGTCGTGAAGCGGGCCCAGGCCGCCGACCCGAACACGGCCGCGTAGAGGGCCTGCAGGCCGAGGTTCTTGACCAGGTCGTCCCAGTACACCGGCTCGCGCATCAGGTCGGCGAAGGACAGCCAGTGGTGCGAGAACAAGTACGGATGGATCGCGTCCAACTGGGGGATCTGGTCGAGGATCTGGACCGTGATCAGCAGGCCGACCGTCGTCGCCATCGCCGCGATGCCGCTGTTGGTGAGGGTGGAGACGAACAGGCCCAGTGCCGCCACCCCAGTCAGGGACGCGGCGACGACCAGGGCGATCAGCAGCGCGCGGCCCAGGCCCTCGGTGAAGCTGATCCGGGTGCCGGAGATCGTCGTCAGCTCGCCCAGCGGGAACAGCAGCGCGCCGACCGTGAGCGCCGAGACCGCGACCACCAGCGTGGCCAGCAGGCAGAAGGCCAAGGTGGTCGCGTACTTGGTGAGCAGCAGCCGGGTGCGGCCCGCGGGGGCGACCAGGAGGTAGCGCAGGGTGCCCGCGCCCGCCTCGCCGGCGATGGCGTCGCCCGCGATGACACCGACGGCCATCGGCAGGAAGAACGGCAAGGTCGCGGCGAGCGCGGTGAACACCAGGAACAGGCCGTTGTTGGTGATCTGCGAGATGAACGCGGGGCCTTCGCCCGCACCGCCACCGCCGCCCGTCGAGCCGCCGTCGCCGGTCTCGATCCGTACGGCGATGCCGACGAGGACGGGGACCGCCGCGAGGACGCCGAGGAGGGCCAGGGTGCGCCAGCGGCGGAGGGTGGTGCGGAGTTCGTTGAGGAGGAGAGAGCCGTGGCGGTGGAGGGGGATGCGCTGGCCGGTGCCCTCTTGAGCCGTGCGCCCAGTGGTCTCCTGAGCCGTCCTCCTGGTGCTCCCGGTGCGCTCCCGAGCCGGGTCCAGGTCAGCCCGCGACATCGAAGCCCTCCCCCGTCAGCGCCACGAACGCCTCCTCCAGCGAGGCCCTTTCCACGCCGAACCCCCGGACGCGGACACCCGCGGTCACCAGGGCGGCGTTCACCTCGGCGAGGTCGCGCTCCGGTGGTTCGGCGGTCACCCCGTCCTCGATGACGACGACGTCCGCCGCGCCCTGTTCCTTCAGCACGCGGGCCGCGTCCGCCGGATCCGGGGTCGTCACCACGAGGCGGCCCCGGGTTCCGGCCGCGAGGTCGCCGACCGCGCCCTGGGTGACGAGCCTGCCCTGCGCCATCACGGCCGCGTGGGTGCACACCTGCTCGATCTCGTCGAGGAGGTGGGAGGAGAGGAAGACGGTCGTGCCGTCGGAGGCCAGCTCCCGTATCAGGGACCGGATCTCGCGCATCCCCTGCGGGTCGAGGCCGTTGGTCGGCTCGTCCAGCACCAGCAGCCGACGCGGCTGGAGCAGTGCCGCCGCGAGGCCGAGCCGCTGTTTCATGCCGAGCGAGTACGCCTTGGCCTCCTTGCCCGCGGCGGCCGTCAGGCCCACCCGGTCCAGTGCGGCGGCGACGCGGGCACGCCGGGTGCGCGGGTCGGCGGTCGGGTCGGCGGCGTCGTAGCGCAGGAGGTTGTCGCGGCCGGAGAGGAAGCCGTAGAGCGCGGGGCCCTCGATCAGGGCGCCGACGTGCGGGAGGACGGCGCGGGTGGCGCGCGGCATGGGGCGGCCGAGTATCCGGGCGGTGCCGGAGGTGGGTTCGATCAGGCCCATCAGCATGCGGATGGTGGTGGTCTTGCCGGAGCCGTTGGGCCCGAGGAAGCCGAAGACGCTGCCCGCCGGGACGGTCAGATCGAGGCCGTCCACGGCGAGTTGTCCGCCGCGGTAGCGCTTGGTGAGCCCTCGGGTGACGATCGCGCCGTCACCCGGCTCGGATTCCCGCTCCGCGGCGGACGTGTCGGTCATGCGTGCCTTATTACCCGGCGTTGGCGGCCTTCACCAGCGCGTCCTTGGTGACGGCGCCGACGTAGACCTTGCCGTCGTCGGTGATCAGGGCATTGACCAGGCGGGTCGAGAAGACCCGGCCCTCGCCGAACTCGCCCTTGGCCTTGTCGCCGAAGGAGTCGATGAAGTCGCCGAACTGGCCGAGGTCACCTTCGAGCTCGTCGCCGGACGGGATGCCCTCGCCGCCGGTCTCCAGGACGGCGACGGAGTTCCAGCCCTCGCCGATCACCCGCGGCTCGCCCTCGGGCACGTCGTGCTCGGACGTCTTCCCGGGGGCCCTCCCGGCGCGCTCCTCCTTGACGGCCTCGTCCTCCTCCGTGACCTTCGCGCCCTTGGGCGGCGTGAAGTCGAAGGTCGAGGCGTTCGGCTTGGCGAAGCTGACCTGGGTGAAGCCGGCGTCGATCACGGCGGCGCCGCCGCTGGAGGGGGTGAGCGTGAACTTCAGCGGCGTACCGGTCTTGGCGTCCACCGCCACGGTGATCGCGCCGACCGTGGTGCCGGACTGCTTGGGCTCGATCAGCAGGCGGTAGGCGTCCCGGCCCGCGACGTGCGCGGTGCCGTCGACGGTGACGGACGTGGTGTCGTCGACCGCCTTCAGGGCCTCCTCGGCGAAGTCCTTGGGCGTGGCCGGGACCTCCTCCTCGTGCTTGCCGCTCTCTTCGGCGGTGCCGTGGAAGACCTCGTTGGTCTCGCTGTCGTAGCCCCAGACGTCCTTGCCGTTGTGGATGAGGCTGTACTCGCTGGCCTTGCCGAGCAGCGAGATCTTCTGCCGGTCGGGGCCGTCGGCGGCGACCCTGAGGGTGTGCGAGCCGCTGACCAGCTCGGTGAGCTTCGTGGACGGGTCGGCGGACGAACCGCCCTCCCCGGATCCCATCGCCCCGGACGTCAGCGCGCTCTCCAGCCCGCCGAGGTCCGGCAGCCCCAGATCGGTGCTGATCTTCACGGTCCCGGACAGCTGCTGTACGTCGGACTCGGCGATCTTCTGGATGAGTTGTTCTGCGCTGATCTCCGGCAGGTCGGGGTCACCGGAGCTGGCGAGGGCGGGGACGAGACCGATGGTCGCCGCCGCCACCCCCACCACCGCGACCGGCACGACGTACCGCGCGGCCTTGCGCCGTCCGGAGCGCAGGTCGTCGTTCTCGTCCGCGGTGGTGGTGTCGTCGGATCCGTACGGTGCCATGTGTGCCTTACCTCCGTCGTCGGCGGCGGCCTGCCAACTCCCGTGCGTCCAGCCCGTAGCCGCCATTCTCACCCGAATCGGTGAGGAGTGGTGTTTTCCGTTGTCACCATCTGACCAAATCGGCGGCCGTGAATCGTCAGACCGCGGGCTCAACTCCGTGTACACCTGCGGTATGACACGGAAGGGCGGTGTCTCCCCCGACCCGTAGGGGTTGCGACGGAGACACCGCCCTCATCGGTCCTCATCGGTGCTGCGGCACGGGGGTCGGCCCGGCGCTGCGGCACGGGGGTCGGCCCGGGTGGTGCGGCACGGGAGTCGGCCCGGGTGGTGCACCACGTCCGCCGGCGGCAGCCGCCGGGCGAGCGGCACGCCGACAGCCGGGCGCATCACGTCAGCCCGCCCGGGTGCATCACGTCAGCCCGCCCGGTGCACCCGTCCGCCCGCCGGGTGCATCACGTCAGCCCGCCCGGTGCACCCGTCCGCCCGCCGGACGCATCACGTCAGCCCGCCCGGTGCACCACCGCGTCGCACAGCTCCATCAGCGCGGCCTTCGCGTCGCACTCGGGCAGCGGGGCGAGCGAGGCGCGGGCGTCCTGCGCGTAGCGCACGGTGTCGCGCCGGGCCTGCTCCAGGGCCGGGTGGGCGCGCAGCGAGGCGAGCGCCTCCGCGTGCCGCGTGTCGTCGCTCAGGTCGGAGTCGAGCAGCTCGCACAGGGCGATGTCCTCCGCGAGGCCGAGCCGCTCGGCCCGCTCGCGCAGCCGCAGCACCGGCAGGGTGGGGATGCCCTCGCGCAGGTCGGTGCCCGGGGTCTTGCCGGACTCGTGCGAGTCGGAGGCGATGTCCAGCACGTCGTCCGCGAGCTGGAAGGCGACCCCGAGCCGCTCGCCGTACTGCGTGAGCACGTCCACCACGGTCTCGTCGGCGCCGGACATCATCGCGCCGAAGCGGCAGGACACGGCGACCAGGGAGCCCGTCTTGCCGGCCAGCACGTCGAGGTAGTGCTCCACCGGGTCGCGCCCGTCCTGCGGGCCCGCCGTCTCCAGGATCTGCCCGGTGACCAGCCGCTCGAAGGCTTCGGCCTGGACCCGGACCGCCTCCGGACCGAGGTCGGCGAGGATGTGGGAGGCGCGGGCGAAGAGGAAGTCACCCGTGAGGACGGCGACGGAGTTGCCCCAGCGGGTGTTGGCGCTGGCCACCCCGCGCCTGACCTCGGCCTCGTCCATCACGTCGTCGTGGTACAGCGTCGCCAGGTGGGTGAGCTCCACCACCACGGCCGATGGCACGATGCCCGGCGCGTACTGGTCCCCGAACTGTGCCGCGAGCATCACGAGCAGCGGCCGGAACCGCTTCCCGCCCGCGCGCACGAGGTGCTGGGCGGCCTCCGTGATGAAGGGGACCTCGCTCTTGGTGGCTTCGAGAAGACCCTCCTCGACAGCCGCCAATCCGGCCTGGACATCGGCTTCCAGAGCCTGGTCCCGCACGCTCAGCCCGAACGGCCCGACGACGGTCACGAGGGGTCTCCTGTCTGCTGGTGTCTACCGGTGATTACGCGGTTTGTCGATAGGTCGCTGCCTTCACTCAAGTCAGCGTATCCGGTCAGGTTTCGATCACCGATGCCGCCCGCCCGTCCACGACGGGCGGTATGGGATCACGCCGGTTATGTTTTTGATCACCTGATAAGGACTGATATTCATCGATTTACGTGGAAATCGATTTACTCGGCAGTAGTGGAGCGCGTCTCGAACCGGGGTCGACACGGCTTCGCCCGGGGTGGCTGCGACTCCCTCCGCACCGCACCGCGACCCTGGCCCCCGGGTCACTCAAGGCGATCGCTGCGGCCCGCCCCACAGACGATCACCATGACAACGACGCGCACCACCGCAGAGGTTCCGCGAAAGCGGCTCCACGGAGGCAGTTCCGCGAACGACCCACCAATACAGCCCTATTGAGGCTCCTTAGGCCTATTGCCCGTTTTGCTCACTCTTGCGATTCGGGGTGACGTGACTCACGCGGGCACCCCAGCGGGCGGCACTCCGAAGCGGGCCGAAACCCTTTCCCTGTCGGCGAGTTGACCCTTGGCATACGCAAATCGCAGCCCGCCGCAAACCTCCTGGACGAAGATCAAATCCGTGAATATGTGAATCCGGTACTTGTTTCGGACATGTGCTCTCGCATACGTTCCCGGCCTGTCGGGCGGACGCCGAATCCTGCCGCCGCCCGGCTTCACCCGAGAGAACTTCGTACGGCAGGAGCGGGGGACCCAGGTAAGTCGCCGGGCCGGGCGTCTGCGGACGTGCCGGAACGGCTCGGGGTGAAGTCGCGCGCCTTGAGGGGCGTGCGGCCGGGCAGCTCCCGCCCGAACCCGACAGCTCACCTCGCAGGCGCCGGAGAGGAACTTCGCCATGCCCGCTGCCGCTCAGCGCCGCCCCCGCCGTATCGCCCGCAAGCTCGCCGTCCTCGGCACCGGAGCCGCCGTACTGGCCCTCCCGCTGCTCGGCGCCACCACCGCCTCCGCGGCCACCCCGACCGCCACCACCGCCGCCTCGCTGGGGTACGCCAACAACCTCGACGGCTGGATCCGCGCGTCCCTGCAGGTCATGGCGGACCACGGGATCCCCGGCAGCTACAACGGCATCTACCGCAACATCATCCGGGAGTCCTCCGGAAACCAGTACGCGATCAACAACTGGGATTCCAACGCCGCCGCCGGCACCCCCTCCAAGGGCCTGCTCCAGGTGATCGACCCGACCTTCATGGCGTACCACGTGCCGGGCACCTCCTACGACCCGTACGACCCGGTCGCGAACATCACCGCCGCCTGCAACTACGCGGCCAAGCGCTACGGTTCGATCGACAACGTGTGGGGCGCGTACTAGCAGCCCGGGGGGCGCCCGCTAGGCCGCGGCCCCTTCCCTGAGCAGTCTTTCGAGGACGACGGCGATGCCGTCGTCCTCGTTCGACAGGGTGATCTCGTCGGCCACCGCCTTGAGTTCGGGGTGCGCGTTGGCCATCGCGACGCCGTGCGCGGCCCAGTCGAACATCGGGATGTCGTTCGGCATGTCACCGAAGGCGATCGTCCGCTCCGGGCCCAGGCCGAGGTAGTCCGCGGCCAGGGCGAGCCCCGTCGCCTTGGTGATGCCGCATGGCTGGAGTTCGACGGTCCCCGGCCCCGACATCGTGACGTTCGCCAGCGAACCGACCACCGAGCGCGCCGTCGCCGCCAACTCGTCGTCGGACAGCTCGGGATGGCGCAGCAGCACCTTGCTGATCGGCTCGCACCACAGGTCGTCACGCCGTCCCACCCGCACCGCGGGCAGTGTGGGGTGCGGCATCAGGTACCCCGGCTCGATCAGCGTGAGCCCGTCGACGCCGTCCTGGTCGACTGCCGCGTACACCTCCCCCACCTCGGCCTCGATCTTGCCGAGCGCCGTCTCGGCCAGCTCCCGGTCCAGGGTGACCGACCACAGCAGACGGTCCGCGCCGGCGTCGTACACCTGCGCGCCCTGTCCGCACACCGCGAGCCCCCCGCTGCCCAGGTCGTCGAGGAGCGGGCGCACCCTGGGCGCCGGTCGGCCGGTCACCACCAGGTGCCGGGCTCCGGCGGCCGCCACCCTCGAAAGCGCGGCCAGCGTCCGGTCGGAGAGCGTGTCGTCGCCTCGGAGCAGCGTGCCGTCCAGGTCGGTGGCGATGAGTGAATATGCGAGGGGTGCGGCCATGATCAGAGAATACGGACACCACGCCCCGCCGACTCAGCGCGAACCGGACGTCCCCGGCGCCCGCACAAGCCCCGCGCGCCCCTCCAACTCCCTTTCCCGCACCGGCATCTGGTGAAATGAGGACATTGCAGGGACGGACGGGGGCGATGGTGTTGGCGGGCCGGGACGGGGACTTCTCGGAATATCTCCGGGGCGCGGCAGCGGGTGTTCTCCGTCGCTTTCCCGAGCGGCTGGTTCCCGAGATCTACGCGCTCTCCTTCCGTATCTGGCGGGTCGACGACGACGATCGCCGCCCGTACGTCGCGATCGGCTACAACACCGAGTCCCAGTACGAGCGTGAGCGGCGGCCGGAGGACCCCGGCGAGGCCCGCTGGAACTACGCCTGCTGGCTCCTGGACGGCTTCGAGACGCTGGGGAGCGCACCGGAGGATCCCGTGGGCGGTCCGCTGTACGAGGCCGAGGTCAGACGGCTGGGGCTGTGGTTCGAAGAAGACCAGGAGGACCAGGAAGACCAGGAGGACCACGAGGACACGGAGGTCGAGGTCAAGCGCGAGTTGCTCCAGCTCCACTTCGACGACGCCGTCCTCGGCCTCGCCCGGCACCTCCACGCGAGCGGCGCCATCGGGTCCGTCCTCGGCCGTCCGCTGCCCGTCGTGATCTTCGACATGTACCGGCCGGGCTGGGAGGTCGAGGCCACCGCGGCGGCCAACCCGCCCGAACTGATCGCGGACTTCCTCGCCTGGCAGCGGGCCCAGGAGGACCCCGACGCGTGATCACCGCACTTCGTGCGCACTGCCCAGGACGGGCAACACGCCCGTAACGTGAGGGGCGACGACACGGACCCGTGGCACGCACGAGAGCGAGGCAGCACCCATGCCCCCCTTTGATGTCCCCGAGGGCGACCCCTTCGGCTCGCACAACCTCCCCTACGGCGTCTTCTCCGTCCCCGGCGAGGACGACGGCGCCCGCAGGGTCGGCGTACGGCTCGGTGACCACGTCCTCGACGCGGGCGCGGCGGCGCTGGCACTGGGCTCCCCCTACGCCTCCCTGCTCGCCAAGCCCACGCTGAACCCGCTGCTGGCGGCGGGCCTCACCGCCTGGTCCGACGTGCGCCGTGCGCTGACCGCCTGGGTCACGGTGCCGTCCCACCGCGAGGCGATCGAGCCCTTCTTCCACCCCCTGTCCGCGGTGACCCTGCACCTGCCCTTCGAGGTCGCCGACTACGTCGACTTCTACGCCTCCGAGAACCACGCCCGGAACGTCGGCCGGATCTTCCGACCCGACGCGGAGGACTCCCTCACCCCGAACTGGAAGCACCTCCCGATCGGCTACCACGGCCGCTCGGGCACGGTCGTCGTCTCCGGTACGGACGTTGTACGGCCTTCCGGCCAGCGCAAGGCGCCCTCCGACCCGGCCCCCGTGTTCGGCCCCTCCGCGCGGCTGGACATCGAGGCCGAGGTCGGCTTCGTGGTGGGCGTGCCGACCCGGATGGGCGGCCCGGTCGCGCTCGCCGACTTCCGGGAGCACGTCTTCGGCCTCTGCCTGCTCAACGACTGGTCCGCGCGCGACCTCCAGGCCTGGGAGTACGTCCCGCTCGGCCCCTTCCTCGGCAAGTCCTTCGCCACCTCGGTGTCGGCCTGGATCACCCCGCTGGACGCCCTGGACGCGGCCCGGGTGGCACCCCCGGAGCGCACCCACCCGCTGCTTCCCTACCTGGACGACACGGACGACGAGCCCGGCGGCTACGACCTGCGCATCTCCGTCTCCCTCAACGGTCATGTGATCTCCGAGCCCCCCTTCTCGACGATGTACTGGACCGCCGCCCAGCAGCTGGCCCACATGACGGTCAACGGCGCCTCCCTGCGCACCGGCGACCTCTACGGCTCCGGCACGGTCAGCGGGCCGACGGAACGCGAACGCGGTTCCCTGCTGGAGCTCACCTGGAACGGCCGCGACGCCCTGGAACTCCCCGACGGCAAGCGCACCTTCCTGGAGGACGGCGACACCGTCACCATGACGGCGTGGGCCCCTGGGGCGGACGGCGCCCGGGTTGGGCTGGGCGAGGTATCCGGGCGGATCGTGGCGGGCTGAGGTCCACCGGGGTTCCTGGGGCGCGGCACCCGTCGGTGCGGCGGGTCACTGGGGCGCGGCACCCATCGGTGCGGCGGGTCAAGATCCAGGGACCCGTGCGGAGTTCAACGGCCGCAGACATCTGCCGCGCGCCGCCCGTCGCCGTCATACTGTGCGGCGGACGGTGCGCCCGGCGCGCGCTCCGGACCGCCCGTGCCCAGCACGCCCCGCGCCCGCCGTTGTCCCGACCAGGATCCGGAGCCCATGGCATGACCTTCTGCCTGCTCCTGCTGAGCGTCGTCGCCGTGACCGCCGCCGTGCCGGTGCCGCGGTCCCTGACCCGGGCGGTCTGGCCCGAGCGGGAACCGGTGGTCGCGCTGTGGGTGTGGCAGTGCCTGGTCGCGACGGTCCTGCTGTCCTGTCTGACCGCGCTGGTCCTGGGCGCCGCCGCCGTCTTCCACACGGTGCGCGACCATGTCTTCGCTCCCGCGCCGCCGGCCGTGACCGCCGCGTACGACCTGTCCGCGGCCCCGGTCTGGGCCGTCGTCCTCACCGTGCTGCTGGCCTGCGGCGCCGCCTGGACGACGGCGATGCTCGCCCGCGAACTGGTCGAGGCCCGCCGCAGCCGCGGCCAGGCCCGCGCCCACCTGCGCGAGCGCGCCCCGGAGCTGCCCGCGGGCCTGCCTGCCGCGCGGGGCCCGCTGCTGGTGCTGGAGGACGAGTACCCGGACGCCTGGTGGATGCCCGGCAGCCCGCCCCAGCTGATCGTCACCACGGGTGCCCTGCACCGTCTGACCGACCACCAGCTGGACGCCGTCCTCACCCATGAGCGCGGCCACGCCCGAGCCCGCCACGACTGGCTGCTGCACCTCTCCACCGCACTGGCCACCGGTTTCCCCCGAATCCCGCTGTTCGCTCACTTCTGCGACCAGACCCACCGCCTGGTCGAACTGGCCGCCGACGACACGGCCTCCCGCCGCTGCGGCCACCTGACCACGGCGCTGGCCCTGATCGAGCTGAACCAGCACCGAGGCGTGCTCTCCTGTTCCTCCAGCCACCGCCTCCTCGGCGAGCGCGTCGACCGCCTCCTGGCACCCCCGCCCCGCCTGACCCGGCACCGCAGAGCGATGACCACGGCCCTCGCGGCACTGACCCCGCTGGTACCCCTGCTGATCACCTTCGCACCGGGGCTGACGGCGCTGGGGTAGACCGAGGGGCGGCCCACGGCACCGGGGCAGGCGGGCCGAGGAGCGCGGCTGACGGCGCAGGCAGCGACCGAGGGCGGCTGCCTGCGGGTGCTCCCCGCTCTGGCGGCTCCGGGCCCGTACGCGCGGAGGCCGGCCGCGCGAGTGCAGAGCGGGCGAGCCGGGCAGCCGGCCGCACTGGGTTCAGCAGGCGAGCCGCACGCTGACGGGCTCGGCCCGACCGAGGGGCCGCCGCCGACGCAGGACTATGCCCAACGCCCCACTCCGGCCCCGAGCCCTGGGCCCCGAGCCCTGTGCCCGTACGCGGCGGAGGCCGGCCCCGCCCGGCTCGGGCGGCTGACCGCACGGGGCTCGGCGGGAAGCCGGGTGGCTGTGGCCTACGCCCAGTCGTCCGGCTCCGGTTCCAGGTCCGGCTCATCCTCCGGCCACTCCCCCGGGTCGTCCGAGGGCTCGGCCGCGTCGGTGGCCGACGTCGCGGTGCCGGTCAGTCCCGCCAGGACCCCGATCACGCCCTCGCCGTACGTCGCCAGCTTCTTCTCGCCCACTCCGCTGATGCCGCCCAGCTCGCGCACGGTGGAGGGCCACACGGTCACGATCTCTCTCAGCGTGGCGTCGTGGAAGATCACATAGGCCGGTACGCCCTGTTCCCGCGCCTGCTCCGCGCGCCAGGCGCGCAATGCCTCGAAGGCCGGCACCAGCGCCTCCGGCAGCTCCGCGGCGGCGGTCTTCGCCTTGCTCTTGCCGGCGGAACCGGAGGACGCGGACCGGGACGCCACCGGCTTGGGCGGCTCCTTGCGCAGCGGCACCTCCCGCTCGCGCCGCAGCACGGCCCCGCTGCCCTCGGTCAGCACCAGGGTGCCGTAGTCGCCCTCGACCGCCAGCAGGCCCTGCGCCAGCAACTGCCTGATCACGCCCCGCCATTCGCCCTCGGTCAGCTCCTCACCGATACCGAAGACGGAGAGCTGGTCGTGGTCGAACTGGATCACCTTCGCGGTGCGCTTGCCGAGGAGGATGTCGACGATCTGGACCGCCCCGAACTTCTGCCCGCGCTCGCGCTGCAGCCGTACGACCGTCGACAGCACCTTCTGCGCCGCGACGGTGCCGTCCCAGGTCTCGGGCGGGGTGAGGCAGGTGTCGCAGTTGCCGCAGCCGGTGGGGTCGGGGTCCTGGCCGAAGTAGGCGAGGAGTTGGCCGCGTCGGCACTGGGCCGTCTCGCACAGCGCGAGCATCGCGTCGAGGTGGGCGGCGGCGCGGCGCCGGAACGCCTCGTCGCCCTCGCCGGACTGGATCAGCTTGCGCTGCTGTATGACGTCGTTGAGGCCGTAGGCCATCCACGCCGTGGACGGCAGCCCGTCGCGGCCGGCGCGGCCGGTCTCCTGGTAGTAGCCCTCGACCGACTTCGGCAGGTCGAGGTGGGCGACGAACCGCACGTCCGGCTTGTCGATGCCCATGCCGAAGGCGATCGTCGCCACCACGACCAGTCCGTCCTCGCGCAGGAACCGGGACTGGTGCGCGGCGCGGGTCCCGGCGTCCAGGCCCGCGTGGTACGGCACCGCCTCGACGCCGTTGCGGCTGAGGAACTCCGCCGTCTTCTCAACCGAGTTGCGCGACAGGCAGTAGACGATGCCCGCGTCCCCGGCGTGCTCCTCGCGCAGGAAGGCCAGCAGCTGCTTCTTCGGGTCGGCCTTCGGCACGATCCGGTACTGGATGTTGGGCCGGTCGAAGCTCGCCACGAAGTGCCGGGCCGACGGCATGTTCAGCCGCTGGGTGATCTCCTGGTGCGTGGCCCGGGTGGCGGTCGCGGTGAGCGCGATCCTCGGGACGTCCGGCCAGCGCTCGCCGAGCACCGACAGCATCAGGTAGTCGGGGCGGAAGTCGTGGCCCCACTGGGAGACGCAGTGCGCCTCGTCGATCGCGAACACCGAGATCTTGCCGCGCGAGAGCAGGTCCAGGGTGGTGTCCAGGCGCAGCCGCTCCGGCGCGAGGTAGAGCAGGTCCAGTTCCCCGGCGAGGAACTCGGCCTCCACCACCCGCCGTTCGTCGAAGTCCTGCGTGGAGTTGACGAACCCGGCCCGCACCCCGAGCGCCCGCAGCGCGTCCACCTGGTCCTGCATGAGCGCGATCAGCGGGGAGACCACGATGCCCGTGCCGGGTCTGACCAGGGCCGGGATCTGGTAACACAGCGACTTGCCGCCGCCGGTCGGCATGAGGACGACGGCGTCCCCGCCGGCCACCACATGCTCGATGACCGCTTCCTGCTCCCCCCGGAAGGTCTCGTAGCCGAAGACCTTGTGGAGCGTGGTCAGTGCCTCGCTCCCGGCTGTCGCTGTCATTGCACCGATCCCGCCCGTCCCGCCCATCGTCGTGCCCCCCGTACGTCGCTCCTCGACCACTGGGTCCACGATAGGGGTCCGCACCGACAGCGCCGGAGTTATCCACAGGCTCGTGGAATCACGTTCGGTAGTCATGCCAATGGCTGCTGTCATCTGGCAGCGCCCCGGTGGCCGGGACATGCTCGGCGAGCGGGACACGCACCGGCAGGCAGGGGAGGCCCGCCCGGTTCCCGCCCTCTTCGTACGGGGCGTGCCGTTCGGGCGCGCCCGTCCCCCTCAAGGAGTCACAGCATGGCCTCTCGCTCCCTCAAGGCCGTCCTCACCGCCGCGCTGACCGCGTCCGTCGCGCTGGCCGCCGTCCCCGCGCAGGCCGCCGCGGCGCCCGATCCGTCCGTCTGGACGGACCTGACCCCGACGTACACGGCGACCGGGAAGTACGGCTACGAGCCGTTCGCGGCGAAGGGCGGATACCAGTGGACGGACGAGTGCGTGCCGAACATGGGCTACCACTACGTCAACCCGAAGTACCTCAATTCCCTCGATCCGGCGAAGCCCGCGGCGCTGCTGTACGAGGACGGCAAGCACGGCAGGGAACTGATCGCGGTGGAGTGGGTCGTGGAGGACAAGGGCCAGGCGACCCCCGAACTGTTCGGGCGGAAGTTCGACGAGGGTCAGCTGCCGGGTCATTTCACGCTGCACGCCTGGATCTACAAGCACAACCCGGACGGGCTGCTGGAGGGCTTCAACCCCAAGGTGAAGTGCCCCAAGGCGTGACGGCCCCAAGGCCTGACCGTCCGAAGGACTGACCATCCGAAGGACTGACCGTCCGAAGGACTGACCGTCCGAAGACCTGGCCGGACACGCACGAGGGCCCCGGCTCCCCTCTCGGGAACCGGGGCCCTGGTGCGACCCGCTCGCGTCAGCGCACGAACACCCCTGCGTCGCTCGCGAGCTCCAGGAAGTACTGCGGCGCCACACCGAGCACCAGCGTGACCGCCACGCCGACGCCGATCGCGGTCATCGTCAGCGGCGACGGCACCGCCACCGTCGGGCCCTCGGGCCGCGGCTCGCTGAAGAACATCAGCACGATGACGCGGATGTAGAAGAACGCAGCGATCGCCGACGAGATCACACCGACCACGACCAGCGGGGCCGCACCGCCCTCCGCCGCCGCCTTGAACACCGCGAACTTGCCCGCGAACCCGGAGGTCAGCGGGATGCCCGCGAAGGCCAGCAGGAACACCGCGAACACGGCCGCCACCAGCGGCGAACGCCGCCCGAGCCCCGCCCACTTCGACAGGTGGGTCGCCTCGCCGCCCGCGTCCCGGACCAGTGTGACGACCGCGAAGGCGCCGATGGTCACGAACGAGTACGCGGCCAGGTAGAAGAGGACGGAGGAGATGCCGTCCGGCGTGGTGGCGATGACACCGGCGAGGATGAAGCCCGCGTGCGCGATCGACGAGTACGCCAGCAGCCGCTTGATGTCGGTCTGCGTGATCGCGACGATGGCGCCGCCCAGCATGGTGATGATCGCGACGGCCCACATGACCGGCCGCCAGTCCCAGCGCAGGCCGGGCAGCACCACGTACAGCACCCGCAGCAGCGCGCCGAACGCGGCCACCTTGGTCGCCGCCGCCATGAAGCCGGTCACCGGGGTCGGCGCGCCCTGGTACACGTCCGGCGTCCACATGTGGAAGGGCACCGCGCCGACCTTGAACAGCAGGCCCATGACCAGCATGGCCGTGCCGATCAGGAGCAGCGCGTCATTGCCCATGGTGTCCGCGAGCGCCGGGTCGACGCTGGTCAGGGTGCCGTCGACGACCTGCGCGATGGTCGCGTAGGACACCGAGCCCGCGTAGCCGTACAGCAGCGCGATGCCAAACAGGGTGAACGCGGAGGCGAACGCCCCGAGCAGGAAGTACTTCACGGCCGCTTCCTGCGACATCAGCCGCTTGCGGCGGGCCAGCGCGCACATCAGGTACAGCGGCAGGGAGAAGACCTCCAGCGCGATGAACAGCGTCAGCAGGTCGTTGGCCGCCGGGAAGACCAGCATGCCCGCGACCGCGAAGAGCAGCAGCGGGAACACCTCGGTGGTGGTGAACCCGGCCTTCACCGCGGCCTTCTCGCTGTCGCTGCCCGGCACGGAAGCGGCCTGCGCGGCGAAGGAGTCGACCCGGTTGCCGTGCGCGGCCGGATCCAGCCGCCGCTCGGCGAAGGTGAACAGGCCCACGAGCCCGGCCAGCAGGATCGTGCCCTGGAGGAAGAGGGCGGGGCCGTCGACGGCGATGGCGCCCATCGCCGCGATGCCCGCCTTCGTGGTGCCGTACCCGTCGGCCGCGAGCGCGACCACTGCGGCGAAGGCGGCGACGAGCGCCACGGCGGAGACGAACACCTGGGCGTAGTAACGGGACTTGCGCGGGACGAGCGCCTCGATCAGCACGCCCGCCACCGCCGCGCCGACGATGATCAGCGTGGGCGACAGCTGTCCGTATTCGATCTTCGGCGCGTCGATCTTCGAGATCGGATCGGCCGCGGTTGTCCACAGGCTGTGGACGGCTGATGCGCTCACTTGGCCGCCTCCACCTCGGGCTGGGGGTCCTTCTTCTGTACGTCGGACATGGTCTGCTCCACCGCGGGGTTGACGATGTCCGTGACGGGCTTCGGGTAGACGCCCAGGAACAGCAGCAGCACGACCAGCGGTGCGACGACCGCCAGCTCCCGCACCCTGAGGTCGGGCATCGCCGAGACCTCGGGCTTGACCGGGCCCGTCATCGTGCGCTGGTACAGCACCAGGGTGTAGAGGGCGGCGAGCACGATGCCGAAGGTGGCGATGATGCCGACCACGGGATACCGCGTGTACGTGCCCACCAGCACCAGGAACTCACTGACGAACGGGGCGAGTCCGGGCAGCGACAGCGTCGCCAGGCCGCCGATCAGGAAGGTGCCGGCGAGCACCGGGGCGACCTTCTGGACCCCGCCGTAGTCCGCGATGAGCCGCGAGCCGCGCCGGGAGATCAGGAAGCCGGCCACCAGCATCAGCGCGGCCGTGGACAGGCCGTGGTTGACCATGTACAGCGTCGCGCCCGACTGGCCCTGGCTGGTCATCGCGAAGATGCCCATGATGATGAAGCCGAAGTGCGAGATCGACGCGTACGCCACCAGGCGCTTGATGTCGCGCTGGCCGACCGCCAGCAGGGCGCCGTAGATGATGCTGATCAGCGCGAGGACCAGGATGGCGGGCGTCGCCCACTTCGACGCCTCCGGGAACAGCCCGAGGCAGAAGCGGAGCATCGCGAACGTGCCGACCTTGTCCACGACCGCTGTGATCAGCACGGCGACCGGGGCGGTGGCCTCGCCCATGGCATTGGGCAGCCAGGTGTGCAGCGGCCACAGGGGCGCCTTCACCGCGAAGGCGAAGAAGAAGCCCAGGAACAGCCAGCGTTCGGTGCTGGTGGCCATGTCCAGCGAGCCGTTGGCGCGGGCCTCGGCGATCTCGGGGAGCGAGAAGTTCCCCGCGACCACGTACAGGCCGATCACCGCGGCCAGCATGATCAGACCGCCGACCAGGTTGTAGAGGAGGAACTTCACCGCGGCGTAGGAGCGCTGGGTGGAGGCCACCTCCTCGCCGTGCTCGTGGGCCCGGTCCCCGAAGCCTCCGATGAGGAAGTACATCGGGATGAGCATGGCCTCGAAGAAGATGTAGAAGAGGAAGACGTCGGTGGCCTCGAAGGAGAGGATCACCATCGCCTCGACGGCCAGGATCAGGGCGAAGAAGCCCTGCGTCGGCCGCCACCTCTTGCTGCCGGTCTCCAGCGGGTCGGCGTCGTGCCAGCCCGCGAGGATGACGAACGGCATCAGCACCGCGGTCAGCGCGATCAGGGCGACCCCGATGCCGTCCACGCCGAGGTCGTAGCGGACCCCGAACTCACTGATCCAGGCATGGGACTCGGTGAGCTGGTAGCGGTCGCCGTCCGGGTCGAAACGGACCATGATCACGACGGCGAGCGCGAGCGTGGCGAGGGAGAAGAGCAGCGCCAGCCACTTGGCGGCGGTGCGCCGCGCGGCCGGCACGGCGGCCGTGGCGACCGCCCCGATCGCGGGGAGCGCCGCCGTCGCTGTCAGCAGGGGAAAGGACATCGGTATCAGACCGCCCTCATCAGCAGGGTCGCGGCGACCAGGAGTGCCGCACCGCCGAACATCGAGACCGCGTACGACCGCGCGTAGCCGTTCTGGAGCTTGCGCAGCCGTCCGGAGAGGCCGCCGACCGAGGCCGCCGTGCCGTTGACGACGCCGTCGACCAGGGTGTGGTCGACGTAGACCAGGGAGCGGGTGAGGTGCTCGCCGCCGCGGACCAGGACGACGTGGTTGAAGTCGTCCTGGAGCAGGTCGCGCCGGGCGGCCCGGGTGAGCAGCGACCCGCGCGGGGCGACGACCGGCACGGGACGGCGCCCGTACTGGAGGTACGCGACGGCCACGCCGAGGACCATGACGGCCACCGTGGAGGAGGTGACCGCGGCCGCGCTGAGCGGGGAGTGGCCGTGCTCGAAGCCAGTGACGGGCTCCAGCCAGTTCACGAAGCGGTCGCCGATGCTGAACAGGGCGCCCGCGAAGACCGAGCCGAAGGCCAGCACGATCATCGGGATGGTCATGGAGCTGGGCGACTCGTGCGGGTGCGGCTCGTTGCCCTGCTCGTCGGGCTGCCAGCGCTTCTCGCCGAAGAAGGTCATCAGCATCACGCGCGTCATGTAGTACGCGGTGATCGCGGCGCCCAGCAGGGCGCAGCCGCCGAGGATCCAGCCCTCGGTGCCGCCCTTGGCGAACGCCGCCTCGATGATCTTGTCCTTGGAGAAGAAGCCGGACAGGCCCGGGAAGCCGATGATGGCGAGGTAGCCGAGGCCGAAGGTGATGAAGGTGATCGGCATGTACCTGCGCAGGCCGCCGTACTTCCTCATGTCGACCTCGTCGTTCATGCCGTGCATGACCGAACCGGCGCCGAGGAAGAGCCCGGCCTTGAAGAAGCCGTGGGTCACCAGATGCATGATCGCGAAGGCGTAGCCGATGGGGCCGAGGCCCGCGGCGAGGATCATGTAGCCGATCTGCGACATGGTCGAACCGGCCAGCGCCTTCTTGATGTCGTCCTTCGCGCAACCGACGATCGCACCGAACAGGAGCGTGACCGCGCCGACGATGGTGACGACCAGTTGCGCGTCCGGGGCGGCGTCGAAGATCGCGCCGGAGCGGACGATCAGGTAGACGCCCGCCGTCACCATGGTGGCCGCGTGGATCAGGGCCGAGACCGGGGTCGGGCCCTCCATCGCGTCCCCGAGCCAGGACTGCAGCGGCACCTGGGCGGACTTGCCGCAGGCGGCGAGCAGCAGCATCAGGGCGATCGCGGTGAGCGTGCCCTCGGAGGCGTCGCCCGCCACTCCGGGCGTCTCCTCGCTGCCGAGGAGCGGGCCGAAGGCGAAGGTCCCGAAGGTGGTGAACATGATCATGATCGCGATCGACAGACCCATGTCGCCGACGCGGTTGACCAGGAACGCCTTCTTCGCCGCGGTGGCGGCGCTCGGCTTGTGCTGCCAGAAGCCGATCAGCAGGTAGGAGGCGAGACCGACGCCCTCCCAGCCGACGTACAGCAGCAGGTAGTTGTCGGCGAGGACCAGCAGGAGCATCGCCGCGAGGAACAGGTTGAGATAGCCGAAGAAACGGCGGCGGCGCTCGTCGTGCTCCATGTACCCGATCGAGTACAGGTGGATCAGCGAGCCGACGCCGGTGATCAGCAGGACGAACGTCATCGACAGCTGGTCGAGGCGGAAGGCGATGTCCGCCTGGAAGCCCTCCACCGGGATCCAGCTGAACAGGTGCTGGGTCAGCGTCCGGTCGGCGGCGTCCTTGCCGAGCAGGTCGAAGAAGAGGACCGCGCCGAACACGAAGGACAGGGACGCCAGCAGCGTGCCGATCCAGTGCCCGACGGCGTCCAGGCGCCGGCCGCCGCACAGCAGGACCGCCGCTCCGAGCAGGGGCGCCGCGATGAGCAGCGCAATCAGGTTCTCCACGATTCAGCGACCCCTTACAGCTTCATCAGGCTGGCGTCGTCGACCGAGGCCGAGTGGCGGGAACGGAACAGCGACACGATGATCGCGAGTCCGACCACGACCTCCGCGGCGGCGACGACCATCGTGAAGAAGGCGATGATCTGGCCGTCGAGGTTGCCGTGCATCCGGGAGAAGGCGACCAGCGAGAGGTTGCAGGCGTTGAGCATCAGCTCGATGCACATGAACACCACGATCGCGTTGCGCCTGATCAGTACGCCGGTGGCGCCGATCGTGAACAACAGGGCCGCGAGATAGAGGTAGTTGACCGGGTTCACTTGGCCGCCTCCCCACTGTTGGTGCGCTGCAGGCGTTCCTCGGCGCGCTGCTCCAGGGCCTTGAGGTCGTTGATCGCCTCGGTGGACACGTCCCGGATCTGGCCGCGCTCCCGCAGGGTCTTGCTGACGGTGAGCTCCGACGGGGTGCCGTCGGGCAGCAGGCCAGCGATGTCCACGGCGTTGTGCCGGGCGTACACACCGGGCGCCGGGAGCGGCGGCAGGTGCGTGCCCTTGCGCACCCGCTCCTCGGCCAGCTCGCGCTGGGTCTTGGCGCGCTCGGTGCGCTCCCGGTGGGTGAGCACCATCGCGCCGACGGCGGCGGTGATGAGCAGGGCGCCGGTGATCTCGAAGGCGAAGACGTACTTGGTGAACAACAGGGCGGCCAGGCCCTCGACATTGCCGTTCGCGTTGGCCTGGGCGAGGCCGTTGAACTCCGACAGGGAGGCGTTGCCGATCCCGGCGAACAGCAGGACCGCGAAGCCGAGGCCGCACAGCAGGGCCAGCCAGCGCTGGCCCTTGATGGTCTCCCTCAGGGAGTCCGCCGCGGTCACGCCGACCAGCATCACCACGAACAGGAACAGCATCATGATCGCGCCGGTGTAGACGACGATCTGCACGATGCCCAGGAAGTAGGCGCCGTTGGCGAGGTAGAACACCGCCAGGATGATCATGGTCCCGGCGAGGCAGAGGGCGCTGTGCACGGCCTTCTTCATGAAGACGGTGCACAGGGCGCCGATCACCGCGATCGTGCCGAGGACCCAGAACTGGAACGCCTCTCCGGTGGAGGTGGAGTAGGCGGCGAGCTGCGCGCTCATGCCTGCACCTCCTCTTCCTCTGGCTTCTCGCCCTTGGAGACGGCCACTTGGCGCTCGGTGCCGGGCGCCGCCTCGGTCACCAGGCCCCGGTAGTAGTCCTGCTCGTCGGTGCCGGGGTAGATCGCGTGCGGCGTGTCCACCATGCCGTCCTCAAGACCGGCGAGCAGTTGCTCCTTGGTGTAGATGAGGTTGGCGCGGCTGGAGTCGGCCAGTTCGAACTCGTTGGTCATCGTGAGCGCGCGCGTGGGGCACGCCTCGATGCACAGGCCGCACAGGATGCAGCGGGCGTAGTTGATCTGGTAGACGCGGCCGTACCGCTCGCCGGGCGAGTAGCGCTCCTCGTCGGTGTTGTCCGCGCCCTCGACGTAGATCGCGTCGGCGGGGCAGGCCCAGGCGCACAGTTCACAGCCGACGCACTTCTCCAGACCGTCCGGATGGCGATTGAGCTGGTGCCGTCCGTGGAAGCGCGGAGCGGTGGTCTTCTGCTGTTCCGGGTACTGCTCGGTCAGCCGCTTCTTGAACATGGCCTTGAAGGTCACGCCGAAGCCGGCCACCGGGTTCTGGAAACCGGGCTTGGTCTCCTTGGGCTCCTCAGCCATCGGACGCCTCCTTTCCATCCAGAGATCCGTCGTCACTCTGAGTATTCACCCCGCCACTGACAATGAGCTCCCGCTCCCGGCGCGAACTGCGCCTGGGAACCGGTGGAAGCTCCTGTCCGGGCAGAGGTGGTACGGGGAATCCGCCCGCCATCGGGTCGAAGTCGGCGGCCTGAGCGGCCTTCTCCTCCTCCTTCGGCTTGCCGCGGAACATGTCCACGACGAAGGAGAGGAGCAGCAGTACCAGGACGCCGCCGCCGATGTAGAGGGCGATGTCGGCGAAGTCGTAGTTCTCGTTGCGCAGTGTCCGCACGGTCGCCACGAGCATCAGCCAGACCACGGAGACCGGGATGAGGACCTTCCAGCCGAGCTTCATCAGCTGGTCGTAGCGGACCCGGGGCAGGGTGCCGCGCAGCCAGATGAAGAAGAACAGCAGCAGTTGGACCTTGATCGTGAACCAGAGCAGCGGCCACCAGCCGTGGTTCGCGCCCTCCCAGAAGGTGGAGACGGGCCAGGGGGCCCGCCAGCCGCCGAGGAAGAGCGTCACCGACACCGCCGAGACCGTCACCATGTTCACGTACTCGGCGAGCATGAACATCGCGAACTTGATCGACGAGTACTCGGTGTTGAAGCCGCCGACCAGGTCGCCCTCGGACTCCGGCATGTCGAACGGGGCGCGGTTGGTCTCGCCGACCATCGTGACGACGTAGATGATGAAGGAGACCGGCAGCAGGATGATGTACCAGCGGTCCTGCTGCGCCTCGACGATCGCCGAGGTCGACATCGAGCCGGAGTAGAGGAAGACCGAGGCGAAGGCGGCGCCCATGGCGATCTCGTAGGAGATCATCTGCGCGCAGGAGCGCAGACCGCCGAGCAGCGGGTAGGTCGAGCCGGAGCTCCAGCCCGCCAGCACGATGCCGTAGATGCCGACCGAGGCGACCGCGAGGATGTAGAGCATCGCGATCGGCAGGTCGGTGAGCTGCATCGTGGTGCGCTGGCCGAAGATCGAGACCTCGTTGCCGGCAGGCCCGAAGGGGATCACCGCGATCGCCATGAAGGCCGGGATGGCCGCGACAATCGGCGCGAGGATGTAGACCACCTTGTCCGCGCGCTTGACGATGACGTCTTCCTTCAGCATCAGCTTGATGCCGTCGGCGAGCGACTGGAGCATGCCCCAGGGGCCGTGCCGGTTGGGGCCGATGCGCAGCTGCATCCAGGCGACGACCTTGCGCTCCCACACGATGGAGAACAGCACGGTCACCATCAGGAAGGCGAAGCAGAACACCGCCTTGATGACGACCAGCCACCAGGGGTCCTGGCCGAACATCGAGAGGTCTTCAGCGGCGAGGTACCGACTCATGCCTCCACCTCCTTCGGGGCCTCGGACGTGGGCGTCGCCGGGCCGATGCGGACGAGGGTGCCGGGCCGCGCCCCGGTGTCGGAGGCGACGCCGGCGCCGGTGGAGTTCAGCGGGAGCCACACCACCCGGTCGGGCATCGCGGTGATCTGCAGCGGGAGTTCGACCGTCCCGGCGCTGCCGGTGACCGCGAGGACGTCGCCGTCCTTCACGCCCGCCTCGGCGGCGGTGGCGGCCGACACACGCGCGTGGGCGGCGTGCCGGGTCCCGGCGAGCGCGTCCTCGCCGTCCTGGAGGCGGCCTTGGTCGAGCAGCAGACGGTGCCCGGCCAGTACGGCCTCCCCGGCGGCGGGCCGCGGCAACGGCACCGCGGTCTCCAGGGGTTCACCGGCCCGCGGACCGTCCCAGGCGCCGAGCCGGTCCAGCTCCGCGCGCAGCGTGCGCAGATCCGGCAGGCCCAGGTGTACGTCCATGGCGTCGGCCAGCATCTGCAGGACGCGGGCGTCGGTCGGGGGCAGCCGGCGGGTCATCTGCTCGGGCTTGAGCGCGGCCTCGAAGGGGCGCAGCCTGCCCTCCCAGTTGAGGAAGGCGCCCGCCTTCTCCACGACCGCGGCGACCGGCAGGACCACGTCGGCGAGTTCGGTGACCTCGCTGGGCCGCAGCTCCAGCGAGACCAGGAACCCGGCCTCGGTGAGCGCCTCACGCGCGCGTGCCGGGTCGGGCAGGTCGGCGATCTCCACTCCGGCGACCACCAGGGCCTGGATCTCGCCGTTGGCGGCGGCCTCCACGATCTGGCTGGTGTCCCGGCCATAGCGGTGCGGGAGTTCGGCGACGCCCCAGGCGGCGGCGACCTCCTCACGCGCGCGTGGATCGGTGGCGGGACGGCCGCCCGGAAGCAGCGAGGGCAGCGCGCCCGCCTCGATGGCGCCGCGCTCCCCGGCCCGGCGCGGGATCCACACCAGCTGGGCGCCGGTCGCGGACGCGGCCCGCACAGCCGCGGTGAGACCGCCGGCCACCGCGGCCAGCCGCTCGCCCACGACGATGACCGCGCCCTCGGCGCGCAGCGCCTCCGCGGCCCGCGCGCCGTCCTCCTCCAGGCCGACACCGCTGGCGAGGGCGTCCAGCCACTCGGTCTCGGTGCCGGGGGCGGCGGGGAGCAGGGTGCCGCCCGCTTTCTCAAGCCCGCGTGTGGCGTGCGTGGCCAGTGAGAAGACCTTCTGGCCGTGCTTGCGCCACGCCTTGCGCAGCCGCAGGAAGACGCCGGGCGCCTCCTCCTCGGCCTCGAACCCGGCGAGCAGGACCGCGGGCGCCTTCTCCAGGGCGGTGTAGGTGACGCCCGTGCCGTCCAGGTCGCGTCCGCGTCCGGCGACCCGGGCGGCCAGGAAGTCGGCTTCCTCGCCGCTGTGCACGCGCGCGCGGAAGTCGATGTCGTTGGAGTCGAGCGCCACACGCGCGAACTTGCTGTACGCGTAGGCGTCCTCGACGGTGAGACGGCCGCCGGTGAGGACCGCGGCCCGGCCGCGCGAGGCGAGCAGTCCCTGCGCGGCGATCTGCAGGGCCTCCGGCCAGGACGCCGGGACCAGCTCGCCCTCGGGGTTGCGCACCAGCGGCGTCTCCAGCCGGTCGCGCATCTGGGCGTACCGGAAGGCGAAGCGGCCCTTGTCGCAGATCCACTCCTCGTTGACCTGCGGGTCGTTGGCCGCGAGGCGGCGCATGACCTTGCCGCGCCGGTGGTCGGTGCGGGTGGCGCAGCCGCCGGAGCAGTGCTCGCACACGCTCGGCGAGGACACCAGGTCGAAGGGGCGGGAGCGGAACCGGTACGCGGCCGAGGTGAGCGCGCCGACCGGGCAGATCTGGATGGTGTTGCCGGAGAAGTACGACTCGAAGGGGTCGCCCTCACCGGTGCCGACCTGCTGGAGCGCGCCCCGCTCGACCAGCTCGATCATCGGGTCGCCCGCGACCTGGTTGGAGAAGCGGGTGCAGCGGGCGCACAGCACGCACCGCTCGCGGTCGAGCAGCACCTGCGTGGAGATCGGCACGGGCTTCTCGTAGGTCCGCTTGCGTCCGTCGAAGCGGGACTCGGCCTGGCCGTGCGACATCGCCTGGTTCTGCAGCGGGCACTCGCCGCCCTTGTCGCAGACCGGGCAGTCCAGCGGGTGGTTGATGAGGAGGAGCTCCATCACACCCTTCTGCGCCTTCTCCGCGACCGGGGAGGTCAGATGGGTCTTGACGACCATGCCGTCGGTGCAGGTGATGGTGCAGGACGCCATCGGCTTGCGCTGGCCCTCGACCTCGACGATGCACTGGCGGCAGGCGCCGGCCGGGTCGAGGAGCGGGTGGTCGCAGAAGCGGGGGATCTCGATGCCGAGCTGCTCGGCGGCCCGGATGACCAGGGTGCCCTTGGGCACGCTGATCTCCACGCCGTCGATGGTCAGCGTGACGAGATCTTCCGGCGGGACCGCCGCCTCGCCGCCTCCGGAGGGAGCGCTGGTGGTCACCGTCATGCGTTCACCTCCGTGTGCTTGTCCGCCCAGGCCGTGGACTTGGCCGGGTCGAAGGGGCAGCCGCGGCCCGTGATGTGCTGCTCGTACTCCTCGCGGAAGAACTTCAGCGAGGAGAAGATCGGCGAGGCGGCACCGTCGCCGAGGGCGCAGAAGGACTTGCCGTTGATGTTGTCGGCGATGTCGTAGAGCTTGTCGAGGTCGTTCATCGTGCCCTTGCCGGCCTCGATGTCCCGCATCAACTGCACCAGCCAGTAGGTGCCTTCACGGCAGGGTGTGCACTTGCCGCAGGACTCGTGGGCGTAGAACTCGGTCCACCGGGTGACGGCGCGCACCACGCAGGTCGTCTCGTCGAAGCACTGCAGCGCCTTGGTGCCGAGCATGGAGCCGGCGGCGCCGACTCCTTCGTAGTCGAGCGGGACGTCGAGGTGCTCGTCGGTGAACATCGGCGTGGAGGAGCCGCCCGGCGTCCAGAACTTCAGCCGGTGGCCGGGGCGCATCCCGCCGCTCATGTCGAGCAGCTGGCGCAGGGTGATGCCGAGCGGGGCCTCGTACTGGCCGGGGCTGGCGACATGGCCGCTGAGCGAGTAGAGCGTGAAGCCCGGGGACTTCTCGCTGCCCATCGACCGGAACCAGTCCTTGCCCCGATTCAGGATCGCGGGAACCGACGCGATCGATTCGACGTTGTTCACCACAGTCGGGCAGGCGTAGAGGCCCGCGACAGCAGGGAAAGGAGGACGGAGCCGCGGTTGTCCACGGCGGCCTTCGAGCGAGTCGAGAAGTGCGGTCTCCTCACCGCAGATGTACGCCCCGGCGCCGGCGTGCACGGTGAGTTCGAGATCGAGGCCGCTGCCCAGAATGTTCTTGCCGAGGTAGCCGGCCGCGTAGGCCTCGCTCACGGCCGAGTGCAACCGCCGCAGCACAGGGACGACTTCACCACGCAGATAGATGAAGGCATGCGAAGACCTGATGGCATAACACGCGATGACAATGCCCTCGATGAGGCTATGCGGGTTCGCGAACAGGAGCGGGATGTCCTTGCACGTCCCGGGCTCCGATTCGTCGGCGTTGACAACTAGATAGTGCGGTTTTCCATCTCCCTGGGGAATGAACTGCCACTTCATTCCGGTGGGGAATCCCGCGCCGCCGCGCCCGCGCAGACCGGAGTCCTTCACATAGGCGATGAGGTCGTCCGGCGACATGGCGAGCGCCTTGCGAAGTCCCTCGTACCCCTCGTGCCTTCGGTAGACGTCCAGCGTCCAGGACCTGTCCTCGTCCCAGAAGGCCGACAGCACGGGTGCGAGCAGCTTCTCGGGGCTGGTGTCTTTCAGCTCGGGTGCCAAGGTCATCACTCCCCCTCCTCGGCGGCGGGCCCGGCCGGGTGTGCCGGGTCGGAGGCCGATGTGTCCTGCGGCGCGTCGTGCGAGCTCGCGTGCTCCGTCGGTGACGGCTCGGGCACCGCCCTGTCCTGCGGCTCCTCATGAGGTCCGCCGTCGCGTGGGTGCACCACCCGCGCGGGAGCGGTCTCCCCCTTGGCCAGCTTGAGGCCCACCAGCGAAGCGGGTCCCGCGCTTCCGGTGGCCTCGACTGCCCCGTCCCGCTCGTCGGGAAAGCCCGCCAGGATCCGGGCCGTCTCCTTGAAGGTGCACAGCGGCGCCCCGCGCGTGGGAGTCACCTGCTCTCCCGCGCGGAGGTCGTCGACCAGGCGCTTGGCGCTCTGCACGGTCTGGTTGTCGAAGAACTCCCAGTTGACCATCACGACCGGCGCGAAGTCGCAGGCCGCGTTGCACTCGATGTGCTCCAGGGTGACCTTGCCGTCGTCGGTGGTCTCGCCGTTGCCGACCCCGAGGTGCTCCTGGAGCGCCTCGAAGATCGCGTCGCCGCCCATCACCGCGCAGAGGGTGTTGGTGCAGACGCCGACCTGGTAGTCGCCGCTCGGCCGCCGCCGGTACATCGTGTAGAAGGTGGCGACGGCGGTGACCTCGGCCGTGGTCAGGTTCAGCATGTCCGCGCAGAACTGCATTCCGGTGCGCGTGACATGGCCCTCCTCGGACTGCACCAGGTGCAGCATCGGAAGGAGCGCGGACCGGGAGTCGGGGTAGCGGGCGATGATCTCGCGCGCGTCCCGCTCCAGCCGGGCTCGTACGTCGTCCGGGTAGTCGGGCGCGGGCAGTTGGGGCATGCCCAGGCTGACGCCCTGCTCCGAAGAACTGGTGGTCACCGGTCGACGCCTCCCATCACGGGGTCGATGGACGCGACGGCGACGATGACGTCGGCGACCTGGCCGCCCTCGCACATCGCCGCCATGGCCTGAAGGTTGGTGAAGGACGGGTCGCGGAAGTGGACCCGGTAGGGGCGGGTGCCGCCGTCGGACACGGCGTGCACGCCGAGTTCTCCCTTGGGGGACTCGACCGCCGCGTACGCCTGTCCCGGCGGGACGCGGAAGCCCTCGGTGACCAGCTTGAAGTGGTGGATCAGGGCCTCCATGGAGGTGCCCATGATCTTCTTGATGTGGTCGAGGGAGTTGCCGAGGCCGTCGGGGCCGAGCGCGAGCTGGGCGGGCCAGGCGATCTTCTTGTCGGCGACCATGACCGGTCCGGGCTGCAGCCGGTCCAGGCACTGCTCGACGATCCTGAGCGACTGGCGCATCTCCTCCAGGCGGATCAGGAAGCGGCCGTAGGCGTCGCAGGTGTCGGCGGTCGGGATGTCGAAGTCGAAGGTCTCGTACCCGCAGTAGGGCGAGCTCTTGCGCAGGTCGTGCGGCAGGCCGGTGGAGCGCAGGATCGGGCCGGTCGCGCCGAGGGCCATGCAGCCGGCCAGGTCGAGGTAGCCGATGTCCTGCATACGGGCCTTGAAGATGGGGTTCCCGGTGGCGAGCTTGTCGTACTCCGGGAGGTTCTTCTTCATCTTCTTCACGAACTCGCGGATCTGGTCCACCGCGCCGGGCGGCAGGTCCTGGGCGAGTCCGCCGGGCCGGATGTACGCGTGGTTCATCCTGAGGCCCGTGACCAGCTCGTAGATGTCGAGAATCATTTCACGATCACGGAATCCGTAGATCATGATCGTGGTCGCGCCGAGCTCCATGCCGCCGGTGGCGATGCACACCAGGTGCGAGGAGAGGCGGTTCAGCTCCATCAGGAGCACCCGGATGAGGGTGGCGCGGTCGGGGACCTGGTCCTCGATGCCGAGGAGCTTCTCGACGGCGAGACAGTAGGCGGTCTCGTTGAAGAAGGACGTCAGGTAGTCCATGCGCGTCACGAACGTGGTGCCCTGCGTCCAGGTGCGGAATTCGAGGTTCTTCTCGATACCGGTGTGCAGGTAGCCGATGCCGCAGCGGGCCTCGGTGACCGTCTCGCCCTCGATCTCCAGGATGAGCCGGAGCACCCCGTGGGTGGAGGGGTGCTGCGGGCCCATGTTGACGACGATGCGCTCGTCGTCGGCGCGGGCCGCGGACTGGACGACCTCGTCCCAGTCGCCGCCGGTGACCGTGTAGACGGTGCCCTCGGTGGTCTCGCGCCCCGTGGCGTGCTGCGTGCTCATGAGTACGACCTCCGCTGGTCCGGAGCCGGGATCTGGGCGCCCTTGTACTCGACGGGGATGCCGCCGAGGGGGTAGTCCTTGCGCTGCGGATGGCCCTGCCAGTCGTCCGGCATCATGATCCGCGTCAGGGCCGGGTGACCGTCGAAGACGATCCCGAAGAAGTCGTAGGTCTCACGCTCGTGCCAGTCGTTGGTCGGGTACACGGAGACCAGCGACGGGATGCGGCGGTCGCTGTCGGGGGCGCTGACCTCCAGCCGGATCAGCCGGTTGTGGGTGATCGAGCGCAGGTGGTAGACGGCGTGCAGCTCACGGCCCTTGTCGTGGAGGTAGTGGACGCCGCTCACCCCGGTGCACAGCTCGAAGCGCAGGGCCGGGTCGTCGCGCAGGGTGCGGGCGACGCGGACCAGGTGCTCGCGCTCGATGTGGAAGGTGAGTTCGCCGCGGTCGACGACCGTCTTCTCGATGGCGTTCTCGGGGAGGAGTCCCTGCTCCTCCAGGGCGCCCTCCAGTTCGTCGGCGACCTCGTCGAACCAGCCGCCGTAGGGGCGGCTCGCCGGTCCCGGGAGCCGGACCGAGCGGACGAGGCCGCCGTAGCCGGAGGTGTCGCCGCCGTTGTTGGCGCCGAACATGCCGCGCTGGACGCGGATCTCCTCGCCTCCCTCGCCGCGCTGGCCGGGGAGGTTGGAGGCCGCGAGGTCCTTCTCGGGGTTGACCCCGTTGGCGTCGCTCACCGCAGCAGCCCCTTCATCTCGATGGTGGGCAGGGCCTTGAGCGCCGCTTCCTCCGCCTCACGGGCCGCTTCCTCCGCGTTCACGCCGAGCTTGGAGGACTGGATCTTCTGGTGGAGCTTGAGGATCGCGTCCATCAGCATCTCGGGGCGGGGCGGGCAGCCGGGCAGATAGATGTCGACCGGGACGATGTGGTCGACGCCCTGGACGATGGCGTAGTTGTTGAACATGCCGCCCGAGGAGGCGCAGACCCCCATGGAGATCACCCACTTCGGGTTCGGCATCTGGTCGTAGACCTGCCGCAGCACCGGCGCCATCTTCTGGCTGACCCGGCCGGCGACGATCATGAGGTCCGCCTGCCGCGGTGAGCCGCGGAAGACCTCCATGCCGAAGCGCGCCAGGTCGTAGCGGCCGGCGCCGGTGGTCATCATCTCGATGGCACAGCAGGCGAGGCCGAAGGTGGCGGGGAAGACCGACGCCTTGCGCACCCAGCCCGCGGCCTGCTCGACGGTGGTCAGCAGGAAGCCGCTCGGCAGCTTTTCTTCGAGTCCCATGAGTTAAAGGCCCCTCAGTCCCATTCCAGGCCGCCGCGCCGCCATACGTACGCGTACGCGACGAAGACGGTGAGCACGAAGAGCAGCATCTCCACGAGCCCGAAAATCCCCAGGGCGTCGAAGGTGACGGCCCAGGGGTAGAGGAAGACGATCTCGATATCGAAGATGATGAAGAGCATCGCCGTCAGGTAGTACTTGATGGGGAAGCGCCCGCCGCCGGCCGGCGTGGGGGTCGGCTCGATTCCGCATTCATAGGCTTCGAGCTTGGCCCGGTTGTACCGCTTCGGACCGATCAGCGTGGCCATGACCACGGAGAAGATCGCAAAGCCTGCCCCGAGGGCTCCCAGTACGAGGATGGGCGCATACGCGTTCACCGCTCCTCGCTCCTCTCAGTCGGCACTGACTGCTGGCGGTTGCGTCGGACTCGCCACCTGCGTCCCACCCGTCCTTCGGATCCAGCTCGTCCCGACCAAGATCGAGAACATGTGAAGCAGGTCACAAGCCCAACTGCCTCGCATCTTATGCCCGCCGCTCTGTGATCTGCGACACGGGGTATTGCACAAGCTTTGTGATCTCCACCACCTGACGAAGGATCATGAAGTCGGATGAGTGGTGATCTTCGTACGCGAGGCATCCAAGTGATCACCACAGGTGACATTTCCGCTCGTCACCGCAGCTCGGAGGGGTCGTCTCAATATCAAGAGACTTCCTCTGCATGCAAATTGGAGATGGACGCGGGGCCCTGCTAGTGAGCCGCGTTCACACATCAGGGGGAGACCGGGGACGCGATGTGGACGCGTGCACGCGTTCACGAGCGGCACGGGCCTCTCCGTACAGCCGTCCACACGACCGTCCGCACGAATGGGACGCATCGGTTCACCCGCGCGGGACGCGGCCGTTCCCGTAACCGTTGCGTGACCTCCGCCACATCCATGAGAGGCCGATGAGAAGCGGGCTTGGCCACCTGACCCAACCAGTGGTAGGCGCGGGGCAATTCGGGCGAACCGATGAAAGCCCGTGATCACGGGCGGGTTGGCCCGCGTCCGCAATGTCCGTTATGGCGTCAATAAAGGCCGAGACGCGAGGGATTCGAGGGGCCGATTGAACAACTGTGGCGCAGGACACGTTTCTTGAAGGTATGGAGGAGCCCCTGATACCGGTTGTTCTCATGTCCCACACCGCTCACATACGCAGCCACCGGAAGCCCCGCCGCACCGGGTCCACGACCCTCGCGATGCGCGCTGGAGTTGCCGGTGGCGTCCTCAGCATGGCAGCGGCGGGTGCGTCGGCTACGGCGAACGCGGCCGAGCCGGTGACTCAGACCATCGAACTGCCCACCCTGACGGCCGACCTGGCCGCTCAGATCGCGGAGTCGGCGGACGCCACGCAGCAGGCCGCGGCCGGCTACGAGCTCCAGGCCGAGCGCGACGCCGCCGCCGCGGCCGCGGCCAAGGAGGCCAAGGCGGATCTCGCCGAGGCCAAGAAGAAGGCGGAGGCCAAGAAGAAGGCCGCCGAGGAGGCCCGCAAGGAGGCCGCCGAGCGCGCCACCCGGACCGCGGAGCGGGCCACCCTCTCCACCACCAGCACGACCGCCTCGACCACCACGACCGCCCCCGCGAGCGGCAGCGTCGGCACGGTCATCGCCTTCCTCAAGGCCCAGCTGGGCGACGCCTACGTCATGGGCGCCACCGGCCCCAACGCGTGGGACTGCTCCTCCCTGGTGCAGGCCGCCTTCAAGCAGGTCGGCGTGGACCTCCCGCGCGTCTCCCAGGACCAGTCGATGGCCGGCACCGAGGTCTCGCTGTCCAACCTCCAGGTCGGCGACATCCTCTACTGGGGTGCCAAGGGCTCGGCGTACCACGTGGGGGTGTACGTCGGGAACGGCCAGTACCTGGACGCCGCCAACCCGTCCAAGGGCGTGGTCATTCAGGACCTTTCCGGCTATCCCGCCACGGGCGCCGTGCGCGTACTCTGACGCACGGCCCATAACGGGCACAAACCGTACGGACGGGGCCGCAGCCGCTCGGGGGCAGCGGCCCCGTCCGGCGTTCTCCTGAACGCGCCGGGTGTGATCTGTTGTCATGACAGGCGACACATCCAGTGCACCCAGAAAGGGAGTTCGCGATGCCCAGTGTCTTCCTGCACGGCAGGCCCGTCGACTCGTACCCGCCGCTCGCGCCCGAGGCCCGGCGCGGCTCGGTGCGGCGCATCACCGAGGTCGGCGAGGAGGTGCTGCACAAGCCCTGCCGTGACGTCACCGAGTTCGGGCCCGACCTCGCCGCGCTCATCGACGACATGTTCCTCACGATGTACATCGCCGACGGCTGCGGGCTCGCGGCCAATCAGGTCGGGGTCGATTTGCGGCTGTTCGTCTATGACTGTCCGGACGACGACGGTGCCCGGCACGTCGGGCACATCGTGAATCCGGTGCTGGAACGGCTTGAGGCGCCCCACAGGCGGCTGCTGGACGAGGGTGAGGGGTGTCTGTCGGTCCCGGGCGCCGTCATGCCCGTACCGCGCCCTGACCGCGCCGTGGTGCGGGGCGTGGACAAGGACGGCGCCCCGCTCGTCATCGAGGGCACCGGGTACTTCGCCCGCTGTCTGGCGCACGAGACCGATCACACCACCGGGCAGGTGTACCTGGACCGGCTCTCCAAGCGGGACAGAAGGGACGCGCTGCGGCAGGTCGACGACCGGCGGGAGGACGTGCTCGCCCGCCGGGCCGCCAACATCCGGGCGCTGAGCGCCTGAGCAGGAGTCCGGAGACAAGCCGGTTCCTGCTCGGGCCGTTTCAGGCCTTCGGGGCCACCTTGGTAAGACCGAGTTGCAGGTGGCCCCGCATGATCAGGCTTTCGGGGCCACCTTGCTCAGCCCGTTGATGATCCGGTCCATGGCATCGCCGCCGGTCGGATCGGTGAGGTTCGCCAGGAGCTTGAGGGTGAACTTCATCAGCAGCGGGTGGGTGAGGCCGCGCTGGGTCGCGATCTTCATGACCTTCGGGTTGCCGATGAGCTTCACGAAGGCGCGGCCCAGCGTGTAGTAGCCGCCGTAGGTGTCCTTGAGCACGCGCGGGTAGCGCTGCAGGGCCAGTTCGCGGCTCGCGGGCGTCGGCCGCGCGTGCGCCTGGACGATGACGTCGGCGGCGATCTGGCCGGACTCCATGGCGTAGGCGATGCCCTCGCCGTTGAAGGGGTTCACCAGGCCGCCGGCGTCACCGACCAGCAGCAGGCCCTTGGTGTAGTGGGGCTGGCGGTTGAAGGCCATGGGGAGGGCGGCGCCGCGGATCGGGCCGGTCATGTGCTCGGGGGTGTAGCCCCACTCCTCCGGCATCGAGGCGCACCACGCCTTGAGCACCTCGCGCCAGTCCAGCTCCTTGAAGGAGTCGGAGGTGTTGAGCACGCCGAGGCCCACGTTGGAGGTGCCGTCGCCCATACCGAAGATCCAGCCGTAGCCGGGCAGCAGCCGGTCCTCGCCCGGGCCGCGCCGGTCCCACAGCTCCAGCCAGGACTCCAGGTAGTCGTCGTCGTGGCGCGGGGACTCGAAGTAGGTGCGCACGGCGACGCCCATCGGGCGATCCTCCCGGCGGTGCAGGCCCATCGCCAGGGACAGCCGCGAGGAGTTGCCGTCGGCGGCGACCACGAGCGGCGCGTGGAAGGTGACCTCGCGCTTGTCCTCGCCGAGCTTGGCGTGGACGCCGGTGATACGGCCGGTGCGCTCGTCGACGATCGGGGCGCCGACGTTGCAGCGCTCGTGGAGGCGGGCGCCCGCCTTCTGGGCCTGGCGGGCGAGTTGCTCGTCGAAGTCGTCGCGCTTGCGGACCAGGCCGTAGTCGGGGAAAGAGGCGAGGTCGGGCCAGTCGAGCTGGAGCCGGACACCGCCGCCGATGATCCTCAGGCCCTTGTTGCGCAGCCAGCCGGCCTCCTCGGAGATGTCGATGCCCATCGCGACGAGCTGCTTGACCGCGCGGGGGGTGAGGCCGTCACCGCACACCTTCTCCCGCGGGAACTCGGTCTTCTCCAGCAGAAGCACGTCGAGCCCGGCCTTGGCCAGGTGGTACGCGGTGGTGGAGCCGGCTGGCCCCGCGCCCACGACGATCACATCGGCGGTGTTGTCGGAGAGGAGGGGCTCGGTCACGGCGGGATCTCCCCAGAGTTCGAAATCTGCGTGCCGACCGGCACAGGACATGGGCAGTCTATGAGGCAGTAGTGATCACCGGCTGAAGGGCTGCCCCGTGAACCGAGCTCTCCCCGCAGTACGGCTGCGCGTACCCACCGACGAGGACGCGGTGGTCTGGCACCGAATCTTCGACGACCCGGATGTCATGGAGTTCCACGGCGGCAAGGCCGCGGAGCTGTCCGTCTACGAGGAGCTCACCGCCCGCCAGCGGCGCCACGACGCCGAGCGCGGGTTCTGCCTGTGGTCCGTGCTCGACGAGTCCGGCGAGGTCATCGGCTTCACCGGCGCCCAGCCGTGGGAGCGGGACTGGGGTCCCACGGGCGAGATAGAGATCGGCTGGCGGCTGGCGCGGGCGCACTGGGGCAAGGGGTACGTGACGGCGGCGGCGCGCATGACGCTGGAGCGGGTGCGGGCGGCGGGGGTGCCGGAGGTCGTGGCCATGGTGGACGCGCGCAACAGCCGCTCGATCGCGGTGACCCAGCGCCTGGGCATGCGGCTCGCGGAGGTCTTCACGACCCCGACAACCGAGCGGGAGGGGCACTGCTACCGGCTGGACCTGACAAGCGGAGCAGCGTGAACCACTTGCACTACGGACAGTAACGGACTGTCACAGAAAGACACTTGACGCTTCCGAGCGGTACCCGGTGGGGGTTACTCTGCCGGTACCGCTGGGGGTGACGTCTGTGTACAAACCGCCCAAGAATTCACACGTGCGTGTGCCACGGCTCGTGGGGCTGATGGCGGTGGACGCGCGCCAGTCGGCCGAGGCACAGGGCGTACTGCTGGCCTCTCCCGACCGCCCGGACTTCCATCTCGCCGTCGTCGACTACGTCGTACGGCAGTACCCCCCGCCCGGCGTCGAGGTCCCGCGCGGGGCCGTGGTCACCGTCTGGTTCGACTTCGGGGAGGGCGAGGGCGGCGGAGGGGTACGCGAGCCACGTCCGACGCGGCCCCCGCGTGGGGGGCTGCAACGGGAACTCGACGAGCCCGGAGGGCATGCGTACGCGGCCTTCGTGGGGTTCGGCACCCGCTGAACCCCGAGACCGGGCCTCAGCTCTCCTTGAAGCCCCGGTGCAGGGCGACCACACCGCCGGTCAGGTTGCGCCAGGCCACCTTCGACCAGCCGGCCTTCTTCAGGTGCTCGGCCAGCGCGGGCTGGTCGGGCCAGGCGCGGATGGACTCGGCGAGGTAGACGTACGCCTCCGGGTTGGAGGACACCGCGCGGGCCACCGGCGGCAGGGCCCGCATCAGGTACTCGGTGTAGACGGTCCGGAAGGGCGCCCAGGTCGGGTGCGAGAACTCGCAGATGACCACCCGGCCGCCGGGCTTGGTCACCCGGTGCATCTCGCGCAGGGCCGCGTCGAAGTCCTGCACGTTGCGCAGGCCGAAGGAGATGGTGACGGCGTCGAAGGTGTCGTCGCGGAACGGCAGTTTCGTGGCGTCCCCGGCCGTCAGCGGCAGCCAGGGGTGCTTGCGCTTGCCGACCTGGAGCATGCCGAGCGAGAAGTCGCAGGGGACGACATAGGCGCCGGTGCGCGCGAAGGGCAGGGAGGAGGTGGCGGTGCCCGCGGCGAGGTCGAGGACCTTCTGCGCGGGGCGGGCGTCGACCGCCTTGGCGACCTCCTTGCGCCACACCCGGTCCTGGCCGAGCGACAGCACGTCATTGGTCAGGTCGTACCGTTCCGCGACGTCGTCGAACATCGAGGCGACTTCGTGCGGCTGCTTGTTCAGGGAAGCGCGGGTCACGCGCCCATTCTTGCAGTACGCCCAGCCCGGCACCGCAGGGCCTACCGGCGCCGGTACACCAGCCGCCCGCCCAGCACGGTGGCCACGCACGTGCCCGCGCCCTTGGCGGTGAGCCCGTCGGCGTCGGGCACGTCGAAGACGGCGAGGTCGGCCGGGGCGCCCACGGTGAGCGGGCCGTGGACGGTGCCGGGAAGGTCGTGGCCCTCGGCGAAGGGGTCCAGATGCGCCCGGTCCGCCGTCGACGGTTCCGCGGGCACCTCGCGCAGCCCGGACCGTACGACGGACTGCCGTACCGCGTCCGGGAAGGGGCCAGCGACGTGGGTGGTGCCGTGGGCGAGCATCCGTTGCAGGCCGCGGCGCACGCTGCCCGCCATCCGGGCGGCGTCCGGGGCGAGTTCGTCGAGCGCGGGGCCGCTGATGGGCTCGGTGCCCAGCTCGTCGGCCTCGCGCGGGTCGGGGTGGTAGCAGCGGGTCAGCAGCCACCGCCCGTTCGGCTGCCGCAGCCCGGGGGTGAGCACGCCGGGCCAGCGGCGCGTACGGGCACCGGGGTGGGCGGCGGCCAGCTCCTCGTACGGCCCGAGGGCGGTGACGCGGTCGCCGTCCACCAGAACCGCCCCGTCGGGCACGGGCTCCGCGCCGATGGTCAGCACCAGGGGCGCCGTGTGCAGCGTGAGCATCTAATTGGTGGCGAGGATCTTCAGCTCGGGGTGGGCCGTGCCGCCCTCGATCGCCGTCGAGGAGATGTGGGACATCACGCGGGTGTCGACGGGGTCGTTCGCCGGGTCGTCGTGCACCACGAGGTGCTCGTACGTCGTCGAGCGCTGCGCCGGGACCCGCCCCGCGGAACGGATCATGTCGATCATTTCCTGGAGGTTGGAGCGGTGCTTGGCACCGGCCGCCGAGACGACGTTCTCCTCCAGCATGACCGAGCCGAGGTCGTCGGCGCCGTAGTGCAGCGTCAGCTGGCCCGCGTCCTGGCCGGTGGTCAGCCAGGAGCCCTGGATGTGGGCGATGTTGTCCATGAAGAGCCGGGAGATCGCGATCATCCGCAGGTACTCGAAGATCGTGGCCTGCGTGCGGCCCTTCAGGTGGTTGTTCATGGGCTGGTACAGGTACGGGATGAAGGCCCGGAAGCCGCCCGTGCGGTCCTGCACCTCCCGGATCATCCGCAGGTGCTCGATCCGCTCGGCGTTGGTCTCGCCGGTGCCCATCAGCATGGTGGAGGTGGACTCCACACCCAGGTTGTGGGCGGTCTCCATGATCTCCAGCCAGCGCTCGCCGGACTCCTTCAGCGGCGCGATGGCCTTGCGGGGCCGCTCCGGCAGCAGTTCGGCGCCCGCTCCCGCGAAGGAGTCGAGGCCAGCGGCGTGGATGCGCTGGATGGCCTCCTCGACGCTGACCTTGGAGATCCGCGCCATGTGCTCGACCTCGCTCGCCCCCAGGCTGTGGATGACGAGCTGCGGGAACTCCTTCTTGATGGCCGCGAAGTGCTTCTCGTAGTACTCCACGCCGTAGTCCGGGTGGTGTCCGCCCTGGAACATGATCTGGGTGCCGCCGAGTTCGACGGTCTCCGCGCAGCGGCGCAGGATGTCGTCCAGGTCCCGGGTCCAGCCCTTGGCCGTGTCCTTCGGCGGGGCGTAGAAGGCGCAGAACTTGCACGCCGTCACGCAGACGTTCGTGTAGTTGATGTTCCGCTCGATGATGTACGTCGCGATGTGCTCGATGCCCGCGTAGCGGCGGCGGCGTACGGCGTCGGCGGCGGCGCCCAGCGCGTGCAGCGGGGCGTCGCGGTAGAGGTCGAGCGCCTCCTCCGGCGTGATGCGCCCGCCCGCGGCGGCACGGTCGAGGACGGACTGGAGGTCGGCCTTCTCGGTCACCGGCGGCGTCCCTTTCGTCAAGGAATCGAGGGGTGCGCGCGTAGCGCTCTCTATAAGGATGGTGGTGGGAGACGGGTGGGCGGACTGATCCAGCCTACGCCAGGCATGTGTACGGACCGACGTCAGGCCGTGTACGCCCCGATCAGCAGCCCCAGGAACGCCCCGGAGATCAGGAACGGCCCGAACGGGATCGCCGTCTTGCGGCCCGCCTTGCGTACGACGACCAGCGCGCCCCCGTACAGCGCCCCCAGCAGGAAGCCCGCGAAGGTGCCGAGCATCAGCGTGGACCAGCCGTACCAGCCGAGGGCCGCGCCCAGGCCGAGGGCGAGTTTGACGTCGCCGAAGCCCATGCCGGAGGGGTTGATCAGGAAGAGCACGAAGTAGCCGCCGCCGAGGGCGAGCGCGCCGTACAGCGCGGTCCGCCACTCCCCCGCGTGCTCCGGGACCAGCGCGACCACGCCGAGCAGGGCGAGGGCGGCGGCCGCGAGCGGCAGGGTCAGCGGGTCCGGGAGGCGGTGGACGCGGAAGTCGACGTACGCGAGCAGCACGCCGACGGGGGCGAGGAGCAGCCAGACGCCCAGTTCGGGGCGGGTGCCGGTGGCCGCGGCGAGGGCGGCGCAGACCAGGGCGGTGGCGAGGGAGAGGGGGACGACGCCTGGGCCGTAGGAGCCGGTGTCGCAGGCCGGGCAGTGCGCGCGGCCGAGCCAGCCGCGTACCGGATGCCCCTGCGGGCAGGCGGTGCGCCAGGGCTCACCGGCGGGGGCGGAGAAGCGGTAGGCGGCCCGGGGCAGGTACGCGCCCACCGCCGCACCCCACAGTGCGGCGGCGAGAACGACGAGAACGGGGAGCAGATCGGTCATCCCGCGGCGACCGCGCCGTCGCGCCAGGCCGGCAGCAGTTCGTCGAGGAGCGCCTCGGTGCGCGGCGGCAGACCGCGCGCGCCGCTGCGGTGGACGAGATCGGCGGCCAGGGCCTGGAGGCGGGCGGTGTCGCCGGTGGAGTGGGTGGCGCGCAGCAGTTCGTGCCAGAGCCGCTCGTCGGCGGGCGCGGAGTTCAGGGCCGCGTTCAGCGCCTCGATGGCCTTCTCCGCGCGGTCCTTCTCCAGGTGGAACGCGGACAGCGCGAGCCCGATGTCGGCGACCAGCAGCGGGAGTTGGGCGTCGACGATCTCGTGGGTGAGCCAGCGGTAGCGGCCCTCGGGCCGGTCGGCGAGCAGCGGACCGCGCACCAGGACCAGCGCGTCGGTGAGCAGACGCCCGCGCACGGCACGGCTGTTGACGCCCCGGCCCTGGGTGGCCTCGTGGTACAGCGAGCGCAGCACGTCGAGATCGGAGACGACGGACTTGGCGAGCGTGAGCCGCCCGGTCGAGTCGGTGCGCAGTCGCGGGCTGCCGTCCGGGTCGGTGCCGAGCCAGGCGCGCAGCCGCTCCAGCAGCGCGTCGCGCACGTCCGCGGTGACCCCGCGCGGCCACAGCGCGGAGGACAGCACTCGCGGGTGCACGCCCTCGCGGTGCAGCAGGAGCAGCGCGAGCGCCTCGTGCAGCAAGGCGCTGCGCTCGCCGTCCGGGGTGTCGAGGCCGATGATCTCGTACGGGCCGACGAGCCGGGCGTAGACCGCGGGCCGCCCCTGCTCGCTGACGTCGACGAGGAACGGCGGGGTCGTGGTCGGCCCGTCCGGGTCCTGGTCGGGGTCGGCCTGCACGAACAGCTCGACGACGGCCTGCTGTTGCTGGACCGGCAGGAGCTGGGCCTCAAGTTCGAGCCCGAGCAGCGGGGCGAGCAGCTTGCCCTCGCCGGTGATCTCCATCTCCCAGGCGGCGCCGGGCAGATCGCCGGTCTCGGTGCCGACGAGGTAGCCGATGCCGAGACGGCTGGCGTCGGCGGCGAGTTCGGCGAGCCTGGTGGCGTCCTCGGCGGAGGGTTCGGCGGCGAGCAGGACGAGGTGCGGGGCCCAACGGGTGTGCTGGGCGGGTCCGGTACGGCCGGTCAGCACCGAGTCGTGACCGGCGGCCCCGAGCGCGCCGCGCCGCTGCCGGGTCTCGGCCTCCATGGTCTCGATCAGGTCGTCGATGCCGTCGAGGTGGCGCAGCCGGTTCGGGGCGAGCGGGGTGAGGTCCTGGCCGAAGCCGACGAGGGTGATGGTCATCCGGTCCGACCAGCCGTTGGTGGCGAGTTCGGCGGCGACCGAGGCGAACACGGCCGCCCGGTCGGCCTCGCGGCCGGACAGGGAGACGATGCCGGGCACGGACTCCAGGTTCAGCAGCAGCCGGGAGTCGTCCATGGTGCCGAGGCTGACCAGGCCGGGGTACGGGGCGGCGGTGTCGGTGTCCTCGTAGCTCTCGGCGTCGGCGCGGGCCAGCATCCAGAACGTCTGGTCCTGGCCGAGCTGCCAGGGCGCGGGCGGCTTGCCCGCGGGCTGGGCGAGCTGGAGGTGCAGGTCGCCGTTGGTGAGCCAGGCCGCGTACACGGTGGGCAGCGGCCGGGACTCCTCGGCGAGGGAGGCGGCGAGCCCGCGCAGGGAACGGTCCAGCAGGCGTACGCCGTCGGGGTCCGCGCCGACCAGGAGGGCGTCGTGGACGTCGGCGGCGTCGCCGGTCGGGGTCGGCGGCTCCATACCGCGCCGCCCGCCGACGGAACCGAGCGCCGACTGCCACAGGGCCTGCCGACGCCGGCGGCCGAGGGCGCCGAGGAGACCGGCGGCGAGGAGGGGGGCGGTGAGGAGGGCTTCGGGGAGGCCGAAGGAGGACTCGGAGTCGGTGGCCTGCGGTGCGCTTGCGCTGGGGGTCCGGTGGTCAGGGGCGGGGCGCTGCTCGGGGACGGAGATGTGGGCGTTGCCGCCGCCCTGTTCCTGACCGCCCTGCTGGCCGCCCTGCTCCTGCGCGCCGTCGCCGGTCTTGGCGTAGTCGTGGATCTGCTGCTGGAGTTCGGGGGAGACGCCCGGGGCCTCGTCGGGCATCTCGACGAGTTCGCCGCCGCGGGCGTCGCCGGGCATCTCCATGATCCAGCCCGGCCGGATGAGGCTGGCCTCGGACAGACGCGAGCCGTCGGGCTGCACGCGGTCCTTGTTGAGCTCGTAGATCTCCTTGTACCGGCGGCCGTCGCCGAGGTGCCGTTCCGCTATCTCCCACAGGGAGTCGTGGTGGCGGCCCTCTGGGGGCTGGATCCGGTAGTACTTCGTGTCCCCGTCCTTGGCGGTGCTCGGCGCGGCGGCCTCGGCGTGCGCGGCCTGCTCGGCGAGCGCGCTCGCGGAGGCGGCGGCCTGCTCCTGCTGCTGCGCGAACAGCCCGGCGCCCGGGGTCTGCTCGGCGGCGGCGACGGTGCCGCGCTGGTTGCCCTCCAGGTTCTGCCCGAACTGGGACAGCCCCGGCGTGAGGCTGGCCGCGGTGGCGCCGACCAGCAGCAGCGCGGCGACGAGCTGCCGGGCGAGCAACTGGCTGGGCCCGGCTCCGGGCACGCGCCCCGGCACGCCCACGCCGGACAGCGCGGCCTTCATCTCGACGATCACGCAGGCGGTGAACTGGGCCCAGGCCAGCCAGACGAAGAAGGTGAGGATGCCCAGGAAGGTCCCGACGCTCAGCTCGCTGGTCAGCCACTCCTGGGGATCCCAGGTGCTGGGCACGGGCCAGCCGAGGTACATGGCCAGCGCGCCCGGCACTCCGACGACCAGCACGACCAGGGCGACGAACGCGAGGAACGCCTTGACGAAGTCCCCGAACGTACGCCGGGGCAGCCGCACGGGCTGCGGGGTCCGGTTCCGCGGGGTGGCCGGGCTTCCCGTCGAGCTTGAGCGTCGCGCCATGGGAGATGTCCTGAGGTGTGTGGGCCGTCGGCTTCGTCGGGGGTGGGGTGGAAGTACTGAGACTACAGAGATCTTATGAAGTGTCTGCAGGCCAGTCGAAGGATGGAGCGGGAGAGGGGCGGGGAGCCCGGCTCAGGCAACCACCGGCGGCCCGAAAAGCCCGACTTGACCGGCGTATTGGCGGACTCCCGCCACACTCCTCACATTCCCCACACAATCCCCCCGCCGCTGATCAGGGTCGCTCTCCACTCACCCTTGAAGGCTTCGACGCCTCAACCACTAGCACTGGTGCCACACCTCGGGGTCGAGGGCGACGGCCACATACCCGTCGCCCTTCGTGACCGTCAGGTCGGGCTGCTCCACGCTCCGAGCGATCCTCTCCGCGTCGAACTCCTCGAACTCGAAGACGAAGTAGAGCTCGTCACCCAGCTCCTACCGGACTCCCTCGACCAACTTCTCCAGCGCCGCATCGCCCGTGTCCGCCAGCCGCACGGCACTGTCCATGCCGACATGGACGGCACCGTTCGGGTCCATTCCCAGATACAGATTGCGGCGGTCGGCCTCCCCGATCGGGTACAGCTCCACCCCTGCCGCCTCGCTGAGCGCGTCGAAAATCTCGTCGTCCCACTCGGCGACTGTCGGGTCGAGGGTGAACCCCATCCGAGCCATCGTCTTCCCCGGCCCCCGCTCCGTGCTCGCCAGCCCACCGAACTCGGCGAGGAAGCGGCGGGCCGCCTCGCTGATTCGGAAGCCGCCGCGCTCGCGGAGCGTGGCCTCCCAGGTCGCTGTGAGGACCGTCCGTCCCGGGTGCCAACCGGCTGCCCGCAGCACACGCTCCGTCTCCGCGGACCAGCGCCGCTCGTGCCGGTGAGCCATCCCCGCGATCCCTCCGCCGCCCTTCACGAGCGGCGTCGCAGCAGGTCCGCGGCCGTTATCCGCCACACGTCCAGCCGGTCCGCCACCGTCGTCCGGACCCACTGCCACTTGAACCACGGCGGAAGGTCCCGGAACGGCACGTACGCCAGCGTGTCCCGGATCGCGTGGTCGGCGAAGCCACCCATGCCCTCCGTGCGCAGGGCGGCGTAAAGCTCAGGTGTCAGGCGGCCGTTGAGGCGGGCCACATGCGCCGCGGCCGTGAACGGGAAGTCCCGTCGTGAGCGGTCCAGCACATCCAGCGCCCGCACGATCCGCGGCGAGGCCACCTCGGGAGAGCACTGGAGCGCCAACCCGATCACCGCCGCGCCCAACGCCCGCTCACCGCGCTCGAACGCCGCGTCGACCTCGGCGGGATCGTCGATGGCCAGCAGGCCCTCGCCGGTCTCCCAGTCCCATGCCCGGTCGTCAGTCATCGCGCACCACTCCCCAAGGGGCCCCTCCCAGCGGTCTCGACCATGAACCCCCCGACGTGTGCTCCGCGCAGTCGGGCCCCAGCACGATGGCACGTCGTTCACCGGCCTTGGCCAAGGGGGCGTGCAGCAGCCGGGGCAGGGCCAGTCCCACCCACGCTGTCCTCTCGTTCATCCCAACCGTGCCAAGGTGCTCGCGAACTGAGCCGGCGAAGCCTCAAGGTCCTCTCGGCCGGCGTCATCGGGAGGAAGCCCGGGCAGATGGGTCCGCCCGAATTGTTCGGCCGCCCGGAAGACGGATCCGGCCAGTTCCTTCTCCGTCGATCGGTCCACGACTTCACCGGCGTGGCTCGTTTCGACGAGACCATCGCCGCGCCGGGCGAAGTGGAGCGAGAAGGACGAGTCGACGGCGGCGGACTCATACGTCCGATCTCGGCCCGTCAGGAATTGCCGCAGACCGTCCAGCAGCAGCGTCAATGACAGATAGATCATCATCGCCTGATCCGGCGTCCGGTCCCGTGAACTCGCCTCGCCTTCGCTGCCACGCACATCCATGTGCCCCAGGTCGAATCCGCTGGGCGGCGGCTGCTGGTCGTCAGCCACGGAGAACGTGAACTCCATGGAATCGCTCACCTCCGTGCTACTGCGCGCTTCTGCCCACCGGGAAGAAGGTGATGATGTGGTTCCCGTCGTGCGACCGCCCTCGCCGGTCTCCCGGTCCCACCCACGCGTGCCGTCAGCCATCGAGCACCAGGGCCTCCAGGGCGTGGGCGTAGGCCCGGAGCTTCTTCTTGGCCTGCGCCGGCGTCGGGGAGTCCGGCCACAGGACGCTCGGCAGATGGGCGACCCGCCACATCCGGAAGGCATCCCGGACCGACTGTTCGCCGTCCCGACCGAGCAGCACGCCCGCCCCGCCCACGGCACCGACGATCAATGGGGGTGCCTCGGCCAAGCCCGGCCCCCGCACCGTGGCGGTGCCCACCAACGCGTCCGTCAAGGCCGTCAATTGCAGATCGCCGCCCATGCGCACCACGCGCCGCAGCACGGCGGGATCATCAGCGTTCGGCGGATAGTTCTCAACGCAGCCCGAGTACATCAGCGGATACTCGGCCGTCACTTCGCGGCCCTCGTTCCACCCGCCCTGCCGCTCGAAGACGGACATGGCGTCGCCGGAGAAGTCCCCGACAGCCCGCACCGATTCGAGGATGCCGTCCACCTCGCCCCGACGGTCGGCCACGAAATCCACCAGCGACGCATCCCTCAGGGACCCGGACGCGGCCACCGCCGCCAGCTCCACGACCCCCCACAACGGCCCGAAGACGTCGTACGCGAGCCCTCTCTCCGAGGTCATCGCCCGGTTCCGCCGCCCGGCACGGGTTCCGTGGCGATCACGCGCTGCACCTGCCAGCGGGCCTCCTCCCAGCGGGCGCGGCGGTTCACTTCCTGGACGTCCTCGCCCTCAGCGGCCCGCTCGGAGTACCGGCGGCCCACGACGGACTGGGCCGACTTCGCGATGTCCTGCGGGGTCAAGGGGACGCGCCCTGGCCTGCCCTAGACCCCTGCCTCGATCAGCATGTCCTGGCAGGCCAGCCGTACGGCGGAGTCCAGGAGGTTCACGGCCTCCGAGTCACCAGGGCTCCGCCAGCCCTCTTGGACGAAGGCCTCGTGGGCACGGAGCAACCGGTCGTCCGCCCGGCCGAGCCGGAGCGCCTGGCGGGCGGCGGCCATGTACTCCTCGGACACGACGCGCGTGGGGTTGGTCATCGGCTCGGCTCTGAAATCCACGGCGTGATCCGCGAAGTCGAGCCCCAGCTCGGCTCCCCGACGTTCGTCGACCTGGGCGAGCAAGTCGCCGAGCAGCCTCGGCAGAATGATCAATCCCGCTCCCGCTGCCTCAGTGCCATTCCTCGGGGTTGAGCGCGGCACCGACGAAACCTGCGCCCGAGGTGACCGTAAGGTCCTGCTGACTCACCCTGCGTACGATTCGTTCCGCGTCGAAGTCACGGAACTCAAGAACGAAGTGCTCGGCGATGGCAGGTCTGTCCAGTGGAAATCCATCCAGGTCGACCGCCGAGTTCGCACGGTCCGCCCCCTGGCAGAGGACCGATACGAAAAGGGGAAAATGCTCCGTGTCCAGCAGTCGGTCGGCATCCTCGATGACGACGGCGATTCCCACGCCGCCGCCGGTCACGGCGCCGCACAGATCGTCCAGGCAGTCCACCATCGCATCCCAGTTCCGCCCGAAATAACCGGGGAACTGAAGCGCCCGTGCGAACGCCGCGTACACACCCTGCTCGGTCATGAGCTCGTGAGAGGACAGGCGGTGGACCTGGCCGCCCTTTGCCTCCAGCTGTGACAGCTGCACGCGAATTTCGGCGTCTCCGCTGGGCACGAAGACAGCCCAGGGCTCCGAGGTCCCCGTGATGTCGAAACCGGTCATTCCTGGATCACCCTGTGAATTCACCGACGTAGTAGAAGGTTCCATAGTGGTCCGGCGTGTAATACGCGGGACCGGGGCCGTCCTTGGGGGTCAACAACCGCTCGGTGCCTCGGATTTCCTTGCCGCAGCCGGGGGCACTGCAGTTAGGCAGGTCGACCTTGGCGTTGACGTCCCATTCCTTGTACTTTCCTCCGGGCAGCTGGCCCTTGTTGTTACCCCAGTTGGCGTTGCCATGGTAGCCGTCGACCTTTCCGATACCTCCGGGCCGCGCATTCACCTTGTTCAGCATGTCCACCGCCTTCTGGGGTGCGGGCCCGGGAAGCAGGCCGGGGCCGTCCGGACTGCCGTGGGCACCGCCGTGCTGCTGGCACAGGGGGGCGAGTCCCAGGGGGTCCGACCACGTGTGCGGGTTGTGGACGTACGTGACAGGGTTCGGCGCCGGGAGCAGGCCGAGCGGGTCGGGGCTGGTGTACCTGGCCGTCTCCGGGTCGTAGTGGCGGTGATGGTTGTAGTGAAGCCCGGTCTCCGGGTCGTGGTACTGCCCGGGGAAGCGAAGCGGCGTGTAAGCGGTGGCACCGCGGTTCCAGACCGTGTTCCCCCAGAGGGTGGATCGCGTGTACCAGGCGATCTCCCCGTCCGCCGTGACCAGTTCGGTCGGGGTTCCGACGAGGTCGGTGACGATGGCGAAGAACCGTTCGTCGATGGTCTCCTGCGGCGCCTCCGCGGCCCAGATGCGCTCGGCCTGGCTCAGCGGGGCGAGTCCGTCGTGGTCCCAGGTGAGCGTCGTGTTTCCGCCCGTGTCCCCGTGCTCGGTGGTCTGCTCGCAGAGCGTGTTGCCGTCCCAGGTGAAGAGGGTGCGTTCCAGGACGGTCTCCCCGTCGGCGGCCAGCCGGAGCTTCGCGGTCCTCCGGCCCAGGGGGTCGTAGGTGTAGCGCCAGCGGCTGCCGTCCGGCGTGGTGACGGTGGTGAGCCGGTCCTCGGCGTCCCATTCGTAGTGCCATACATCGGGCTTGCGGGACAGTCGCGTCTTGCGTCGTACGACCACACGGCCCTGGGAGTCGTGCTCGTAGTGGATGCTCCCGGCCCGTGTCAGCCGTGTGCCCGCGTAGTCACGGGTTCCGACGGCCTCACGGCCGGGATGGCTCGCGGGCCATTCGGCTTCGGTCTGGTTGCCCGCGGTGTCGTAGGCGTAGCGCTCGTTCCAGCCGACGGCGTTGACGGCCGTGACACGACCATGGGCATCGAGATCGAAGCGTCGGGTCCCGGTACGAGCGTCCTCAAGACCTATGAGGTGACCGTCCGGCCGGTAGGAGTAGGAACGCTCGATGAACCGCGTGTCACCGGCGGCCGTGACCGACTGCCCGATCAGGCGGTCGAGAGCGTCGTAACCACGCGCGAGCGTGAGTGCGCCGTCTATTCGGCGAGCGGTCTCGCGGTCGGCCGCGTCGTGCGCGAAGTCGATGGTGTGGCCCGCCGTGGTCAGCCGAAGGGCACGTCCCGCGGCGTCGTACTCCCAGGTGCTGCGGGCACCCGACGGGGTGACGCGCAGCGTCCGGTTGCCGGCGGCGTCGTAGGCGAAGGCCATGGTGCGGCCGTCGACAGTCTCCTTGATCCGCCGCCCCGCACCGTCGAGTTCCACGTGCAGAGTGCTGTCCGGGCCGACCGCTCTGTCCAGGAAGCCGTTCGGCGTGTAGCTGTACGCGGTGGTGACGCCGTCGGCGTCCTTGGCGATGATCTGCCCGAGCGCGTCCCGCTGGTAGCGGATCGTCTGTCCGAGCGCGTTCGTCCGAGCGGTGAGCCGACCGGCGGCGTCGTAGGCGTAGTGCGTGGTCCGGCCGTCGAAGTCGGACTCGGCCAGCAGTTGACCGACCGCGTCGTACGTGTAGTTCCAGGTCAGACCCTGCGGATTGGTCACCGCCGTGAGACGCAGGCCGGCGTCATGGGTGAACGTGAAGCGCTCGCCCCCCGGCCCGATGCGGGCACTGAGCCGGTCGAAGTGGGTGTACTCGAAGCGGCTTTCCTGCCCGGCCGCGTCCACGTGGCGGACGCAGTTGCCCTCCCCGTCGTACTCCCATGTCTCGTACGACCCGTCCGGTTCGATACGCCTGGTGGGGAGACCCTCGACGGTGCGCTCGAAGCGGGTCTCGTGGCCGAGGGCGTCGGTGACCGCGATGATCTGGCCGAAGGCGTTGTACCTGTAGTACGTCGTGTTGCCGATGCCGTCGGTGACGGTGAGCGGCAGGCCCGCGGCGTTGTTCGTGTAGGCACTCGTACGGCCGGCGGCGTCCCTGACCCCGACGATGCTGCCATCGGCCGCGCGCACGAAGTCGGTGGTCGCGCCGGTGGGGTCGGTGACCGCCGTGACGTTGCCGTGCACGTCGTTGGTGTATCGCCACGAGGAACCGTCCGGCAGCACGACGGCGGTGAGGCGATGCCGGTCGTCGTAACCGGCAAGCACCATGGAACCGTCGGGGCGAGTCACCTCGACCGGCTGCCCCACCTCGTTGTACGCGAAGGTCGTGCGGTGTCCGAGCTGGTCCGTTGTCTCGACGACGTTCTGGCGGTCGTCGTAGACGGTGGAGACCGTGGCGCCCAGCGCATCGGTCTCGGCGACAACCAGGCACCGGTCGTCGACGACAAAGCGGGATACAGCGCCGTCGGCCGTGGTGAGCATGGTGACGCGACAGCCGGGCCAGGCGGGGTCAGTACCGTCGTAATCGATGGTGATCGCGATGTGCCCGGCCTCGCCGCCCTCGGCGACGCAGCGGTCCCGGTCGTCGTACGAGTACAGGTACCGCCTGTTGTTCGTGTCCTCCCAGGACGCGACGCGCAGGCGTTCGTCGTAGGTGAACCGGAGCGGCAGGCCTGACGAATTGGTGACGCCGACGAGCTTGCCGTCGTCGTAGTCGTACCGCCTGACGACTGTGTCGGTGCCGTCCTCGGCCGCTCCTGCCAGGCTCAGGCAGGTGACACGCCCGTCCTCCGTGTCGAGCTTGAGGTGGTAGCCACCGGAGTGACGGATCCCCAGAGGAGTTCCGTAGGCGTCGTAGTCGAACGTGATCGTGTGCTCGTTGCCGTCGGCGATACGGTGCAGCAGGGCGATGCCGTCGGCGTTGGGGCGGCCGAAATGGTGACTGAGGCCGCTGAGCGGGTCGTCGATCCGGTACCCGCCGTCCTCCAGGCGGGTCAGCGGCCGCCGAGGACCCGACTCCGGCAGGGCGGGAATGCCCGGGGCCAAGGGGTGGGGGTAGGTGAGGAGCAGTCCGTCCTCGGTGACGAATACGACGCCCTGCTCGTCGACTTCGAGACGCTGGTCGATGGTGGAGGCCCACGTGGGACCGAACCACCAGCCACAGCGGTAGTCCGAGGCGACACGGCGAGTGAAGACCAGCGACAGCAGCCCCGGAAGCTCCACGTCGGTCTGCGCCAGGTACATCGCGCCGGAAGCCATGTCCACGGGGTCACTCCCCTTGGACTTCACCAGGTTCTTGGCCCGGTTGTACGCGCCCTTGGCCCCGTCGGTCACCGCCGTACGCGCGTTCTTCCCCAGCCCGCGCAGCGCCAGCCCCATGCCCTTCAGCCCGCCGCGGATTCCCTTCACGGCCGCCATGCCGCCCTTGAGGCCCCTGGCCAGGCCGCCGAGGGTGGTCAGGCCCTTGAACGCGGGTATGCAGCCGAGCGCGGCGAAGGCGACGTCCCATAGGGACGCCCGCCCCTGGGAGTATTTGTAGAGCGTGTCCGCGAGGACCACGAGGGCCGCGATCAGCACGATCGCACCCAGGATCGGCCCGCCGATGATCATCGCGATCACACCGACCACGGCGACGACGACCTTGCAGACCGCGACGATGGTGTCCCAGTTGTCGACGAACCAGTCGCCGACCTCCTCCCACCACGACCGGTTCTGGATGCCCGCGTCCGACGCCTCGTCGATCTTCGACTTCGCCGTGCGGGCGGCCTCCTGGCGCATCTTGCGGGCGTCCTCGGCCATCTTCTTCGCCGCGTCCAGGGCGTCCTGGGCGTCGGAGACGTCGCCGCGGGCGTTGGACCGGGCGGTCTCGGCGTGCTGGACGTCACGGGTGGCGGCGCGGACCTTCGCCTCGTCGGGCTTGTCGGTGGACTTGCTGCCCGTGGGGTCGTCCTTGTACTTGTCGGCCTCCTTCGTGGCCCGCCCCACCCACGAATCCGCCTTCACCAGACGGGACTTGGCTGCCGACAGATCCGCCTGCGCCTCCCGGCCCCGGGCCAGCGCGCGGTCCGCCAGTGCCTGGGCGCGCTCCAGTTTCGGCCAGTAGTCCGCCAGCGCGTCGCCGCACATCTCGTAGGACTTCTTGAGCTTCTTCAGGTTCTTGGGGACATCGGCGAAGTCCTCCTTGAACACGTCCGCCGACTTGCCCGCCCACTCCGCGAGCGTCGACTCCCCCGCCATCCCCTTGACGATGCGCAGCGCGTCGGAGACGTCGTCAGCGAAGTCGTGCAGTTTCTTGGCCAGTTGGCGCACCTGTTGCGGGTCACCCGGCACCGGGTCCTTGTCCAGATCCAGCACATGCCAGTCCGTGGGCCGATGCCCCGCCATACCGCAACCCCCGTCACGTGTGCACCAAGAACAACTGCGTATGCACACGCGAACTTACCAGCGTGCGAACGGTGGTTCGGGAAATCGGCTCCCGGTACTTCGCTACGCCATTGCTCCGTTACCCCGTGAAGCGGAACGTCCTACCCCGTGAAGCGGAACGTCGACGTGATCGCGTCGAAGATGTCGAAGAACGAGTCCGCCAGGTCCAGCACCTGGCTGCTTCCGGCCACCAGCGCCACCTTGCCCGCCTGGCCCGGCACCGGGATGAACGTCTGCATCAGCACCGCCCGGACCGTCCGCTTCAGCGCGTCGTCCGGGATCGCGATGTCCTCGATGCCGTACGTCCGCGCCGCCGGCCCCACGCCCGGAATGTCGACCGTGGTCACCTTCCGCCAGGAGTCGCCCTCCTTCTTCGCCTCCTTCACGGCGAGTTGGCCGGCCATCACCATCGGGTCCGTCGACAGCGGCTCCCCGGAGGACGAGCGGCCCGAGACCAGCGACACCGTCACCGAGCCCGTGATCGGGGTGTCACCGCCGAAGCTCTCCGCCATGCAACCGCAGTACAGCGCACCCGACTTCCACGCGTCCGCCGCCGCCTTGCGCAGGAAGTCCAGGTACGCGTCGCGGTACTTGGCCAGCTCGGGGTGCGCCTGTATGCGTTCGTTCACCATGCGGCGGATCGAGTCGTCCCGGGACTCGGGGCGTACGTCGAACTCCCACCACGACTCCGGAACGTTGATCCGGAAGCCGCCGCGCTCAATGGTGAGCGCCTCCATGTAGCGGGCCATGACGTCGACCTTGCCCCTTCGTCCGAGGTACCGTGCCGATCAGCCTACGAGCAACAGTCGGGGGACGGACACATGGGCAAGGGCAAGAGCGATCTCTCACTGCCGCTGACCGAGCTGGAGGACTACGGGCGGCGCCTGCGGTCCATCAAGACGCGGATGAACCACACCAAGAAGATGTTCGAGTCCTACGAGGACGACATCGGCGACGGCACCGTCAACAGCGCCCTCTCCGACTTCGAGTCCAACTGGGAGGACGGCCGCGAGGACATCGGACAGCAGCTCGACGCCCTCTCGAGCATGTCCGACGCCGTGGTCCGCGAGTTCAAGAAGCTCGACGACGAACTGGCCAAGCAGGTCAACGACGCCATGAAGACCGAGGACAAGCGGGGGAAGAAGGAGGGTGGGGGCAACAAGGCCTGAGGGGAACCAACAAGGCTCACCCCACCTCGTTCTCCGCCACCGCCTGCCCCTTCACCACCACGTCCCCGCCGAAGAACATCCCCGTGAACACCGGCGAGTACGTCAGCTGGACCTCCACCTGCACCTGGTTCACGTCCGCCGTCACGCAGTGCGTCGCCGCGATGTCCGGGCCGTTCATGTCCATCTCGGCCGCGAACTCCTTGACCCGCGCGTCGCAGTTTTGGAAGTTGATCGGCGCGGGACCGCCCTCGTTGTCGTAGAGGGCTTCCTTGTCGATGTCCTGGGCGGCGTAACGGGCCGCCTGTTCGGCGATGTCCGCGGCGCGTTCGCGCTTGGAGATGGACAGGCCGCCGTCGATCACGAAGGCGGAGAGGGAGAGGAAGACCAGCGCGAAGATGATCACCGCGCCGGCGCCCGAGCCCCGGTCGTCCATACGGGACCGAAGGCCCCGGAGCCACACCTTCACGCGGACCTCCGGAACGGGTCCAGCGGCGAGCTGAACGTCGCGTCCATCGTCGGGTCGATGTCCAGGCCCAGCGTGGCCAGACCGCGTACCCGGCAGCTGACCTGCACGCTGAACATGGGGTCCACCTCCGGGTCGAAGCCCGTGCTGGTCTGCGTCACGGTGACCGGACCCGAGCACACGCCCTCCAGGCTCGCGGCCGCCGCCTTGCGGGCCTCGGCCATCGCCGTGGCGTGGTCCTTCTGGATGGAGCCCGCGCGGGCCGCGTCCCGGGCGGCGCCGTCCAGGGCGCCGCGTCCGTCGACCAGTTGACCGAAGGCCACCAGCACCAGGATGAACAGCATCATCACCGGGGCCAGGATGACCACTTCCACGGTCGACAGGCCCCGGTCGCCCTCCATAGCCGGCAGACCCCGGTTGTCCTCCACAGTCGACAGGCCTCGGTCGTCGGCCGTACGAACGGCGTCCTCCATCACCCCTCCTCCGGCACGAACCGCTCCACCGGCCCCGCCGACTGCGCGTGCACGGTGAGGTTCAGTCCGGGGAAGACCGACGGCACCCGTGCCGTGATCTCCACGCCGACCGTGTTCTGCTCCGGCTGGAGCATGGTCACGTCGGGCGAGAGCACCAGGGACGGGCCGAGCTGGTCGATGTAGCTGTCGACGACCGTACGGGCCTCCCCGCGCCACGCGCCCGGCTGGGCGTCCGCCGTGGCGCGGGCCTTGCGCGCCCCGGCCTGGGCGGCAGCCTGGGCGACGTGGTCGGCGAAGAAGTACAGCGCGAACTGCACCGTGGCGAAGATCATGAAGAACAGCACGGGGGTGAGCAGCACGAACTCGATCGCGGTCATGCCGGAGTCACCGCGGGCGCCGGCCCCGTCCCGGACCGCCCGCCATCGGCTCCGCGCCCATCTGCGCATACGTCGCTGCACCCCCGTACCCGAACCCGGCCTCAGCAGGTGCCGGACGCGGTGGCGCCCTCGATGCAGTCCTCCACGTTCTCCGCGCCGGACTCCAGCGCACGGTTGATGATCGCGGCGACCACGCCGACGATGGCCACCACGACAGCGGAGATGATGACCCACTCCACGGCCGAGGCACCGCGGTCGAGCTCGCCGGAGCGGGCGCGCTGGACGCGGCCCTGGAGGAAGGTGACGAGGAAGTCCACCGCCGGGATCCCGGTGCGGAAGTTCCGTTCGGTCATGATCAGTTGTCCTTTCGAAGGGTAGGTCGGCGTCAGACCTGGAACACACGCATGGCGGCCGGATAGATCAGGAACACCAGGAACCCGGCGCACAGCAGCAGCTGCGCGACGAGCATCGACTGGGACTTCTCGCCCGCGCTGCCCTCGATCTCGGCGAGTTCGCGGTGGCGCATGGTCTCGGCGCGGGAGGCCAGGGACTCGCGGACCTTGGCGCCGTCGTCGGCGACCAGGGCGAGGGAGGCGGAGAGGTCCTTCAGCTCCTCCACGCCCAGCTCCTCACCGAGCGAGCCCAGCGCCTGCCACTGGCTGATACCGGTGATCCGGGCGTCGGCGAGGGCGTTGCGGATGCGCTGGTTGGCCCAGCCGTCCGAGACGTCCGCCGCCGCCATCAGGGCCTCCGGCAGACCGCGTCCGCCGGCCAGGCTCATCGACACCAGATCCAGGTAGGCGCCGATCACCCGGCGCAGGTCGCGCCGCTTCTCGGCGGCGTCCCGCCGTACCTCCACATCCGGGAGGAAGAAGAACAGGACCGCGAAGAGCAGGGCCAGCCAGACCGGGATGATCGGGCTGCTGCCGAAGCCGAGCGTCCAGACGACGGCGAACAGGAACGGCCCGAAGAACAGTCCGGCGACCCCGAGCAGCACCTTGGTCGCCAGGAACTTCTCCCAGCTGCGCTCCAGCACGGCCAGGTCGGCGCGCAGCGAGCGCTGCTCCCAGCCCTGCTGGAGGTACAACTCGGCGACCCGGCGGCCGACTTCGGCTCGCGTGGAGGCGAACCGGCCGGTGTGCTCCTGCGTGGTGCGCGCCGACTCGTAGGCGGCGCCCCGGGCACGCATCGCGTCGATCCGGGCGACCTGGGAGACCGCGCTGCGCTTGGTCGGCATCAGGGCGCGGACCAGGACGTAGACGCCGAGGCCGAAGACGGCGCCGACGACGATCGGCAGAGTCACGTCACTCATCGACGCGCCCCCTCCTCCGGCTGGAACGGCGACTGCTGCGGCTCGCCCGCCGCGGGGGTACGCGGCCGTACGAACTGGACCGACGACTCGTCGCGGACCAGGAAGCGTTCGGGCGTCTCGATGGTGGACAGCTTGCGCAGCCACAGGAAGCCGAGCGCGAACAGACCGCAGACGCAGGCGAGGACGAGCTGGCCGACCGGGTCGCCGTACGGCTCGACGAACTCCCGGTTGAAGATGGACAGTCCGAGTACGAAGGCCACCGACACCGCGACGACGATCTGCACCGAGCGCCGGGTGGAGGCGCGTTGGGCCATCACGCGCTGGCGCATGTCGACCTCCTCACGGGCCGACTTGGCGAGCGCGCCGAGCACCTGGCGCAGACCGGGGCCGCGCAGCCGGGCGTTGAGGATGAGGGCGGCGACGATGATGTCGGCGGAGGCGTCGTCGATCTCGTCGGCGAGCTGCTGCAGCGCCTCCGGCAGCGGGGTGCGCGCCCGCAACCGGTCCACCAGGGCGTCCAGGTGGGGCCGCAGCACCGGGGCGGCGGCCCGCGCGGAGGCGGGGATGGCCTGCTCCAGGCCGACGGCGCCGGCGATGGTGTCGCGCAGCGACTCCGTCCAGGAGGCGAGCGCCTCGACCCGCTTCATGGCGGCCCGCTCCTCGGCGGCCCCGCCGAAGAGCCGGTCCCAGAAGAAGACGAGGACGCCGGCCGCGATACCGAGCACCGCCCACCGGGTGAGCAGCAGCACGGCCAGTCCCACGACGGCGGCAAGCGACCCGCGCTGACCGGCGAACCGGATCAGTTCGTTGGCCCGTTCACTGGCCTTCTGCTTCTCGTGCTCGGGCTTGGCGGGCAGTCCGCGTACGGCGACGACGAGCAGCGCAAGTCCGCCGCCGACGGCGACGCCGCAGGCGAGGGCGTACAGGACGGTCGTGGAGAACAGGCCGCCCATGGAGCCGAGTCCGGTCATGTGCTCACCCCCAGGTTCCGGCGGGCCGGTAGCCGTGCGCGATCAGGTCCTCCAGGCAGCCGATCGGCGCGTGCGGCACGACGCGCCCGTCGGGCGTCTCGGCGAAGATCTCGCTGGACAGTACGCGCCCGTCGACGCCGTTGACCTCGCGGATGGAGGTGACCATGCGCTGGAGCCGCCCGCCGTTCTGGAAGTCGTTGCGCCGCTGGATGAAGACGACGAAGTTCACCGCGCCCGCGATCAGCATCTGGCTGGCCTCGATGGGCAGCCGTTCGGTGGCCTGGAGCGCGTAGGTCGAAATACGGTTGAAGACCTCGCTGGAGCTGTTGGCGTGGATCGTGGACAGCGAGCCGTCGTTGCCCTGCGACATCGCGTTGAGCATGGTCACGATCTCGTCGCCGAGCACCTCACCGACGATGACGCGGGAGGGGTTCATACGCAGCGAGCGTCGCACCAGCTCCGCCATGCTGATGGCGCCCTGGCCCTCGGAGTTGGGCAGCCGCTCCTCGAACGCCACGACGTTCGGGTGGAGTTCGGGGAAGGTGTCGAGCCCCAGCTCCAGGGCGCGCTCGACGGTGATGAGCCGTTCGTGCGCGGGGATCTCGTTGGCGAGGGCGCGCAGCAGCGTGGTCTTACCGGCGTTGGTGGCGCCCGCGATCATGATGTTCTTGCGGGCGCGGACCGCGCAGGCGAGGAAGTGGCCGACCTCGGGGGTCAGCGTGCCGTTGCCGACGAGGTCGGAGATGAACACCTTGCCCATACGGGCGCGGCGGATGGAGAGCGCGGGGCGCCGCGCGACGTCCATGACGGCCGACAGTCGGGACCCGTCGGGCAGCCGCAGGTCGAGCTGTGGATTGGCGGAGTCGAAGGGCCGCGACGAAAGCCCGGAGTAGGCGCCGAGCACCTGGATCAGCTCGATGAGCTCCTCGTCGGACTCCGCGACGGGGTCGCCCTTGACCTCCCGCCCGTCGCTGTAGCCGACGAAGACCTGGTCGCACCCGTTGATGTCGATGTTCTCGACCTCGGGGTTGTCCAGCAGCGGCTGGAGCCGGCCGACGCCGAAGAGCGCGGCGTGCACGGCGGCCGCGTACTGCTCCTCGGTCTCCGCGTCCAGCGGAGTACGCCCGGCGTTGATCTCGGTACGGGCGTACTCCTCCAGTATCTGCGCGATGACGGCACGGGCGTACTGCCGCTCGTCCTCGCTGGACATCGGAGTGACGCCGCTGACCTGGTCCAGGCGGCGCTGTTCGGCGATGCGGTCACCGGCCTCCTGCCGGAACCGCTTGACCAGCTGGTGGTCGACAGCGCTCATCGCGGCTGCCCGTTCATCTGGGCCTGGTGCGCCCAGGCGGCGCCGTACTGCTGGTAGATGTCGGCGGCGACCTTGCGCGCCGAGCGGATCAGCAGCGACTTGTCCAGGCGTCCGCGCTTGCGTCCCGCCAGCTGGTCGGCGCCGGTGGGGTCGTCGGCGATGGTGCCGACAACTCGGGCGCCGGTCTGGGCGTGCACGAGCATGTCGTTGACCTGGCCGGAGATCTTGGACGCCGCGCCCGGGTCGGCGACCAGGACGACCCCGATCAGCGGGGTGGCGAGGCTGGCGGCGCCGCGCGGGCCGCCGTGCAGCTTGGTGGCGAGGGCGGCGGCGCGGTCGCGGACGCGGGCGATGGCCTCCGGCTCGGTACGGCTGATCAGCAGGACGAGGGCGGCGTGCGGGAAGAGTTCCACGGCCGGGGTGTCCCCGCTGATCCGTCCGCAGTCGGCGATGACGTCGGCGGGCGCGTTGGGCGAGTCGGCGAGGGAGGCGAAGGCCCGGCCGAGGGTGGGCCACAGCCCGGCGAGCCCGGCGGCCTGCTCGGCGATACCGAGTCCGACGAGAACCTCAAGCCCGCCGCTCAACGGCTGTACGTGGTCCCAGAGTTGATCGGGTACGAGTCCGCGCCGCGCGGTGGCGGCTATGGACAGCATGCCGGTGTTGGGGTTGAGCGGTCCGCCGTGCGCGGCGGCGCTGCGGTACACCAGGTCGCCGCCCGCCGGGTCGGTCTCGGCGAGCAGGACGCGGCGCGGCCAGACCGCCGAGAGGGCGACGGCCGCGGTGGTGACGCCGGGGGAACCCTTGTCGGCGGCGAGAGCGATGAGCGCCATGGGGATGTGCCGCCTCTTCTTAATTACTGCCGTTGTTGCCCGGCACCAGCACGAGCGCCACTTCGCCGTTGGAGGCGGCCTGGGCGAGCGGGGCGGCCTGGTCGGCGTCCACGGTCAGCGTGAGGGCGAGGTTGGAGCTGCCGACGAGGTCGCCCTCGTCCTTCCCCCTGGGCACGGAGGCGACGGTGGCCTGGTCGACGATGAGGCTGTTGCCGGAGCCGGCGGCGGCGCCGTCCTCGTTGTCCGCGTTGTTGTTGCGGCTCGCGTTGGCGCCCACACGGTAGGCGGCGACGGTGTCACCGGCCTTCAGACCGGTCGGGTACTGACCGGCCTTGAGGGAGAGACCGACGGTGGCCTTGCCCTCGCTGACGCGGACCTCGTCGGTGAACATGTCGCCGATGACGACGGTGCCGGCGTAGATGGTGGACTTGGCCTTGAGTTCCTTGAGGGACTTGAGCTGGGTCCACTTGACGTAGCGGATGCTGTCGTCCTTGGCGACCAGCACGGAGGTGACGTCGCTGTCGGTCACCGACTGGCCCGCCTGTATCTCCTTGGTCACCTTGACGACCTCAACACGGTCACCGGCCTGCAGCACGAGCATGGTGGCGCCGAGGGCGCCGACCAGGATGAGCAGCACGGCCAGCGCGGCAAGGGCGGGTTTGCGCTCGCGAGGAGGGGTGGGAAGCCGGTCACCGACCGAAGGCTGAGCCGGAGCGGCGGAACGTCCCGCGCCCGCCCCCGTACGCTCTTGGATCTTCACGCAACCGCTCCCCGTACACCCAAGAAATTGTCTGCCAAGACTGTCAAATACTCTGCAATTCCGGACACTTCACCCGCCCACCTGGGCTGTTCTCGCGCCCTGTGCGGTACCCAGCGGCTGGGGTGAGTGTCAAGCCATCGCACCGTATCAGCCGCCCATAAGCCCCTCAAGGCGCGCCCGGCCCCGTGCGGAGCGGGGACAGTTCTGTTACTCATCCGCAACTGGAAGCGCAGGTCACCCAGTTGTCGCGGCGCGCACGAACAGGGTGCTGCTGTGCGGGCGCGAAGAGCTACGGGGGTGGGGCCCGTCCCTCACGGGGCGCCCATGAGCCCTGCACGTTTCGCACACGAGGAGAGCCGGGGGGGCTCGGCTCCCCCGATCGGATGAACCGGAGGCATATGCCAGACCCGTTCGGGGGACCGGGACCACACTTCGACGCATGGTCAGAGCCCACCAGCTGGGCCTATTACGTCGCACATCTGCAAGAGAAGTACGGCATCCCTCCCGTTCTCCTCGTCATGTGCCAGGACATGAATACCGAACTCGGCCTCGGCACTGCCACGGCCGCCGAGACATGGAGGCAATTGATGTCCGTGGACCTCTCCTTCTTCCGCTCAGACACCTCACAGCGCCTGCGAGACGAAGGACTGGCCAAGGGGCGGATCGAGGACATTCTGCTGATCCTCGATACGCGGGGCGTCGAGGTCACCGAGGCGGCGCGCGAGCGCATCACCTCCTCCACAGACCTGGACGAACTCCGCGGCTGGCTCACCCGGGCCCTGACGGTGCGCTCAGCCGACGACCTGTACGGAGACAGCTCCCGAAACCGAAGCCGGCCCCGAAGCCTGAAGCACCCCCGCCTCCCCGGGCCTTCGTTTCGCAGCAGTGAAGGCCTGAGTAGAGTGCCTCGTTGAACTGCGGGCCTGGTACGGGGGAGGCGACGTTGGGCGCGGGGAATCTTTTGGTACGGGTACGGGCGTTCTTCGTACTCGGCGTCCTGACGGCCCTGTTCGCGGCCTTTGCCGCAGCGACTCCGGCGCGGGCCGCCGATACGCAGGCCGCCTACTTGGCGGACCGGCTGCGCGAGAACCCGGTGTACGTGTCGGACCAGCTCCCGCGCGAGGTGCCGAAGTCGATGGCGCCGGACTTCGCCGAGGTGGCGAAGCGGACCGGGGTACCGACGTACGTCATGGTCCTGCCGAGCGGCGCCGTGAACGATGACGGCCTGCTCGGCGCGGTACATGACCGGCTCGGCAAGGACGGGCTGTTCGTGATCGTCGACGACTCGTCGGTGTCGTACGCCGAGGCGTTCGGCGTCCGCGCCCCCGCGGACGACGCCCTCACGGTCTGTATCTACGAACTCCCCTACGACACCCACCCCTTGGACGAGTTCAAGCTCTTCGCCGAGGTCATCGCCCAGGGGCCGGAGAAGGCGGCGCAGCGGGCGCAGGCCGCGCGGGACAAGTACGACGCCGACGGGCCGGAGTCGATGTACATCGGCCCGTCCGACCGCGAGGACCAGTCGGTCCTCACCGGCGTCCTGACCACGGCGGTACCCACGGTCATCCTGCTGCTCTTCCCCGCCGTACGGCGCTGGCGGCGGAAGCTGAAGGGCGGTAGGCCCGGCAAGGCCAGGCAGGGCAAGAAGAAGGGCGGAAAGTCTTCCCCCCGTCGCTGGATCGCCCCCACCGCCACGGCTGTCGCCGCCTGCGCCGCCGTACTCCTCACCGCCAACGCCGCCTTCGACCAGACCAGGTCCAGCTCCTCCCCCCGCCCCCGCGCGATGGACCTGAACGTCCGCCTGGACCGGGTGGCCGAAGGGCTCGCCGAGGACCCGGTGTACACCGACCCCGAGAGCCCCCGCGTCCTGGACGAGAAGCAACTCGCCCGTCTGCACAGCCGTATCGAGAAGTTCGAACGCTCCGAGGGCGGCGGCCCCGTCTTCGTCGCCGTCGTCCCGCAGATCTCCGAGGACGAGTCGGAGGGCGACGAGGAGAACTTCGCGTACGCGCTGCACGACAAGGTCGGCCAGGACGGGGTGTACATCGTCGCCGACCCGCTCTACGGCGGCATCGACGCCTTCAACCACGGCCTGCGGCTGGACAGTCTGGACCTGCTCCTCGACCTTCCGGACTCCATCACCCTGGGCGACGGCAAGGCACGCGACGCCGACGACTATCTCCTCGGCGAACGCCTCGACGCCCTGATGACCTACCTGGACGAGGCCCCCCGCACGGACACGCCCGACACCCCCGGCGACCCGAACCCGGTCACCAACCCCGTTACCGAGGACGACCTCCCGCCGCTCTTCGGCGACGACTTCTGGGGCGGACTGTTCCTGGGCCTGCTCGTCGCCGGTCTGGCGTACGGCCTGCTGGAGGCCCTTGCCGCGATCGCGATCGCCGTGCTCCGGCGCCGCAGCAAAGGGCCGTTGCCGACGTCCGCGCTGCCCGACGCGTCTCCGACGAAGCCGACGACGTCGTACCTGCGCCGCACGGCCCACGCCGAACTCCGCGCGCTGAAAACGGACTTCGAGGCGGCACCCCCGTCCACCGACCCCCGCCCCGGCGACTGCCTGGACGCGGCGCTGCTGTTGCTGGACGGCGACCCGGCCCGTATCGACAACCCGGAGACCGACTCCGCGGCCCTGGTCGCGGTCATCGTCCTCTCCCGCGCGGGCCGCGCCGCCCTCGACCGCAAGGGCTACAACCGCTGCTGCGCGGTGAACCCCCTGCACGGTCCGGCCGTCACCCGCCACCAGGTACGCCTCTCCGCCGAGCGCAAGGAACGCCGCCACGTCCACATCTGCGGCGCCTGCCGGGAAAAGGCCACGTCAGATGCCTCCACCATGCCCACCCGCGTACTGGCCCTCCCCGACCCTCCCGTCCCCTACTTGGAAGCCGAGCCCCTGGACGTCGTCCCCGACGGCATCCGCCGCCTGATCGAGAAGGTGAGGGAGATGACACATGTCGCGTAACCGAGCGGTACTGACGGCGGCGGCACTGACCGCGCTCCTGACCGTGTTCCCCGCGACGGGATCGCAGGCGGCCGACGCCCCGAGCGCGGGCGAACGCATCGCGAACGAGTTGCGCGACGAACCGGTGTACGTGGACAGGGCATACGCAGACGCGGTACCACCGTCCCGCCAACGGGAGTTGACGCAACAGATCAAGGAGACCGGCCTGCCGATCAAGGTGGTGCTCACCCCCCTGACCAAGGGCGACCCCTTCAATGGCGACGCCGACACCCTCGCCTCCGTCCTCCACGACCGCCTCCCGCAGCGCGAGCTGATCCTCATCACCACGGACGGCGTCTTCACGGACTCCCTCAACGGCTACGAGTGGCCGGCCGACACCCACCAGACCCGCGACGCGGTCGCCGCGACCGGCTTCCTGGACGAGATGCGCGACGCGGGCCTGGCGGACCTGACGTCGAAGGCGGTGGAGCTGGTGGCGGAGGGAAACGGGACGGAGGTGTACGAGGAGGCGACGGAGGACTTGGGGGAGCAGCGGGACCAACCGAAGCCGGCGGAGAAGCCTGAAGGAAGCGCATGGCCGCAGGTGGCGGCGGCCATAGGCCTGGCGCTGGCAGTCCTGACAACAGCGGCCCTCGTCGCATACCGCCGCCGCCATCGCCGTAGGACACCCGCGATGACCCCCGCCCTTGGCGCGGCTCGCGCCGCCGAGGAGGCGGAGGTACGGCACAGAGCGGAGGCGGAGGTCGTGGCGCTCGGCGAGGCGGTCCGTACGGCGGACGCGGCGACAACACCGGACCTGTCCCGCGCGCTGGACGCGTACGCGGCGGCGGGCAAGGTACTGGACGAGGCGAGGGACCTGACGGACCTGGCAGGAGCCCTGGCCCTGGCAGCGGAGGGCCGAGCCGCCCTGGCACCCCACCCCTCACTCCCCCTCTGCTACTTCAACCCCCTCCACGGTCAGGCCACCACCCGCACGACATGGCGCCGCCTGGGCCACCGCGAGAGCGTCACGGTCGCCACCTGCCCCACCTGCACCACAACCCTCGCCACTCACCGCACCCCGGACTCCCTGACGGAACTCACCGAGGACGGCCGCCTGATCCCGTACTACGAGGGCCAAAGCATCTGGGCAGCCACGGGCTACGGCTCCCTCCCCGGGGACGGGATGGCGAGCCGGGTGGCGCGGGGGGAGTTCACGCGGGGCGTTGCGGACGGGGGTCGGCAGGCATCCACATGACGACGATCTCCGAACCGGATCACCACAGTCGTCGCCATGCGAGCTCCAGCACACCCATGCCAAACATCCACAATTGCCCTGCTTCTCAGGCTGGTTCGCACTGGCGAACCCAGAACCCCACGGATACCGTTTGTGCTCTTGACTGACCTCAAGTCTCACGGGGAGTTCACTGTGAAGCGCCGCACCTTGCCCACCGCCGTCGCACTCACCGCGACAGCGGCACTCCTGCTGACAGCCTGCGGCAGCGGGGACGACGACGCCAGCGGCAATGACAAGATCGCGGGCGCCGACCAGCAGTCCTCCAAGCCGGAGCCGTCGAAGGAGGCCTCCGGCGCGCCGGACGAGGACAAGCCGGACGGCGTCGACCTGTCCCTGCCCAAGGACATGAACCTCGTCTTCGACTGGGACAAGCCGAAGAAGGCCAACGAGGCGGCGGCGATGGAGGACGCGGCGAACTTCCTCCGCGCCATCTACCGAGGCGTCGACAAGCGCACGACCAAGGACGCGGCCCTGACGACCTACGCGACGGGCGGTGCGCTGCATTACGGCGAAGTGCAGATCAACGAGTGGATCAAGGGTGGCTGGACCGGCACCGGTACCCGCCGCCACTACGACGCGACCACACGTTCCGCGGGGAACGGCGACTCCGTTGAGGTCGCGTTCTGTGCGGACACAGGGAAGTTCTACGGCAAGGACGTCAAGACCGGGAAGGTCCTGAAGACCGACCCGAGCCCCAAGGACTTCGGCTACTACAAGATCATCATGGTCAAGTTGCCTACGAGCGACAGCCTGTGGCAGGCATCCAAGGTCTTCGTCGAGACGGAGGCGACACAGTGCCAGTGAACCGATCGCGGCGTACCGTTCTCGGCTCCGGCTCGGCCGCACTTGCCCTCGCAATCAGCGCGCTCCTCGTCGCGGCCCCAGAAGCCGGAGCGGACCCAGTGGACTTCGGCAAGGGCGATGAATCCGCCGAAACGAGCGGCGGCTCCAACAACTCCGGCATCTACGCCACCGCCCGAATCACCTACTCCGGCTCCGTCGCCAAGAACGGCGGCACCGGCAACGTGAAGTCCGCCGACGTCAACTGGACGCCTCCGCCCTGCTGGTACGCCCCCTTCCTCGGTGCCAAGGAGTTCAAGGAGAGGATGTCCAAGGACATCGAGCGCCAGATGAACGCCCCGGGCATGGGCGGCCACGCCGGCGCCGCGCTCAGTGAGCTTCAGCGGCACTACGAGGACGAGTACGGCTGGACCGACACCCCGGGCTACAAGGACTACAACGTCGACAAGGACGGCGAAGGCATGTTCTGGGCCGCCGTCGAGAACCCGAACGAGCCGGACGTACTCAAGCGCAGCTCCTGCAACGACCTGCCCTTCTGGGTCGACAACGGCGAGGCCCCGCCGCCCCAGTACGAGGAAGCCATCACCCCCGGGATACTCGCGGCCCTCGCCTACCAGCACATGCAGCTGCCCGACACCAAGGTCACCCTCGCCCCCGAGAACGTCACCAAGGTGAACCTGCCGACCTGGGCCTGGCTCGACAAGGCCGTGTTCGACGAGGTCCAGGCGACCGCCGCCCTCGACGTCCCCGGCTTCAACATCCAGGCCACCACCACCGCCAAGCCGGTCGCCCTCAAGCTCGAACCCGGCACCCCGGACGCCGAGACCTACCCCGCCTCCGGCGAATGCCTCATCAACGACGACGGTTCCATCGGCGAGCCCTACGCCAAGGGCAAGGCCGACAAGACCCCGCCCTGTGGTCTGAAGTACCTCCGTTCGTCCGGTGACGGCACCTACAAGCTCCAGGCCACCATCACCTGGGAGATCGAGTGGACCGGCACCGGCGGCGCCGGCGGCGACCTCCCCGACGGCACCTTCGGCAACGACCAGGCCGTCACCGTCCAGGAAATCCAAGCCATCAACCGGTGACGTAGGAGGAAGGAGCAGCACGTGGGCGGGTCGGCCAAGCCGCGTCGGCGTAGGGCGGCCGCCCCCGCGCTGTGGTACGAACGGCAGCCCAGGAGGCCCCAGCAGGGCAGGACGCGGAGCAAGAAGGACACCGCCTTCGGGTGTCTCGCGGCGTTCACGGCCGTGAGTATCGTCGTCGGGCTCGCTCTTCTCGACCTCTTCTGGGGAGACGACACCTGGCAGTGGGCGGCCGAGTCCTGGCCAGGAGGCGCCTACGGGTTCGCGGGTTTCCTGGGCTTCCTCGGGCCAAGTCTCCTCGTGGTACTCGGGGCGTGCGCGTACGGACTGAGCAGGAAGTCGTTGCGGCGGCGTCTTGACCGCGCCGCTGCTCTGACGGTCACCATCGCCGTCTCCGTAGCCGCACTCGTGGCATACGTAGTCCTCGTCTTCAACGCACAGGACAGCGGCAAGTGGGGCAAGGGCAAGGACACGGAGCCCAGTTGGGTGTTCAGCAACTACCCGTGGCTGTGGGCCGTCGGTCTGGTCTCCACCCTTGTAACCGTTGCCGTATTCGGGTCAGCCGCGTACCTGTATGCCAAGCACCGCCCAAATCACCAATGCACAACCCCCGTCACTCAAAAGGAACTTCCTCAACAACCGTCTCCCTGAACCGCCAAGCCCCCTGATTCCCCACCGCCTCCGCCTTCAGCCCCCTCTCCCAGGCGATCCTCGCGGCCCGGCCGTGCGAAAGGGCCGGGTACACCCCGGGGGAGACCTTGACGTAGCCGTGCTCGTCAGGCGGACACGTCCGCAGCGCCTCCCGCAACCTCGACTCCTGCCGCGCGAAGGCCTCGGCCTCCCGCGACCTCTCCGCCGTCTTCGACCCCCGCCACGCCATCCACCCGACCGCACTCAGCCCCGCGACCGCGAACCCCGCCGCCCCCAGGGCGTCGCCCGTCGCGTCCGCCTGGCCCGGCGTCTGCGGGCGGAGGTCGGCCTCCGGGTCCTCGATGACCGTCAGTACGTCACCCACGTCGTAGACGTCCGACGTCGTCCGCATCTCGGGGCCCGGAACACGCGTCCCGTCCTCGTGCTCCAACACGTAGTACGAGTCACGCGCCTTGCGCCCCTGCGCCGTATCGAGCCGCTCGCTCACCACCGTGGCGACCACCGTCTCGCCCCGCCGCTGCAACGTGAGGTCGTCCCGGGCCAGGTCCGCCACGCCCACCGCCATCACGGACACGGCCACGACGAAGAGTGCCGCGTACGTGCTGGACTCCCTCGCCCCCAGCTTCCGGATGCCCACGATCAGCAGCACTCCGTGCAGCATCCACAGCGGGACCCGCACCCCGAGCCCGGCGTCGTCCGCCAGCGCGTACATCCCTACGATCACGGCGAGCACGTAGCCGCCGAGACCGACCGCCATCCACACGGGGTGCCGAGCCCGCCTCCCCCACACCTCCACGCAGGAGCCCCCTCACATGACCCGCAACAGCAACCAAAAGAAGCACCGCCTGCTCAGCGACCGCCTCGGCGGCCTCCAAGTCCACGCCGCCGCATGGTGCTGGACAGACGACATCCCCCAGCCCCCGACCGACGTGCTCCATGCCGCAGGCCTCCCCCGCCTGCGCCCCGCCCGGCTACCGCCCCTGGGCATCCTCCGTGTCGTACTCGCCGCCCCCTTCGCCCCCCTCATCCTGCTGCTCTGGCTCCTCGCCCAAGGGGAGGAAGCCCTCAAGCGCGCCCTCGACACCAAGGAGGAGAAAGAGAGTCGGCGGGCCAGGAAGGACGCCGACGAGCGTCGCGACGCCGCCGTCATCGACCTCGGCCTCGACCGTGTCTTCGACGGCGACTGGCACGGCAGCGCAGGTCAGTTCCTGCTCCGCTGGTACAGCCACTCCACCCACCACGAGCGGCTGCTCGTCGCCACCGACGACGGCATCGTTCTCGCCGCCCCGCCCCAACGCGTCAGCGTGGGAAGGGAGAAGCGGCTGCGGGTCGTCGCCCGCATACCCGCCGCCGAGGCGACGCTGGTCGATCCGTTCGCCGGCGAGTTCGAGAGCAGGCTGCTGCTCATCCGGTTCCGTGACGGGTCCTGGATCCGCGTCGACACGGAGGAAGCCCGCAGCGAACTCCACATGCACCTGCTGCGGCAGCCCGCCCCCGACAACTGACCGACAACTGACCGAACACGCCGGAGGGGCGGCACTCCCGCACCGCCCCACCCGACGCGTCAGCGTGAGCGTGAACTCACTTGCTGCGAGCCTGCTTCGCCAGCTCCTCGTCGATCTGCTCGAACTTGTCGGCAGCCATGGTCAGGTAGTCACCCATGCCGTCGAGGCCGTCCAGCGTGTCCTTGGAGCCCTTGACGAACTCCTCGAAGTTCTCGTCGAAGGCCTTGGACGAGCTCTTGGTCACGTAGCCCGACTCGACCAGGTTGGCGATGTACTTGCGGAGGCCGTCGAGCTTGTCCTGGAGCCTTTCCTTCTCCTTCACGACATGCTTGGCCGCGTCCCGCATGTCCTGATATGTGATGTCAAGGTCCTTGGCCATGAAGCCGCTCCCTCTTCAAAACGCCGCAGGGCCAACCCCCGTGGCTCCCTGTTTGCGGTCCGACAGTCACCGGTGGGCGTCAACTCGCGTGTGACTGCCGGTGTGATCGTCCGCTCTTGAGGCAGCAGCTTACGGGGGAGGCCAGAGGTGTCACATCCCGGCGTTGTGAACAACACGTCGTAGAGCCGTCACAACCTCGCGTGCACACCGTTGCCTTTGGGAACTCGCACCACATTTCCCCACCGAGCTCCCCCACCGCACCCCCTGTGTCCCTCCCCACCCCAACAGATATCGTCGCCTGGAACTGTGACCCGCGTTGCGGAAGCGGTCACAGGGGCAACGGGGAGGACAAGACACGTGCGCCTGACTCTGACCGTCGTCGATCCGTTCGGCGGCGGCACCGCCGACGTCGTACTCGACGCCGATCCTGAGTCCACGATGGGTGACATCGCCCAGGAACTGGCCAAGCAGGTCGGTCACAGTGGCGCTCAGGTCATCCCCATCGGGCAGCAGCACCCGCTCCCCAGCGGCAACGCCCCGCTCCTCTACGTCGACGGGTACGCCGTCGACCCGTCCGCCACCATCCTCAACTCGCCCCTGCGCGAAGGCGCCGTCGTCAGCCTCCAGGACCCCTCCGGCTGCCTGCCCGGTGAGCCCTCCGGGCTCGTGGAGCTGCGTATCGTCGGCGGGCCCGTCGCCGGTTACGTGCACCGGCTCGGCGTCGGCCGCTACGACATAGGCAGCGGCCCCGCCAGCCACATCCGTATCGACGACCCCGAGATCGACGCCCGCGCCCTCACCCTCTCCGTCTCCACCGACGGAACCTGCCGCTTCAAGGTCCACGGTGACACCGAGGCCGCCTTCCTCGACGGCACTCCCATTGAGGAAATCCTCAACCCCAAAGAGGACAAGAAAGAGGAGAAGAAGAAAAAGAAGCGGAAGAAGAAAAAACAGGAGGAAAGCAGCGAGGGCGGCGACAGCGAAACCCCACCCCCCGACCCCGACATCTGGCCCCTCGGCGGTCAGATCGCCCTCGGCAACACCCTCGTCGAGCTCACCCGCTACTCGCCCCCGAACGCCGCCCTCAAGTGGTCCGAGGACGGTACCGGCCTCGACTACAACCGGCCGCCCCGGCTCCGGCCGCCCGAGCGGCAGACCCGGTTCCGGCTGCCGTCCAAGCCGCGGGAGTACGAGGCCCGGCCGCTGCCCTGGCTGATGGCGCTGACGCCGCTCGTCGGTGCCGTCGTCGCCGTGCTGATCTTCCAGCGCTGGTACTACCTGATCATGGCGGGCCTGAGCCCGATCCTGCTGTTCGCGAACTACTACAACGACAAGAAGCACGGCCGTAAGTCGCACGCGAAGCAGGTCAAGGAGTACGAGGAGCAGAAGGCCCGGATCGAGCAGGACGCGCAGGACGCCCTGGTCGCCGAGCGGAACGACCGGCGGCAGGCCATTCCGGACCCGGCGACCGTGCTCTCCCTGGGCACCGGGCCCCGTACCCGGCTCTGGGAGCGGCGGCGGACCGACCGGGATCACTTGCTGCTGCGGGTCGGCACCGGGCAACTGCCTTCCGAGGTCGTCCTCGACGACCCGGAGCAGGACGACCACAAGCGCGAGGTCACCTGGAAGATCGAGGACGCTCCGGTCGCCCTGAACCTGCGCGGGCTCGGGGTCGTCGGCATGGCCGGGCCCGGTGACTCGGCGCGGGCCATGGGGCGTTGGGCCGTGGCGCAGACCGCCGCGCTGCACAGCCCGATGGACGTGCAGTTCTATGTGCTCAGCGAGCAGGCCGCGCAGGAGAGTTGGGACTGGGTGCGATGGCTGCCGCATGCCAAGCCCTCCGGCGGGCAAGACGTGAACGTGCTCATCGGCACCGACGCCGAGACCGTCGGCGCCCGGATCGGTGAGCTGACCCAGATCCTGGACGCCCGCAAGAAGGCCGCCGAGCAGAACCGCGCCCAGGGCTCCACCTTCAGCGACCCCGACATGGTGGTCGTGTGGGACGGCTCGCGCCGCCTGCGTTCCCTTCCCGGGGTCGTGCGGCTGCTGCGCGAGGGGCCGTCCGTCTCCATGTACGCCATCTGCTTGGACGCCGAGGAGCGGTTCCTGCCGGGCGAGTGCCAGGCGTACGTCGTGGCCGAGCCGAAGGTCGAGGAGGCTCCCCGGCCCCAGCAGCAGGCGCAACAGCAGGCGCAGGCCCCCGGCGGGTTCCCGTCCTTCCAGGCCTGGCACCAGAACGCCTCCCCCGAGCCCTCCCACGCCCAGCAGGCCGACAAGCTGCGGCTGCGGGTCGAGGAGGCCGGGGCCGAGCGGCGCAAGGACGTGCGGCCCGACTTCGTCTCGCCGTCCTGGTGCCTGCGGCTCGCCCGGTCCCTCTCCTCCCTGCGTGACATCAGCGGGGAGACCGAGGACTCGGCGCTGCCCAGCTCCAGCCGGCTCCTCGACGTGCTGCAGCTCGAACCCCCCACCGCCGACGCCGTCGTGGCCCGCTGGCGGATGGGCGGGCAGTCGACGCTGGCCGTCATCGGTGAGTCCTACGACGGTCCCTTCGGCATCGACATCCGCAAGGACGGCCCGCACGGTCTGATCGCCGGTACGACGGGTTCCGGTAAGTCGGAGCTGCTCCAGACGATCGTCGCGGCGCTCGCCGTGGCGAACACGCCGGAGAACATGACCTTCGTGCTCGTCGACTACAAGGGTGGCGCGGCGTTCAAGGACTGTGTCCATCTCCCGCACACCGTCGGCATGGTGACCGACCTCGACGCGCACCTCGTGGAGCGCGCGCTGGAGTCGCTGGGCGCCGAGCTGCACCGCCGCGAGCACATCCTGGCCGCCGCCGACGCCAAGGACATCGAGGACTACCAGGACCTGGTGCGGCGCGACCCGTCGCACCAGCCGGTGCCCCGACTCCTCATCGTCATCGACGAGTTCGCCTCGATGGTGCGCGACCTGCCGGACTTCGTGACGGGTCTGGTCAACATCGCCCAGCGCGGTCGTTCCCTCGGCATCCACCTGCTGCTCGCCACGCAGCGGCCCTCCGGTGTGGTCTCCCCGGAGATCCGCGCCAACACCAACCTGCGGATCGCGCTGCGCGTGACCGACGGCGGCGAGTCGACGGACGTCATCGACTCCCCCGAGGCCGGGCACATCTCCAAGAACACCCCGGGCCGGGCGTACGTACGGCTCGGGCACGCCTCGCTGGTGCCGTTCCAGTCCGGGCGCGTGGGTGGCCGCCGGCCCGGCGCCGCGGACCCCGCCGTCCTCAAGCCCTGGGTCGGGCCGCTGGCCTGGGAGGACCTGGGGCGGGCCGCGCTGACCAAGCCGAAGGCCGAGTCGCGCGAGGACGAGGAGATCACCGACCTCAAGGTGCTGGTGGACACCATCCGGGACGCCAACCGGTCGCTCGGCATCCCGCCGCAGCACAGCCCCTGGCTGCCCGCGCTGGACGAGCAGTTGCTCCTCGACGAGATCCCGCAGCCCGAATTCACCCCGGCGCCAGGCAGGTTGGCGCCCGCGGCCTACGGTGTGGAGGACCTGCCCGCGATGCAGTCCCGCCGCCCGGTGGCCATCGACTTCGCGAGCTTCGGCCATCTCATGATCGGCGGCGCCCCGCGCAGCGGACGCTCGCAGGTACTGCGTACGATCGCCGGTTCGCTGGCCCGTACGCACTCCACGGCCGATGTGCACATGTACGGCATCGACTGCGGCAACGGCGCGCTCAACGCACTGACCCGGCTGCCGCACGTCGGCGCGGTCGTCGGCCGTAACCAGACCGAGCGGGTCGTGCGGCTCATCAACCGGCTCAAGGGCGAGATGGACCGCCGCCAGAACCTGCTCGCCGACAAGGGGTTCGCGGACATCGGCGAGCAGCGGGCCGCGGTCTCCGAGGACGAGCGGCTGCCGCACATCGTGGTCCTGCTGGACCGGTGGGAGGGCTGGGTGCCCACCCTCGGCGAGGTGGACCACGGCGCGCTGACCGACGAACTGCAGACGATGATGCGCGAGGGCGCGAGCCTCGGCATCCACCTGGTGCTGACCGGTGACCGGACGCTGCTGGTGGGCCGTATCGCCACGCTCACCGAGGACAAGTACGGTCTGCGACTGTCGGACCGCAGCGACTTCTCCACGCTCGGGATTCCGTCCCGCAAGGTGCCGGAGGAGATCCCGCCGGGGCGTGCCTTCAAGAACGAGGCCGGTACGGAGACGCAGTTCGCGCTGCTGGCCGAGGACACCACCGGTCAGGGGCAGGCCGCGGCGCTGGCCGCGATCGGAGAGGCGGCGACCGCGCGCGACGCCGAAGTGCCGCGCACCAAGCGGCCGTTCCGGGTGGACAGCCTGCCCAGCCGGATCTCCTTCGACGAGGCGTGGGAGCTGCGCGACCCGGAGGTCTCGCGCTCCAGGCTGTACGCGCTGGCCGGTATCGGCGGCGACGAGATCGTCGGCTTCGGCCCCGACCTCGCGCAGGGCGTGCCGTCGTTCGTGATCGCTGGTCCGGCGAAGTCGGGCCGTTCGACGGTCCTGATGAACTTCGCGCAGTCCTTCCTGAAGCAGGGCGTACGGCTGGTCGTGGCCGCCCCGCGCCAGTCGCCGGTCCGCCAACTCGACGGCGTGGAAGGCGTGCTGAAGGTCTTCACCGGTGACGACATCGACGAGGAGGAGTTCGAGGAGCTGATCGACGGCGCCGAGCCGTCGGTCGAGAACCCGGTCGTGGTGCTCGTCGACGACGGCGAGATCCTGGAGGACTGCGACGCCGAGAGCCAGATGAAGAAGATCGTCTCCCGTGGTGCGGAGCGCGGTCTCGCCCTCGTCATCGCCGGTGACGAGGAGGACGTCTGCAGCGGCTTCTCCGGCTGGCAGGTCGACGCCAAGAAGGCCCGCCGCGGCATCCTGCTCTCCCCGCAGGAGTCCTCCAGCGGGGACCTCATCGGCGTCCGCCTCAACCGGAGCATGGTCGGCGGCCAGGCCGTCCCCGGCAAGGGCATGCTGCACCTGGGCGACGGGGAGCTGCGGACGGTCGTGGTGCCGGGCTGAGCGCCGGACCGGCTACTCCACCTTCGACAGCCGGGCTGTCGGGTTCCCCGACTCCGGGCTGTCGTTGGCGTAGTCGAGGTCGTCGCCCACGGGGGTGAGGGTGACCGTCGTGGTCGCCGGGTTGCAGCCGCCGTGGTTGGTGGGGGCGCCCGTCGAACTGGCCACGAGCTTCTTGGCGGTGACCGACTTCAGGGTGAGGATGTCGTCGCAGACGTTGCCGATGGCGTCCGTCTGGCGCAGGGTGCCGAGTTTCCCGCCCTTCTCCGTCTCCTTGACGGTGAGGCGGAAGGTGCCGATCGGGAGTTTGCCGTTGAGGGCCGTGGCCTGGCCCTCCCAGGTGCCCAGGTAGGCGGAGAGGGCGCCGCCCCCTCCCGGGGCGTTCGTGGCGCTCGGGGCCCCGGAGGAGGGCGAGTCGGCGCCCGCACCGGCGTCGGCATGGCCGCCGCCGCCCTTGGGCAGCAGGTCCAGCACGAACACCGAGCCCACCGTCACCGCCGCCAGCGCCCCGGCCACCGCCAGCGCCACCGTGCAGCTCATCCGGCGGCCCTTGCCGTCGGTGCCCGGCGCCGAGGTCGCCGCGACGGACACCGAAACCTTGCCGGGCCTCGCCTGGTCCTCCGGCCCGGCGTCCCGGGGCTGGGGAAAAGCGGGCGTGGGCGTCATCACCGGCGGCGGCCCGAACACACCCAGGGCCCCCGTACCGCCGGCCCCCGTCCCGCCTGCGCCCGTAGTACTGCCCGTCGCCTCCACCGAAGGACTGCTGAACCCCACCACCCCCGACGCCTGGTCCCCGCCCGTCGCCTCCAGGTTCAGCACCTGTACCGCGCTCCGGCTCACCCGCTCCACCAGCGGCCCCGGCAGCCACCCCTCCGCGACCAGGGTCGCCGCGCCTTTCGGGGCGAGCCGCCAGGCCAGCTCGGCGGGCGTGGGCCGGTCGGCGGGCGTCTTGCTCAGGCAGGCCTCCACGACCTCCCGCAGCTCCCCGTCCAGCGCGCCCAGCTCGGGCTCCTCGTGCACGACCTTGTACAGCAGCGCCGCCGAGGAGTCGCCGGGGAAGGGCTGCGCCCCGGTCGCCGCGTACGCCAGGACCGCGCCCAGGGAGAAGACGTCGGCCGCGCCGGTGACGCCCTTGCCGAGGATCTGCTCGGGGGACATGTAGCCGGGCGAGCCGATGGAGACGCCGGTGGAGGTGAGGGAGGCGGTGCCGTCCGTGGCGCGGGCGATACCGAAGTCGATCAGCAGCGGTCCGTCGAGGGTGAGCAGGACGTTGGAGGGCTTCACGTCCCGGTGCACCAGACCCAGCCCGTGCACGGCCGACAGCGCCTCCGCGAGACCGGCACCGAGGACCCGTACCGTGTGCGCGGGCAGTGCGCCCGTGTCGGTCACGGCCGTGGTCAGGGACGGGCCCGCCGCGTACGCGGTGGCGACCCACGGCACCGATGCCTCCGGGTCCGCGTCCAGGACCGGCGCCGTCCAGGCGCCGCCGACCCGGCGGGCGGCCTCGACCTCGCGCCGGAACCGGGCCCGGAACTCCTCGTCCAGCGCGAAGTGCGGGTGCACGATCTTGACGGCGACCGTCCGCCCGCCCGCGCTGCGGCCCAGGTAGACCCGGCCCATACCGCCCGAGCCGAGCCGGCCGAGCAGCCGGTACGGCCCCACAACCGTGGGTTCGTCGACTCCGAGCGGCTGCATCGCGTCCCCCTCCCCGTACTCCCCCGTACGACTGCTAGCAGACTACGGCCTGGGCACGCTCACAGCGGAAAGCTGCCCGCTCACGGCCGGAGCGTCTGCGGCCGAGGCGTCCGCATCCGAAGCGGCGGCCCGCTCACACCCGGAGCCTCTACGGCTGGAGCAGGTCCACCTTCACGTCCGCCGCGAAACCCGTCGTGGGCCCCACCCGGCGCGCGAACTCCGCGACCGCCTCCAGTTGCGGCGCCCCGAAGCGGAAGTCGAGCGTGGTGAAGTAGCGCTCCAGAACCGCCTCGTCGAAGGCCTCCCAGCGGGCCGCCTGCTCGGCGACCTTGCCGACCTCCTCCAGGGAGAGGTTGCGGGAGGCGAGGAACGCCTCGTGCACCTGGCGGGTGATCAGCGGCTCGCGCTCCAGGTAGTCCCGGCGGGCGGCCCAGACGGCGAAGACGAACGGCAGGCCCGTCCACTCCTTCCACAGCGCGCCGAGGTCGTGCACCTGGAGGCCGAACCGGGGGCCGTCGTGCAGGTTCGCCCGCAGCGCCGCGTCACCGATCAGTACGGCCGCGTCCGCCTCCTGCATCATCAGGCTGAGGTCGGGCGGACACGTGTAGTAGTCCGGCCGTACCCCGAAGCGGTCGGCCAGCAGGAGCTGGGCCAGGCGCACGGAGGTGCGGGAGGTGGAGCCGAGGGCGACACGGGCGCCGTCCAGCCGCTCCAGCGGGACCTGCGAGACGATCACGCACGACATGACCGGGCCGTCGCAGCCGACAGCGATGTCGGGAAAGGCGACAAGGTCGTCGGCGTTCTTGAGGAACTCGACCAGGGTGATGGGCCCGATGTCGAGATCTCCCTGCACCAGCTGTTCGCTGAGCTTCTCCGGGGTGTCCTTCGTCAGCTCGAAGTCGAGGAGCGTGCCCGTTCTCGCGAGCCCCCAGTACAGGGGCAGGCAGTTCAGGAACTGGATGTGGCCGACGCGCGGCCGGGTGCGAGAATTGTCCACATCGCGAGGCTAGACCCTGAGGAGTACGCTGCAGACTCCGACCCCGGCGTCAACCCGATTTTCTGGATCTTCAAACATCCGGGTGACGTGATCTTGACCTCTATTGCTTTCGGCTGCCTGCGTGCTAGGCTCGCCGCAAGTTGCAGTTTGGTTTCCCTTGCAGTACAGAGCCTGCGGAGCATGTGACCGCGGGCTCTAGTCGTTTTCAGACGTATGCAGTGCGGCGTTAGCTTTCACACTTGCAGGTTCTGGAGCAGGGCAACCCTTTTGAGCCCAAGGAGGGCTTATGGCTACCGGAACCGTTAAGTGGTTCAACGCCGAAAAGGGCTTTGGCTTCATCGCCCAGGAGGGCGGCGGCCCCGACGTCTTCGTCCACTACTCCGCGATCAACGCGAACGGCTTCCGTTCGCTGGAGGAGAACCAGGCGGTCTCCTTCGACGTGACCCAGGGCCCGAAGGGCCCGCAGGCGGAGAACGTCACCGCGCTCTGAGACAACCGTCTCTGATCCGGACCTGAGAGCAGTACCCAAGGAGCCCCGCGCCGCAAGGCGGCGGGGCTCCTGCCTTTCTCTCACGACGTGCGGCAATGAGTTTCGCCGGGCGGCCGGGTCTGTACTCCCGGGGCGACACGCGACCGGCGCCCCACGTGACGAGACCGCCCGGAGGACACCATGACGACCACCCCGCAGCCCGGCCGTCCGCCCGTCGTCGACCTGGACACCTGGCGGGCCGCCCGGGAGGAGCTGCTGGTCCGGGAGAAGGCCCACACCCGTGAGGGCGACGCGATCGCGGCGGCCCGGCGCCGGCTGCCGATGGTGGAGTTCGACGCGACCGTGGAGGTGACCGGGGCCGAGGGGCCGGTGCCGTTCCTGGACCTCTTCCAGGGGCGCGACGAGCTCGTCGTCTACCAGCACATGTGGTACGACGGCGCCCCGCCGCAGGGCCAGTGCGAGGGCTGCACCACCACCGCCTGGCACCTGAAGGACGCCGTGTACCTCAACGCCCGGGGTGTCTCCTTCGCCTTCCTGACCACCGGCCCGTGGCCGGAGGTGGCCGCGTACGCCGACTTCATGGGCTACACCCAGCCCTGGTACTCGGTACGGGACGTGCCCCCGCCGGTCGGCGGCGAGATGGGCTACCTCTCCTGCTTCCTGCGTGACGGCGACCGCGCCTTCGTCACCTACTCCACGACCGGCCGCGGCAACGAGCGCGTGAACAGCTCCCTCGGCCTGCTCGACCTGACCCCCTACGGCCGCGGCGAGGCATGGGAGGACAAGCCGGACGGCTGGCCCGAGGGGGACGTGCCGTGCTGGTCCTGGCGTACGGACGCGGACGGCACCGCCACCTGGGGCCCCACCAGCCGCCCCGTACCGCAGTGGAGCCGCCCCGGCGCGACCCCGGTGGAGACCCTGGGGCGGCAGAGCCACTGCCACTAGCCCGCTAGCGGGTCGCCGCTATGTGCCGGGCCGCGATGTAGCCGAACGTCATCGCCGGGCCGATCGTGGAGCCCGCGCCCGCGTAGCTGTGCCCCATGACGGCCGCGCTGGCGTTGCCCGCCGCGTACAGCCCCGGGATCGGCGTGTCGTCCTCGCGCAGCACCCGCGCCTGAGGGTCGGTACGCAGGCCGCCCTTGGTGCCGAGGTCGCCGGGCACGATCCGGAAGGCGTGGAACGGGGGCAGCCAGAGCGGGGCGAGGCAGGAGTTCGGGAGGACGGCGGGGTCGGTGTAGTAGTGGTCGTAGGCGCTGTCGCCGCGGTGGTGGTCGGGGTCCTTTCCGCGCAGGGCCTGGGAGTTGAAGCGGTCCACGGTCGCGCGCAGGGCCGCCGGCGGCACGCCGATCGAGCGGGCCAGGGCGTCCCAGCTCCATGCCTTGTGGGCGGCGCCGGAGGAGTACCAGGAGTCCGGGAAGGGGAGGGTCGGGGCGACGTCCCGGAAGAGGTAGCGGTTGCGGTAGTTCTGGTCGACGATCAGCCAGGCCGGGATCGCGGGGTTCGTCGGGTGCTGGTCGTACATGGTGTGCACGACGTCGCTGTACGGCGCCGCCTCGTTGACGAACCGGGCGCCCGCGGCGTTGACCAGCAGACCGCCGGGCAGGGTGCGCTCGGCGAGGCAGAAGTACGGCTCCCCGGGCAGCGGTATAGCCGGCCCCCACCAGGCGTCGTCCATCAGCGTCAGCGAACCGCCCACGCGCCGGCCCGCGCGGATGCCGTCCCCGGTGTTCTCCTTCGCGCCCACGGTCCACTCGGTGCCGAGCGGCTGGCGCTGGTACGCGGCGCGCATGGCCGCGTTGTGCTCGAAGCCGCCGGAGCCGATGATCACGCCCTTGCGGGCCCGGACGAGACCGGGTGCCGAGCCGTCGCGGGTGACCACGGCACCGGTCACGGTCCCGCCCTCGACATGGAGGTCGGTGAGCGGGGTGTTCAGCCGCACCGGAACCCCGGCCGACGCCAGCCCCGCCCGCAGCCCGGCCGCCAGGGACTGCCCCATGGTCAGCGGCTTCTGCCCCAGCGCCGCCGCCTTCACGCCCCGCGCGAGACAGGCGGCGGCCACGGCGGCACCCTTGGGGTTCACGGCGGCGAGGGTCAGCCACTTGTAGTCGGCGCTGAAGACCACCATCCCGGCCGGGACGGGCATGTACGGCGGGTTCAGCCGCGCCAGTTCGGCGCCGAGGACGTTCCCGTCGAGCTGATCGGGCTCGACCGACCGCCCGCCCGGCAGACCCCCCGGAAGCTCCGGGTAGTAGTCGCTGTACCCCTCCATGAACCGGAACCGCAGCGGACTGCGGTCCATGACGTACGACAGCATGGCGGGCCCGTTGCCGAGGAAGGCGGCCTGCCGCTCGGCGGAGACGTCCGGCCCGACCACGGCGGCGAGGTAGGCGGCGGCCTTCGCCGGGGTGTCCGGCACCCCGGCCGCGAGGATCACGGAGTTGTTGGGTATCCAGATCCCGGCCCCCGACCGGGCCGCCGAGCCGCCGAAGGTCGGCGCCTTCTCCACGACCACGCAGCTCAGGCCGTGCCCGGCGGCGGTGAGGGCGGCGGTCATCCCGGCGGCACCGGAGCCGACGACCACCACGTCGTAGGTGCCGAGGAGGGGTAAGTCGGCGGCGGAGGCGCGCGGTTGGCTCAGGGCGACGGCCGCGGTCGTGGCGGCGGCGGTGGTGAGGACCCGTCTGCGGGTGGGCGAGGCGTTCCTGGTCATGGCATGGCGCTCCAGCGTCCCGGCACAGGTAACTCTGACGAGGTGTCAGAAGTGGGAATGTCGCGCGACGGTCTTGTGAAGTCAAGGCCGACCTCGGCCCAGACCGTCTTGCCCACGTCCCGCTCCGCGACGCCCCAGGTCCGCGCGAGCAGCGTCACGATGACCAGCCCTCGCCCGTTCTCGCCCTCCACGTCGGTCACGTACCGCAGTTTCCGTTCGCCCCGCGCATCGCTCACCTCGATACGCAGCGTGTCCTCCGCCAGCAGCATCAGCCGCAGCTCGAAGGCGCGGCCGGGGACCCGGCCATGAATAACGGCATTGGCGGCCAACTCCGCCACGATGTGCTGCACGGTCACGCTGACCTGGCTGTCATGGGGAAACCCCCAGACGCCGAGCTGTTGCGTGGCCAGATGACGGGCCAGCCGGGCGCCCCGTGGGGTGGCGCTGATCCGCCGGGCCAGTTCAGCAGTGGGGGTGATGATTTCGGCGTTCACGTCACCGAGAGTGGCGGCTTCTCCCTACCCTGACCAGGAGCGAACCGTCGACGCTCCGTGTCCGTACGGCTGCGTCGAGTGTCATGTGCGGGGTTGTCGGACGGGAGGGTGCGGCATGAGCGACACCAACGGCACGTCGGGACTGTTCATCGTCATCGGCAAGCAACTGAAGATCCTGCGCGAGCGGAAAGGGCTCACGCAGAAGGAGTTCGGGGCGCTGGTGAACTACGGCCCCGACGCCATCTCCGCGATGGAACGCGGCGTACGGACCCCACAGCCCGACCTCCTGGAGAAGGCCGAAGAACTCCTCGACGCCGGGGGCCTGTTGAGGGAAGTTGTCCCCGAGGTCAGGGAGGAGATGTCGAAGGCGAGGACTCGGCATCCGGAGTGGTACCGGAACTATGCGGGGTTGGAGGCGGAGGCGGTTGAGCTGCACTTCTATGCCAACAACGGGGTGCCGGGGCTGTTGCAGACCGAGGAGCACGCGAGGACGGTCTTCGGCAAGCGTCGGCCGTTCCTCGATGAGGCAACCATCGAGAAGCGGGTCGCGGACCGACTCTCACGGCAGCAGGTCTTCGAGCGCTGGCCTGCCCCGATTGTCAGCTACGTCCTTGAGGAACACGTACTGGACCGGCCCATCGGCGGGCGGCGTGTGCACGCGGAACAGCTTCGGCGCATCCTCCAGGTCGGTCAGATGCAGAACGTTGAGATCCAAGTGATGCCTACGACGATGGAGGAACACCCCAACCTGGACAGCGCGTTCAACCTGCTGACGCCCAAGGGGCACGGGCAGGTGGCGTACACCGAAACTCAGGGGCATCCACGGTTGATCGTCGATCCCGAAGAGGTCAGGAAGATCGCGGACCGCTATGGGATCATGCGAGCAATGGCACTCTCCCCCGCGGAGACAAGGAAGTTGATCGAGAGCAAGCTGGAGGAGCTATGACGGGCAAGCTCACTTGGTTCAAGTCCAGCTACAGCAGCGGCGAGGGCGGCGAGTGCCTCGAAGTCGCCTACGCCTGGCGCAAGTCCAGCTACAGCGACGGCGAGGGCGGCGAGTGCGTAGAGGTCGCTCAAGGAGTGACCGACATCCACGTCCGCGACTCCAAGAACCCCACGGGCCCCCGAGTCACCCTCGCCCCCGCCGCCTGGTCCGCTTTCCTGGACTCGGAGTTGGGCTACGGCTGGAACGACGCCACGACGTTGACCTCGTAGGCGCCGGTCGCGGTCACGCCCCCGCTGGTCCCCGGCAGCAGCACGCTCGGGCTGTAGTAGTTGGACGACACCAGCAGGTCCTTGTCCCCGTCGCGGTCGATGTCGCGGAGGCGGACGAGCTCACCGAACATGCCGTACTCGGTCACACTGCCGGGGACACCGGCGGTGGACCGGGTGAACCACTGGGACTTGCTGCCGGTGAGCCCGGACTTGCTGCCGCGGAGGATGTGGACGCCACCGGCTGCCTCCTTGCCGCCGACGGTCTCCCAGGGGACGCCGACGGCGAGGTCGGGGTAGCCGTCGCCGTTGGTGTCGGCGGCGGAGAGGCCGTAGCCGAAGCCGTCGCCCTTGGTGGCGGCGGTGGCGACGCCGGAAGTGGACTGGCTGAGGCGGTACTTGGTGGTGGGGCCGGTGCTGCCGCCGCGCCAGACGACGACGGAACCGGCCGCCTTGTTGTACTCCAGGTCGCCGATGGCGAGGTCGCCGTATCCGTCCTTGTCGAAGTCGGCGACGACTCCGGAAGCGCGGTAGTTCGGGCTGGTGCTGTTGAAGGTGGTGACCTTGCCCGACTTGATGGTGGAGCCGCCGCGAATGAACCAGACGTCCGAGGTCGCCCTGTTGTTGTGGTAGCCCGCGCCGACGAGGAAGAGGTCGGCGGCCTTGTCCTTGGTGACCTTGCCGGAGACCAGGGCGGCCGGTTCGAGGAGGGCCGGGGTCGTGAGCTTGGTGACCGAGCCGGTGGTACCGGACTTGCTGAAGCCGCCGCGGTAGATGTAGACGGTGTCGTTGCCGTTGGCGACGGCGAGGTCGGTCTTGCCGTCGCCATTGAAGTCACCGGCCTCGATCTGCTTGCCGAAGGCACGGTGGGAGCCGGCGGTGACCTTGAGCCGGACGGCACCGGTGCCGGTGAGCCCGGACTTGGAGCCCCAGAGGATGGTGACAGCGCCGGAGGACACCTTGCCGCTGACCTTCTCGGTGAAGTCGGCGACGGCGAGGTCGGCGTAACCGTCGCGGTTGAAGTCGGCGGCGGCGACGTCGTCACCGAAGGCGTCGACGTACCCGCCGGCGTCGCCCGCGGTGCCGGGGACACCGGCGGTGGCCTGGGTGAAGGTCTTGGTCTTGGTGCCGGGCCCCTTGGAGGTGCCGTACGTGACGACGACCTTGCCGTCGGGAGAGGCCTGGGCGAAGTCGCGGTACCCGTCGCCGTTGAAGTCGTCCGCGTACTTCGCCGGGGTGGCCGCCTGCGCGGTGCCCGTAGAGAGGGCGAGCATCCCGCCGGTGAGGGAAGCGGCGGTGGCCGTGGCGAGCGCCAGGCGCACGGTTCTGCGCGTGAACATGCGTCTCCTGCGATGATCAAAGATTGGCGAGGAGGAGACTCACGGAGACGGCCGAAGGTTGTAGGGCTGTCCGAGGCCGCCAGGCCACGGTGACTTCAGACCGTATGGCTCTGATCACAGCATCGGTTGCGATTCGAAACACAGCACGCTGAAGCCCTGAACTTCCCGCAACTTGTCTGCCGCTTCGCCCAGTTCAGGAGAGCGCGTTCTACGCAAACCCGGTTGGTGTCACCCAAGCTTCTCTCGATAGCGTTGGCAACACTTGAGAATTCTCGCCCCACCGGGAGTCGTCCGTGAAACGCCGCCACACCTTGCCGTCAGCCACCGCACTGGCCGTTGCAGCAGCTCTGTCGTTGTCCGCCTGCGGGAGCGACGACGACTCGTCCTCGGACGGCATCAAGGGAGCGGACAAGGGCGGCAACACAGCCTCGGCGAGCCCTTCCGCATCGGCAGCACAGGGGGGTGCGAAGCGGCCCGAAATCACGCTGCCCGATGAGTTCCAGGCGGAGTTCGAGGGGTGGACGAAGAGCGATCCCAAACTGCAGGCCATCCTGAACGACGGCCGTGAGGAGCTGCGTTCCAAGTACGCGGCGATCATCGAGGGGAAGCCGGAGTCGGAGGCGGTCGCCTTCTACAACTCGGACGCCACGCTGGACAGTGCTCGCAAGTGGATCAGACAGTTCACCGATGAGGACGATAGCCTCGTCGGCACGGTGAGGGTCTTCGACGCCCAGGTCCACATCAACGACACCGGTTCCGGCGTGCTGTTCTACTGCGTCGACGAACGGAAGGCCTCCACGAAGAACCGCAAGACCGGCAAGGTCGTCAGCACACCGGACAAGCCCGAATCGCTGATCCAGTACCGCGTCCGCCTGCACGAGAACGCTCAGGGTGTATGGAAGACCGTCTCCCTGACGACCGTCCCCGGGGCGTGCCGTTGATGCGCTTCCCGGCCAAGGCATGCACGCTCCTGGCAGCCACCGTCACAACCCTCGCCCTGTCCTGCACGACGGCGCACGCCATTGGTGGCAACGACAGCCAGGCACCGCCGACCGGCGGCCCCTCAGGCAGCGCGTCCGGAAGCACCCTCACGGCGTCTGCGACGACCACCCGCATCAAGGTCACTCAGGTCGGCGGCGGCAAGTCCGGCAACTCCGTCAAACCGCTCGCACCCGTGGACCCCGACTGGGAGCCCCCGGCGTGCTGGTACGAGCCCGTCGCCACGCCTCAGCATCTCAAGGACGCCGTCGAACGGCTCAAAGCCGGCGGCGACCTGGTACCGGTCACTCCCACGCTCAGCTGGGGAGAGCAGCTGATGGTGGACCACTACGAGAAGGGCAAGGCCCAGATCGACGGAGAGGGGTACGAGGACTACAACCTGGGCCAGGGCGGCATGTTCTGGCGCGGGGTGATCAACAAGGACCGGGAGAACGACCCAAGGTCGTACGACTGCGAGCGCAACCTGTTCTGGCAGGACGCCAACACCCTGCCCGACGACGATCACGCGCCCACCCCCGACGTCCTCGCCGCCTACGCCTACGACAAGATCAACGTTCCCGCGACCGAGGTCGAGCTGAAGCCCGCGGCCCGGTCCACGGTGAACCTGCCCACCTGGGTGTGAGGGGCCTCACGTTTTCCGGACAGGCTTCTGACCGTCTATTTCATGCGGCGATTCGCAACTTCTCGTACTCGGCGTGGACTTCGCGCGGAGGGCGGTAACCCACGGCCGAATGGAGTCGTTTGCGATTGTACCAGAATTCGATGTAGCGGGTGATGTCCTGCCGGGCCGCCTCGCGGGTCAGGTAAGTCACACGCGATACGCGCTCGTTCTT